>NZ_BDBA01000132.1 GCF_001612745.1 Nocardia amamiensis NBRC 102102 | reverse complement strand
GGCGCGGGCACTCGGTGCGCGCCCCCGCGCTTGTTCCCGGGGCGGCGGGCGGGAATCACGGTCGGCACGGCGGGGAGCTCGGTGCCGGTGTCGGTCGCCTCGGGTTCGGCGGTCTCCGACGCCCAGGATTCCTCCGGTGCCCAGCAGCCGGTGTCCTCGGCCACCCACTGCTTCGCTTCCGGCGTCCAGGCCTCCTCTTCGGCCCACGCGTCACCGGAGCTCCACGCGCCACCGTCGGTCCACGAGTCCTGCTCAGACCAATCCTGTTGCGCCCAAGCGTTGTTCGAGGCCCAGGAGCCGTCGTAGCCGGTGCTCTGGTAGGCCGCGTGGTCATAGCCCGCGTCGTGAACCGGCGGCTCGAACGACGCGTGATCGGTTGCGAAACCTTGACCCTGGCCTGCGGTGGGGTGGTAGTCGTACTGCGAGCTCGCGCCGTACGAGGAGTCCCCATATCCGTCGATCTGGGTGCCTGCGTACGGGCTCGCCGCACCGAAGGACTCGTCGTCCTCCCGGTAACGATGTCCGGACCGCAGGCGATCATCGGAGGCGAAGGTGGAGCGGTGATTCATCGGCGGTGCCACATCGTGAAGCGGGAAGAACTGGGATATCCGCTGGTCAGCGGCGTCGATCGGTCATATGCGGAGCGGCTCTCAGGCTGCGGAACGCTGTGCTGCGTCAAAGCTTGCCGTCCTCCTAGTCGTGACCGTGTTGTGACATCGACCGCAATGACGGTAACGAAACGATTGCACCCCCACAAGCGGTGCGGACATTCCGTAACAAACATGTGAGATTGATCACTTTAGATGCGCCGAGTATCTCACCGCGATATGGGTGCGCCGGCGAGATCTCTCGACGACGAGTTGTAGTAGAAGGCCTTCTGTTTCCGGGTTCGGCGGCTCTACCTGGCACGCCGTCGGCAACCTACTCGTCGGTAGTGTTGGCCAGGGGTTTTGCTGTCCGGCAGGACCGGCCCGTGACCTGCGCCACTTAGGATGTACGTGGCCGATTGGCCCTCCATGTGACTGGTTAAAGTCCGACCCGACCCGCTTCCGACGTCGGGCCGCCAACAAAGACGTTGTCATCACAACGCAGACGAGACGGTGAGTACATGGATCTCTTCGAATATCAGGCGAAGGAGCTCTTCGTTAAGCACGGAGTGCCTTCGTCCGAGGGCCGCGTCACGGACACGGCCGAGGACGCCCGCGCCATCGCGGCGGAAATCGGCAAGCCGGTGATGATCAAGGCCCAGGTCAAGGCCGGTGGCCGCGGTAAGGCGGGTGGCGTCAAGTACGCCGCCACTCCGGACGACGCGCTCACGCACGCGCAGAACATCATCGGCCTGGACATCAAGGGCCACATCACCAAGAAGATCCTCGTCGCCGAAGCCAAGGACATCGCCGAGGAGTACTACATCTCCTTCCTGCTGGACCGGGCCAACCGGACCTACCTGGCCATGTGCTCGGTCGAGGGCGGCATGGAGATCGAAGAGGTCGCCGCGACCAAGCCGGAGCGGCTGGCCAAGGTTCCCGTCGACGCGGTCAAGGGCGTCGACCTGGCGTTCGCGCGCTCGATCGCCGAGCAGGGCCACCTGCCCGCCGACGTGCTCGACGCCGCGGCCGTGACCATCCAGAAGCTGTGGGAGGTGTTCGTCAAGGAGGACGCCACCCTGGTCGAGGTCAACCCGCTCGTGCGCACCCCGCAGGACGAGATCCTGGCGCTGGACGGCAAGGTCACCCTGGACGAGAACGCCGAGTTCCGCCACGACGACCACGCGGCGTTCGCGGACAAGGACGCGACCGACCCGCTCGAGCTCAAGGCCAAGGAGAACGACCTCAACTACGTCAAGCTGGACGGCGAGGTCGGCATCATCGGCAACGGCGCCGGCCTGGTCATGTCGACCCTGGACGTCGTCGCCTACGCGGGCGAGAACCACGGCGGTGTGAAGCCGGCCAACTTCCTGGACATCGGCGGTGGCGCCTCGGCCGAGGTGATGGCCGCGGGCCTGGACGTCATCCTGAACGACGAGCAGGTCAAGAGCGTGTTCGTCAACGTGTTCGGCGGCATCACCGCCTGTGACGCGGTCGCCAACGGCATCGTGAAGGCGCTGGAGATCCTGGGCGACAACGCGAACAAGCCGCTGGTGGTCCGCCTCGACGGCAACCGGGTCGACGAGGGCCGCACGATCCTCGTCGAGGCCGCGCACCCGCTGGTGACGCTGGCGCAGACAATGGACGAAGGCGCCGACAAGGCCGCCGAACTGGCAGCCGCCAAATAACGACGGCCGAGTAAGGACGAAAAGAATGTCTATCTTCCTGAACAAGGATTCCAAGGTCATCGTCCAGGGCATCACCGGCGGCGAGGGCACCAAGCACACCGCGCTGATGCTGAAGGCGGGCACCCAGATCGTGGGCGGTGTGAACGCGCGCAAGGCGGGCACCACCGTGGCGCACACCGACAAGGATGGCAACGCGGTCGAGCTGCCGGTGTTCGGCACCGTCGCGGAGGCCATCAAGGAGACCGGCGCCGATGTGTCCATCGCGTTCGTGCCGCCGAAGTTCGCCAAGGACGCCATCATCGAGGCCATCGACGCGGAGATCCCGCTGCTGGTGGTCATCACCGAGGGCATCCCGGTGCAGGACACCGCCTACGCCTGGGCCTACAACGTGGAGAAGGGCGCCAAGACCCGGATCATCGGCCCGAACTGCCCCGGCATCATCACTCCCGGCGAGTCGCTGGTCGGCATCACCCCGGCCAACATCACCGGCAAGGGCCCGATCGGCCTGGTCTCGAAGTCCGGCACGCTGACCTACCAGATGATGTACGAGCTGCGTGACTTCGGCTTCTCCACCTCCATCGGCATCGGCGGCGACCCGGTCATCGGCACCACCCACATCGACGCCATCGAGGCGTTCGAGAAGGACCCGGAGACCAAGCTGATCGTCATGATCGGCGAGATCGGCGGCGACGCCGAGGAGCGGGCGGCCGCCTACATCAAGGCCAACGTCACCAAGCCGGTCGTCGGCTACGTGGCCGGCTTCACCGCCCCCGAGGGCAAGACGATGGGCCACGCGGGCGCCATCGTGTCCGGCTCGTCGGGCACCGCCCAGGCGAAGAAGGACGCGCTGGAGGCGGCGGGCGTCAAGGTCGGCAAGACGCCGTCCGAGACTGCCGCGCTGGCCCGCGAGATCCTGGAGAAGGCCAGCATCAGCGCCTGATCCGATCCGCGACCACGCACGAAGGCCGCCTCCGAATTCGGGGGGCGGCCTTCGTCATGTGTGGCCGGTGGGCTCAGGCTTGGGCAGCAGCCGAGCCTCCTGACCGGCCACGCGTGGAACCGTTGGTCTCTCCGGGCTCGCGCATTTTCCACCTCTAGACACGAGGCAGCCGCACGAACGGTTCACCGGTATGTGGCAGTGTTCATTCCCCGTGGGTGAGAACCCCGGCAGTGTGAAAACAGCCACCGAGGGCAACAGTTACCTCAGCGGTCGGTGGTCTTGCTAGAGGCTGCGGTCGGACACGTATCGCGATAGCGTGCGGCGACCTGCCGGGATCGGGGCGGATTCGCCCGTCCGGGCAATTGGCGCAGGGTGACCTGTGCCGGGCAGTGCAGTAGCGTCAGAAGTAATCCAGCCGTGAAGACCATGAACGACTCGATTTAGGAGACGACGACATGTCTTACCCGACCGGGGGCTCCGGGTACAACGCACCCTCGCCCTCAGCGCCGTCCAGCCCGAGCCCGGCCGCGGGTGGCGCCAGTTCAGGTTCGAGCGCTACCGGTTCCGATGCCAAAGGTCTGCCGTTCTTCCTGGTGGTCGGGGTAGCGGCGCTCGGCGTGATCAACTTCCTGCTCGGCTTCCTGCCGTTCCTCGGCAGCAAGCCGATCGATCTCGGCGGCCGCCGGGTCAGTGAGCCGGAGACGGCCAACCTGTTCGAGGTGGCGTCCGGCTCGCCGCTGCTCGGACTGCTACTGCTCGGCGGCCTGCTCGCCGCGCTGTCGTTGCTGCCGAAGCAGAACTGGATCGGCGCGGCCGCCGCGGCCTCGACCGCGGGCTTCATCGCGCTGCTGTTCCAGTCGTTCAACTTCGGTGAGGGCAGCGAGCTGGAGGTGGGCGCGTACATCCTGCTGGTCCTCGCGTTCGTGCAGACTGCGGTCGCGATCACGGCGGCGCTGTTCGACGCGGGCGTCGTCAAGGCGCCGGCACCGCGCCCGGCCACCGCGCCGAGCGGTTTCGGGCAGGCCGGTTACGGCCAGCAGCCGCCGTCGTTCGGGCAGGCGTCCTATGGTCAGGGGCAGCCGAGTCAGCCCGGTTACGGACCGAGCGGGCCGTACGGGCAGTCCGGCTACGGCCAGTCCGCCCCGCCGCAGTTCCCCTCGCAGCAGCCTTCGCCCTACGGGCAGAGCCAGCCGAGCTACGGCCAGAGTCAGCAGGGTCAGCCCTATGGGCAGCCGCAGTCGCCCTCGCCCTATGGGCAGAGCCAGCCGACCACGGCATACGGCGCGTCCCAGCAGCCGGGTTCGCCCTACGGCGCGCAGCCGCGTCCGGACGAGAGCGCGACCCAGAATTTCGGCGGGCAGCCCTCGGGCCAGCAGTCGCCCTACGGCTCGCCGGGGTTCGGACAGCAGCCGAGCCAGCCGAGCCAGCCGTTCGGCGGCGAGCAGGGTGGCGATCCGTCCTCCGACGCCACCCAGGCATTCCGTCCCTCGGACGACAACAACAAGTAACACCGCGCCGCCTTCCCTGGCGCGACGGCAGCGTGGCAGCTCTTTCCCGGCGCGCCTGACCCGCTCGCGCCGGGGAAGCTGCCACGCTCAAAAGCCATGAGCTCCCCCAGAAACTCCTCGACGCGCCGAACCGGCGCGCCGCAGCCGCACCCCGATGCGGACGAGGCCGGGTTTCTGTCCCTGACTCCGGAGCGGTCCAGGGTTCTCATCTCCGTCGCGGCCCGTCCCGCGGCATTCGGCCTCACCACCTTCGCCGTTCTCGTGCTGTGCACGCTGCTGACCTCGGGCAGTGATCTCGCGGGAGCCTCCGGCGCGGTCGCCGCCGGCTGGCTGGGCGCGCACCAGGTTCCGCTGGTGATCGGCAAGACCTCGCTGGGCCTGCTTCCGCTGCTGCCGACCGCGCTGCTGGTCTGGCTGGCCGGGAGGGAATGCGCTCGGGCCGTGGAAACCGACTGCACCAAAGCCGATCTCGGGTGGATCGTCGGCGCCGCGGTCGGCGGCCCACTGCTGGTCACGTCGGTCTGCCTCGCCGTCGCCGAAGACGCATCGGGTGTCATCGCACTGCAACCGCCGAACCCTCTCGCCGCCTTCGCGTGGGTCGCGGTGCTGTATCTGCTCGCCGCCGTCGCCGGCATCGCCATTCGTATCCGACGACTGCTGTTCGTGCTGTTGCCGATACCCGATTGGGCCGTATCGGGCCTGTACGGCGCGGGCCGGTCGGTCGTGCGCCTGTTGGGCTGCGCCACCGCGGTGGTGGTCGTATCGTTCCTCGCGCACGTCACGCGGGTCGATGACGCCTATCAGTCGGCGGGCAACGCCGTGGGCGTGCTCGGGTTGACCCTGCTCGCGCTGCTGTATCTGCCCAACCTGGTGGTCCACACGGTCGGTGTGCTGGTCGGCTCCAGCGCGCATATCGGCGCCGCCTCGTTCGGCGTGTTCTCGGTGGTGGGCGGCCCGATTCCGGCCTTCCCGCTGCTCGCCGCGGTACCGACCGGTCCGGCGGCGGGATGGTGGCCGGTGCTGTTGCTCGTCCCGGCCGCGGTCGGCGTGCTCGGCGGGTTGGATTGCGCCCGTACCTCGACCGACCGGATCACCGCACCGTGGGCGACGCTCAGCTCGGCTGCGCTGGCATCGCTCGCCCTGGCGGTGGCGGGCGCGCTCGCGGGCGGCGAACTCGGCACGTTCGGCCGGGTCGGGCTGGATCTGCCGATCTTCACGCTGATCACCTTCGCCTGGCTCGCGGTTCCCGGCTACGCGGGCCTGGTTTTCGCGCGCTGGTTCCTGCTGCCGGTCGGCGTCCCGCCTGCCGACTACCGCGATTCCTACGACGACTACGACGACGAAGACGACGACTACTACGCGGACTCGGACTACGACGACTACGCGGACGACGACTACGCGGACGACGACTACTACGACTACCGCGACGACCGCTCGCTCGACTACGACAGGCCGGAGCTGGAAGACGCACTCGACGCCGAGCTCGTCGACGAACCGGCGGCGATCGAGACGGGCGGTGCGCGCCACGGCGACCCCATGGCCGACATCGTCGACGCCGAGGTGGTCGAGACGGACCTGCCGAACAGTGACCGGGTGGACGGCCGTTAGGCTTTAACCCGGCGGTGCCGCATTCGTACGCCATACCGATCGATCGCAGGAGTATTACGCTGACGTCCTCGCACGCCCCGTGGAAGCCCGCAGCGGCTCCGGCCACCGTCGTCGTGCTGGCGTCGGGCACCGGCTCGCTGCTGCGCGCACTGTTGGACGCCGCGTCCGCTCCCGGGTACCCGGCGAAGATCGTCGCCGTGGGTGTCGACCGCACCTGCGCCGCCACCGGCCACGCGGACGCCGCGGGCGTGCCGCATTTCCGGGTGGCGCTGAAGGACTTTCCCGACCGCGCCGCCTGGGATGTCGCGTTCACCGACGCGGTCGTGGCCTACGACCCGGATCTCGTGGTGTCGGCGGGCTTCATGAAGCTGCTCGGCCCCGCCTTCCTGGACCGGTTCGGCGGCCGGATCATCAACACCCACCCCGCGCTGCTGCCCTCGTTCGCGGGCGCGCACGGAGTGCGTGACGCTCTTGCCTATGGAGCGCGGGTCACCGGCTGCACGGTGCATCTGGTGGACGAGGGCGTGGACACCGGCCCGATTCTGGCGCAGGAGGCGGTGGCGGTTCGGCCCGATGACGACGAGGCCACCCTGCACGAGCGCATCAAGGTTGTCGAGCGACGGTTGCTGGCGGAGGTTGTCGCCGCCGTCGCCACGAGAGGCATTGTCTCCGATGGACGAAAGGCAGTTATCCCAGATGAGCGAGTTCTCCGGTGAGTGAACGCAAGCCGATCAGCAGGGCGCTGGTGAGCGTCTACGACAAGACGGGTCTCATCGAGCTCGCGACCGGTCTGCACGCCGCGGGCATCGAGCTGGTCTCGACCGGATCCACCGCGGGCAAGATCGCTGATGCGGGCATCCCGGTGACCAAGGTCGAGGACCTGACCGGGTTCCCGGAGACCCTCGACGGCCGGGTCAAGACGCTGCATCCGCGGGTGCACGCGGGCATCCTGGCCGACTCGCGCAAGCAGGAGCACGTCGATCAGCTGGTCGAACTCGGTGTGGAGGCGTTCCAGCTGGTGGTGGTGAATCTCTACCCGTTCACGCAGACCGTGGCGAGCGGGGCGAGTCCCGACGAGTGCGTGGAGCAGATCGATATCGGCGGGCCGTCCATGGTGCGCGCCGCGGCGAAGAATCATCCGTCGGTGGCGGTGGTGGTCGACAGCCGCGACTACGACGACGTGCTGGCCGCGGTGAAGTCCGGCGGCTTCACGCTGGCCGAGCGGACCGCCTTGGCCGCCAAGGCTTTCCAGCACACCGCGAGTTACGACGTCGCGGTCGCCGGCTGGCTGACCAACGTGCTGGCCGTCGACGGGGAGGCCGACGCGGCGACCCGGTTCCCCGAATGGCTCGGCGGCACCTGGGAACGCTCGGCGGTACTGCGCTACGGCGAGAATCCGCATCAGGCGGCCGCGCTGTACACCAACGGCGACGGCAGCCTCGGGCTGGCGCAGGCACGGCAGTTGCACGGCAAGGAGATGTCGTACAACAACTACGTCGACGCCGACGCGGCCTGGCGGGCGGCCTTCGACCACGACGACCCGGCCGTCGCGATCATCAAGCACGCCAACCCGTGCGGCATCGCGCTCGGCGCCGATATCGCCGAGGCGCACCGCAAGGCGCACGCGTGCGATCCGGTCAGCGCGTTCGGTGGGGTGATTGCCGCGAACCGCGAGGTCACCGTGGAGATGGCCGAGCAGGTCGCGGAGATCTTCACCGAGGTGATCGTCGCGCCGTCCTACGCCGACGGCGCCGTGGAAGTGTTGCAGCGCAAGAAGAACGTGCGCATCCTCGTCGCCGAGCGGCCCCGGCGCGCGGGCGCCGAACTGCGCCCGATCAGCGGCGGCGCACTGTTGCAGCAGCGCGACGTGCTCGACGCCGCGGGCGACGACCCGGCCAACTGGACGCTGGCCGCGGGCGAGCCCGCCGACCCGCAGACCCTGGCCGATCTGGGCTTCGCCTGGCGTGCCTGCCGTGCGGTGAAGTCCAACGCGATCCTGCTCGCGCACGACGGCGCGTCGGTCGGCGTCGGCATGGGCCAGGTCAACCGGGTGGACGCGGTCGGCCTAGCGGTGCAGCGGGCCGGTGACCGGGCCAAGGGCTCGGTAGCCGCCTCCGACGCCTACTTCCCGTTCCCGGACGGACCGCAGACCCTGATCCAGGCCGGCGTCCGTGCCATCGTCCAGCCCGGCGGCTCGGTGCGCGACCAGGAGACCATCGACATCGCCCGTGAGGCAGGTGTCACCCTGTACCTCACCGGGGCGCGCCACTTCGCCCACTGAGATAGGTCACCAGCGATACGGCCGCGTCGGGCCTCGGTCCGCGCGGCCTTCGCTGTTCCCAGCGCCTCCGCTAGACCGCGCTGAGCACCGTGCGGTTGGCAAGTGGAGCTTTCAGCGGCACCTCCAACGTGCCCAAAACCGCGATCATCGTGCACATCTTGCCCACCGCGTCGGCGCGGGTGCCCGAGCGCAGTTCGACCGTCACCGTCGAATCGGTCTCGGTGACCGTGGCATCCACGCCGTAGCACTCGGGCGTACCGGTTTGGAAGTTCACGGCTATCTTGCTGTCCGCCAACTTGGTCCATGACTGGAACGGGATCGGATGCGCGCCGACGATAGTCGGGTCGGCGGTGAACACAGTGCCCTGGTTGCCCTTAGGGTCCTCGATGGGTGTGCTCGGCGCCGCGGTCTGCGTCGTGCTAGCGCTCGCTTGTGTCCCAGTGTCCTTCGATTCGCCGCAGCCCGTGGCCGCGAGGCAGGCGAGCACAACGGCGACAGCTGCGGTGGCGCGTCCGGCCGGTATCCGATCCATACCGCAACCCTAGTCCCTGCGCTCTTTCACCGGCCGAATCGCTTCCGTCGTTTGCGTGAAGCACACGGAAGACGCCACCGGCGGCATGGAAGCGATCTGGCTCGACCTTTTATGAAGTCGAAGGAATGCGAGGACCTTTCAGTGCTCGGACCATTCCCACCAGAACCGGCGCCCCGGCCTGCGCGCCTTGTTCATCTCCCGCTGTGAACCGCAGTTCACCCCGCCATCCATCGATAGTGGCTTGCAACGTATACGCCCGTCGTGCGGCATTGGGATCTTGGAGCTCCCCCAGGGGTTCTACAATTTCAGTAACCGTCACCCCGTCGACGGTCAGGATCCGAACCCGAGAATTTTCAGGAATCGATTGCGATTCCTTACGTTCTTGATGCAGTAGAACATGCCCGAGCTGGTTACCGCCCGCTGCAGCCGAGTTTTCGTAAAAGCAGCCGGCAAACGCCTCGATCTTGGACGACATGGACTTCGATTGCGCTGGTTTCACAGTCAAATCGGAGACGTTGTAGCGGTTCACGAAGAACTGTCTCGGGAAATCACACAGTTCCTGCACAGTGTGCCCACTCAAATACAGCTCTACCGGCTGAGATGTCGGCGTGAACTGACATCCCGTAAGGGCCAGAATTCCAACGGACAAGGAGAATATTCTCATTATCACTTAGCCGACCACTTTTCGCCGTTCGGTCTATCGATTGATACGAACTCTTCGTCGATTTGGGGCCATTTGTTGAGATGGAATGATTTAGGATTATCAATGGCGCTGTTGATAATTGTGACTTGACCTCTTTCGGATATGAGCGTTTTTCCGAGATTCAGCCCGTAATCCACGACCTTCTTGATAATAGACGCCAAGGCGTCGATAGCGTCCGAGACGCCCCACGGTGCCCCCACACCAGTGGCGATCTTGGCGAGCGCGGCTGTCAGGTCGACCAAGAATCCCGTGATGTCCGATACGAGAGTGGAATAGAACTCCCAGGCCAAGTCGGCGACGTCGCGGAGAGCCTTGCTCACGGTGTCGCAGATTCCGCTGGCTGTGTCTGTAGCAGCCACCTGAAGTTGCTGCGCTGCAAAGTGAGCGTCGGCAGATTGCCCGCTCCAGGTGGTTCGCAGATCCGTTTGAGTAAAAACCCAATTTCGAGCCTGGTTGACCTCTGTTTGCAGATTCAGCCATTCTTCACTGACCTGAACGAATGCTACGGGAGCTTTAAGTCCGTCAACCGCGCTCTGCAGCTTCTCCAAGAGCTCTTGAATTTTTCTCTTGATCTCCTCCTTGTTTTCTTGCATAGATCCCGTAAAGTCATCCTCGGTGAGCGATCCGTACGCATATCCGGCTACGCCGCCAAGAACGCCGAACAAAGACGCTCCTTCTGCTGTAGCGGCCCATTTCGCCGCCTCGCGGAAGGCCTCCTCCACGTCTTGGGGGGAATTGCGGATCTCGTCAACATTTTCCGAGAATTGAGTCAGTACCGCGTTTATCTCGTCGAGAGATTTTGTGGCGCCCATTCGTCAATTCCCGTCACTATCGAGTTTGAGCAGGACATTCGCGAAGTTCTGATCCTGCTCCATCAACACCTTGGCGACATGCTGGAGGACATCGCCCATGGACTCCGATTCTTTACCTCCTTCGTTCATTCTATCGTACATATATTGGGCTGCTTTCAAGTTCGCATCCCAGGCATCCTGAAACAGGGCCCATACGATTTCTTTGTTGCTGTCCTGG
Source organism: Nocardia amamiensis NBRC 102102 (assembly GCF_001612745.1). GTDB lineage: Bacteria > Actinomycetota > Actinomycetes > Mycobacteriales > Mycobacteriaceae > Nocardia > Nocardia amamiensis. The sequence continues at coordinate 24,876 of NZ_BDBA01000132.1, read as the reverse complement.
ATGCTTTGCGCCTTCGCCGCACCTTCTTTCAGATCCTTCGATGCATATTCCCAGGATCGCGCTGATTTGACCAGCTGATTCAGGTCGGCTGAAAAATCTGGCATTACGAGCTCCTCATCAAATGGTTCTTGTACTCGGCCAGCTCGCGCTCGAGCTCGTCATCAGAACGGTGCGACCAGACTCCTTCTTCGCCAAACTTCGGCCGACGATCGCGGATTCGGTTGGCGCAGTCGACTATATCGTGGGCAATATATGAGGGCTCGGCGGTTGCGGCCCAGTCTGGACTGATGATAATTCGGCTGATTCGAGATAGGCTTGCTACCACGGACACAGAGTGAGTGCCGAAACTGGTACGGGGACCGTCAGCTGTGTACTCATCACGTCCACGCAATACTCGTTCGACAGCTTCGAATTGAGAACGCGACCGGGTGCCGAGGAGTGCAATTATCTGTGCACGTCGGGATGGCATTACACTCAACTCCGTAAACCGCCCCCGCGCGATGATCGGTGCATCATTCTTCCAAAGCGCAAGGTAATAGCCTGCCATCGCCGCATCGGAAAAATTCTCAGGCTCCAGTCGGCTGTGCAGGTTGCGATTCACTTCAACACGAACGGGGAGTCGATCAGCGTCGAGTGTCATCTCGATCAGCCCGGCCCGGAGAAGTATCACTTCGGAAATGCCGGAATTCCCCAGAGGAACGTCTATACCGGAACTTGCGAATGCAGGATCTTGCCCCCGATTTAGCGCCGGATTGACTTCAAGCGGCTCTTCGTCCCAAAACTCGTCTGGATCGTCATAATGGTTGTACCAACCGTTCGTCGCCATTACCGCATCTCTTCTCGACCGTTGACCGCCAATGCGGACTGCGTTCCTTCACCTACGTCGAACACTGAATTCAGTAGCGGGGTTCGATCGCACTCGACCTTGTCCACGATTCGGTACTTCATCCCCGCGGCAGAAAACGGGCGACCGCCCTCCAGGGCGATTGCGCACCGGACGACTGTTGACAGGCCATGGTCATGTGCGATTGGGACAAGGATGGCCAGATGCATGGTGGCCGTCCGCAAAGATGCTCCCCCCTATTTGTTCACCGGAGAGGCAACCGTGCCATTTTCGGCTCCCGTCCTGCAACAGGATTCAGTGGACCGCACCCCTCGAATGTCTGCGGCCAGTGTAACGTCCGAACCGGTCTGTAGCGAGTCGTATCGCACAGCCGATCGCGCTGACCAGCACATCCGCTGCGAGATCAGTACCCACATCGGCCGTGGTCTACGCTGAACACATGCATGCGGGGGCCTGTCCGATATGTCGGCGAAATGACCAGTGCCAGAAGGTGTCTGCGATTTACGCGGCAGGCACTTCGCAGGGGCGTGGTAGGTCCTACGACAACAGGAACCGCCGCAAGACCACCATGTCCACTCAGACGGCGCTGGCGCAACAACTCTCGCCACCAGTGCTGACGCCCGACCTAGCGAACTTCGCGCGAGGAGTCACGGCGTTGATCATCGGGCTGTTCGTGCACGTTGGCGCCATCCTGATGTTCTCCGAGTTGGGAGCATCGATGGCTGTGACCGTCTTTGCGCCGCTCTGCCTGTCAGGTTGGCTGCTGATCCCGGGCGTGCCCATTACTGTTACCGGTGTCGTCCGGATTATCCGCCTGAAAGCCGATCTGCCACGGCGGCAAGCTATTTGGCGAGTTTGGAACAACCTGTACTTCTGCTACCGCGACGACGTTGTCTTCCTGCCCGATGGTCCGCCGTTCCACCCCAGCCAACTACCTGGCTTCATGGCCGCCACCTCCGGCCCCTTCGCTGGCATCGTCGCGGCCTGACACCACTTCGGCGGCGAAGGCCCGCGCCATGGACCGATGCCCGCAGTACCCGAACGGGGCCGGTTGCGTCTGCGTGAGGCGTACGGACGACCGGGACGCCATCCGCGCCTGGGCCGCAACAATCGCACACGCTGATGCCGCACCGGCGCAGATGGAGTCCCGTTCGACAGCTCGGTGACGCGCTGGGCCGTCGCGACGTTGCAGACGGTGCACCCATCCAGTTCGCCAGGCACTGAGCCCAGCAGCGGCCGCCGCTACGGCATCGGCCAATGCCATCCCGACGAGCCTTTCCTGCCGCAATCGCCCCCGGCGCACCCAGTCGGGCGTGTTGTTGGATCGGACGGAACCGAGGCGGGTAGTGCTGCGTCCTATAGTGGTGACGGGGAAATCCGACGCCGATGCCAGGGAGAGCTATGCGCACCGCCGACGTCCTTCGCGCCGTGCTCGGTGGTGCCGCTGTGCTGGCACTGGTCACTGGCTGCGGGTCGACTATGGACGGAACCGCCACCACGACAAGCAAGTCCGCGGGCGATATCCAGATCTTCAACCCGTGCACGCAGCTCAGCGACGATGTCCTGCGCGCTACGGGCCTTGATCCAGCAACGAAGCACGTCGTCACAGATGCGCCCGAGGGTCCGACGTCATGGCGTATCTGCGCGTGGTCCTCGACAGACCTTCCTTATCGCGTGGATGTGGCCTCTAGCAGCCATACCGTGGACGAGACCCGGGCAAACGACCGGGAGACCGGTTTCCGAGACGTAATGATCGGCCCGCGCACAGGTTTGATCCATCAGGATAAAACCGATACGCGTGGCGAGACCTGTCGAGTGGCGATACCTGCGGAACAGGGCATGTTCGTAATCAGTGCGAGCTGGCGCGCCTCCAAACCGATCACTCACGATCGATGTGATCTGGCTGCCGAGCATGCAAGAGACCTCGAGCCCAGCTTGCCCAAGTGACGGAAGCGGATCTGAATCCGGCCGCTTTCAGTCCATGTAGGGGAGAACAACATGACAGACAATCTGCAAGGCGAGATGCGGCGCTGGCAGCAACTCAAACAGGAGGCCATCGAGGGCGAATTCCAGATGGAAGAGGGCATCGGGGAAGCTCTGAGACGACGCTGTGAGACCCTTCTTGCTGGGTTGCAAGATATGAAGACAGACGCCGCTCAACTTGCCTACCTGTCGGGTTACGGCGACCTGCCATCCGCGAAGATCATGAAGGTCAAGTTCGAGCGGAAGGCAGATGGCGGCGGTTCACACGACGCCAATGACTCCGCCGTTGCCCGACTTCAGCAGCACATCGAGGTCGTCCAGATGATGCACGACACCTACGCTGCCGCGATTGGCAAACTTCAGGCTACCGATGAGGCTGCGGGCACCCGGATTGATACCCAAACCGGGGAGATACGCTGAAGGCCCTGCGCCTCGAAATCTGAACGAGGGCAGGGCCTTCCTGCTTTCGGCTACTTGCGGTTGAACTCACCGTCGGTGACGCCCGCGGTGAAGGCATCCCACTCGCCAGGGGTGAACACCAGGGCCGGGCCTGTCGGGTTCTTGGAATCGCGCACACCAATCATGCCCGCGTCGAGAAATGCGACCTCCACGCACTGGGAACCGCTCTCGCTGTGGCTGCTTTTGAACCAGCGTGCCCCAGTTAGGTCAACGTCCACGCTCATACTCCCTTGCCGCCTGACGAAGCAGGTCTCGCGTTCGTGTCTCGTCCAGTGCATCGGCCCGGATGGCGTCAGCCAACTTATAGTAGCGTTGCACCTCCTCGGGCTTGTCTACGTACAGATCGCTGCTCACCCGCCCTTCGACGTAGACAACGGGTGGCTCGATCTGCTTGCCTCTGCGGTCGGTTCCGAACCCCAGTATCACAAACGGGCCATGTAGGAAACCCCAGGTCATCCCGGCCGAGTAGGGATGAACACGCAGCGTCACGTTGGGTAGCTTGCCGACCTCGGCAAGATACATGAGTTGTGGTGACATCACCTGAGGTCCACCGACGGCGCGATGCAGGGCGGATTGGTGCAGCAGAACCTCGATTGCCAGCGGATTGGACTTCCGGGTGACCATAGCTTGCCGTCTCAGCCGAACATCAACCCGCCGTTCGATGTCGTCTGGGCTGTCGTAGCCCGGAAACGCGCTGAACGTTGCCCGCGCGTAGTCCGCGGTTTGCAGTAGTCCAGGGATCTGCTCTTGATAGGTCACGAGGTTGCGTGCCGATTGCTCCATCCCTACGTACATGTTGAACGCGTTGGAGAACAGCCCGCCCAGGGTGGTGACCTCCGGGTCTTTCGCCGCCTGTGCGGCGAGATCGATAGCCTTCTCCATCTCCTCCGGGTCTACCTCGTACGACTCGCACAACGCCCGCACATCTTGCTTGCGTAGTTTTTGTGGGCGTCCGGTCTCGAGTCGTTGCAGTGCAGCTGGACTCAGCTGAACTGCCTGCGCCGCAAGGGCGATGGTCAGTCCGCACGCTTCGCGTCGTTCACGCAGGAAGCGACCCAACTGGCGGCGCAGTAGCGTCGGCGACCCGTTCTCAGGCATCTGATGCACCTCGATTCTGAATGCGAAACCCCTTGATCCTGAACACATGATGCCCCCGGTTCGAACTTCTTCGTGGGGTTTTGAGTGAGTTGTTTTGAATACTCAGCGAAGTCTCGTGCAGGTAGAAGCGCCGTGGTGTCCTGTGTTTGCGTCCGGAGAGACGGCTCTTCTCCGTCATCGGGACTCCGCTTCGGGGGCCGGGCGATACCTTCAGCTAAGGGAGCAGGGGAGCACTGTTGAACCACATACCTTTTGGTGATACGCCTCTGAAGCGGTGTCACTTTTATCGGCGCGTGTGCGATTTGCCCGCCGTCATAGATCCGCCGCACCTGGGGCGCATTATTATGCCTGCGACACACGTGGGGGCATTGATCATGCCCGAACCTCTGGGGCGGGCCGTGAAGATCGAAATGCAGCGCCGGGGGATTGATCTCGGTCCGATTCTGTCCCACCCCCGGTCGCGCAGATGGAGCTATCTGATCCGGCCGAATCTGCCGGACGAGGTCAGCTTGTTCGCCGAGCTGTTCCGCTTGAACGTCTCGGTAGTCCGCGACGGCGGCACTATCGCGCTCCCTTCGCCCGCTGATGAGTGTGCGGGGTTCCGTCACTGGGTGGAGCCGCCGCGTTGCATGTACCGCCCGTCGGGCCTCGCCGTGGTCGACGCCATCCGCGCCTGCGCCGGGCCGGGAAGGCATCGGACGGTGGCGCGTGTGTGACCACGATCGCGGGCCGTGGATTCTGTGGTCGCACTGCGGATTCGCCAAGGTCGACCCGTACATGAACGCGCTGGTCGAGGTGGCTTGCCCATCGCGCTACTGCACAACCTGGGTTCGGCTGGATGATGGCAAACTCACCGAACACGAACGCGCTGAGGGCGGACGCTGCCCATGGACCGGAGTCCGCGTTGTCGACGACCGCACCGACCTGCCTGGGATGTCGGACGAAGTCATCGACACCGACGCGGCTCGGTGCAGTAGCGAGCAATGATGGGCGCGAACGATTCCCCGCTCCCCGACGAGCCGGACGTACATCTCAGCGTCTTCCTGCACGGTGTCAGATTCGACTTTGCTGCCTGTTTGACCGCCGCCCTGTCGTTCATCCACGACCACCGGACCCGCCACCGTGCCGACGCGGTGAACGTAATGCCCGGCGAGACAACAGGGTTGCCGCGCCTTCCTTGTGAGCGCCTGTTCCTCGATCCGTAGACCACGCTGGCGCTCGCGGCCGGTCCTGGGAAAGCCACGTCCCTCGTCCGGCACGCACTCTGGCGTCGCCGACGGACGGTTCCGCCCAGCTCGGCGGAACCATCCGGCCCGGGCACCGCTCGGGCTACACGATGCTCGGGCCGGGCTTACTCCCGCCGGTGTCTGCGGAATCGGATGGAACCGAGCCGGGGACCCCTGCGTCCTATAGTTGTGACGGGGAAAATCCGACGCGGACGCCAGGAGAACCATGCGCACCGCCGACGTCCGAACACCCTGACCCAGGAGGCAGGCTGATGGTGAACCCACTCGACGTCGCCAAGGGCGTCATCAACGTCGTCGCCGGGCCTGGGGCGGGCATCGTGATCGATGCGCACACCCAGTCGAATCAGAACAATGACCGGGACGCCGATCTCCGCCAGGACGCCGATGACTTCTGGAGAGCCGATCGGCAGATCATCGAGAACGAGTGGGGCAGGCTCGATCCGCAGTACCACCAGCCCGCGCCGAACGAGATCCTCGCGCCTGAGGCGTTCGAGACCTGGTCGCACGAGCAGATCTGGAACGCACTGAACGGTCATGGCGGGGCCAAGGGTGTCGAACAGGCCGATATCAACGCGGGTGCCGACGGCTGGCGGCGGCTGACCGATCAAGGTACCGCCCTGATCGAAGACTTCCGCAAAGGTGTCGATGAAGACATCGCCACACTGTGGACCGGCAAAGCCGCCAATGCCGCGATGGAGGCCACCCGCACCTACTCGGATGAGTTCAAGAAGTTGGCCGTCGGCTTTGAGATGGTCGCGAACGGTATCGACCTCATGCAGGGCTACCTCGATCAGGCCAAGCGCTCGGTCGCGCCGCCGGAGAATGTGAACGCCCTCGGCGAGTTCCTGGGACACATCCCGGGCAATGGTGTGCTGAAGCTTTCGAAGCATCGCGCGAATGAGGCTGAGGCGCATGCCCAGGATGTGATGAGCACGATTTACCAGCCGGGTGTCTTGCAGGTCGACGGGCGCACCCCGCTGCTGCCCGAGCCGTACAACCCGGTCAGCAAGTCCGGCGACCAGCCCCCGTCGCCGTCCGGACCAGTTCCCGCCAGCAATCCCACGTCGAATTACCCGACCGGTACCAATCCGGACGGAGTCAATCCCAACGGACAACAGCCTGCGGACCCGAACAGCGCCACTCCGCAGAACACCGACGACCAGAACGCGTATCAGCCCGACACGAATCCAGCCAACATCAGCGCGCCACAGACCGTCCCCCAGAACTACCTGGAGGACCCGGTCGGCCGCCCGAATACACCGAACCCCAGCACACCGCACCTCACCACATCGAGCCCCGGTTCGCCGGGCATCCCCGGCATGCCGACCCCCGGCCCGGGTAAGAGCATCCCCGGCAAACCGGCCGGGCCGACCGTCCCGAGTGCAACGGGAACCAGGACGGGAAATCCCCAGGCCGGGCGGCCGGGCATGCCCGGATTCGGGATGCCCGCTGCCGCACGAGGCAAGGGCGAAGACGACGAGGAGCACACCAGTCCCAGCTACCTGGTGCAGGACCGCACCACCGAACTGCTCGGCGAGCAGCCCCGCGTGCTGCCGCCGGGCGGAGTCATCGGCGGATGAGCGAAAACCGCTGGCAGCTGGACGGTTTCGCGTTCACTCTCGCCATGTCCGCGATGGGACGGGACCGGCTGCCGTATCCCTTGAGCTACCGACCGGAGTTCACCGAACACCGCGACGACTACGAGCGGCTACGCGCCCGCACGGCACAGCGGTTGCAAAACGTCTTCGACGACCGGCTTCACCGAGCACTGACCACACTGCTGCAACCACGCGTACGGATCGAAATCCACGGTTTCCACGGCCCGAACCACGCCCAGGTGGTGCGCATCCACGCAGGTCTCGCGGGCCAGGTCGCCACGATCGCGCAGCAATTGCCCGGCCCCGACCGCGAGCACGGCCGCGACGTGATCATCACCCAATGCTCAGCGAACATGCTGGCCGCCCAGATCGCCGCGAAACTACCGCGCTGCCAAGGCGGAGACCACTACCCGTTCACGGCCCGACGCTCCGACCTCGACCAGCCGGTGTACACGCGCCACCCCACCCGGCTATCGCCCATCGAAGAACTCAACCGATTCCTCCGCCGTCCACGCACCAGCATCGGCGAGATCACCGTCTACCCAGGCGCCGCCCACGACGCCCGCCCCACCAACGACGGCCACGCCCTCATCTGGCTCGACTACCCCACCGACGGCCGCTACCTGCTGGTCCACCACAATCAAGAGGATTTCAGCATTACCCCTGGTCCCGCCGACGAACTCATGCGCCAGCTCCGATCCCGCGTCGACACCGTCAACCGCGCCCGCACCGGCACTCGGTAGTGGCCAGCCACCCCTGCACCGGTACTCACTGGCAGTTGGTTACCTCCGCACTGCCACCCGAGCCCGACTGCACGCGCCGACAGGCGAAACCCGCGGCTACGGCAATGAATCCCCACCTCGAAACAGGTCCTCGACCTCTGACCGGTGCTCAGCCGACACGGCCCTCCATCGGCGATCACGCATACCTGCGGTTCGAAGCACATATCCGCCGACCAGTTGGCCAACCCGGCACCGGCTAACCTGCTCAGGCGGGCACCGAACTGGGCCACAATCGTTCGAAAACGACACGGTCGCCGCAACCTCTCATATCGAGAGTGTTGCGACGACCGCGTGAACCGAACGTCCTCGAGGTTCTCTCGCGTTCGAAAGCCCGGCCTACCGGCTGGTGAACGGCAGCAGCGCCATCTCACGGGCGTTCTTCACCGCGACAGCGACCTGGCGCTGCTGCTGCGGGGTGAGCCCGGTGACCCGGCGGCTGCGGATCTTGCCGCGATCGGAGATGAACGTGCGCAGCAGGTTCACGTCTTTGTAGTCGACCGTCTCGATACCCGCGGCGATGAGCGGGTTCTTCTTCGGGCGACGGGCCTGCTCGGCGCGAACCTTCTTCGACGGTGCTCGCTTGACTGCCATATGACGGGTTCCTTCTCACGAGATCAGTGGTTGTCTACCAGCTCGATTTGTGCACACCGGGCAATTCGCCCCGGTGGGCCATCTCGCGCACACGCACACGGGAGAGTCCGAACTTCCGGAGATGACCGCGCGGTCGTCCGTCGGCGGCGTCCCGATTGCGCAATCGTACCGGACTGGCGTCGCGCGGCTGGCGCCGCAGTTCGGCCTGGGCGGAGGCCCGATCGGCGTCCGAGCTGCCCGGTTTCCGGATGATTTCCTTCAGCTCGGCGCGGCGTTCGGCGAAGCGCGCCACGATCGCCCTGCGTTGCTGGTCGCGCGCGATCTTCGACTTCTTGGCCATCTCAGCGCTCCTCACGGAAGTCGACGTGCTTGCGCACGACCGGGTCGTATTTGCGCAGCACCAGGCGATCGGGGTCATTGCGGCGGTTCTTGCGGGTCACGTAGGTGTACCCGGTGCCTGCGGTGGACTTCAGCTTGACGATCGGGCGGATGTCGGTCGATTTCGACGCCATGGGTCGCTCCTTCAGATCTTGTCGCCGCGTGCCCGGATCCGGGCCACCACGGCCTCGATGCCGTCCCGGTCGATGGTCTTGATGCCCTTGGCGGAGACGGTCAGTGTGATGCGCCGTCCTTCGCTGGGCAGGTAGTAGGTCTTGCGCTGGACGTTGGGGTTCCAGCGGCGGCTGGTCCGCTTGTGCGAGTGCGACACGGACTTGCCGAAGCCGGGCTTGCGTCCGGTGACCTGGCAGTGGGCCGACATGCGAACTCCCTCCAGTAGATGACAATCATTTTCGACAAAGGCTGCCGGGGACTGTACCGTGGTGCGACAGCAAATGAAAATCATTACCGAAAGGGGTTCCTGGTGGCTGCCGCATACTCCACCCCCGAGTCCGACCGGAGGACGCCCGTGGTGGTGCTCGCGGGTTTCGCCGGACTCGCCGCGGCGGGCGTGGATCGCGCGGCCGCGGCGCTGGGTGCGGCGCCGGGTACGGTCGTCGTCCGCCACGACCTTGCCCAGTTGCGCGAAGGCATCGTGCACCGCACGGTGCGCACCGCGACGGGGGAGAACTCGGCCGTGCTCGAACTCGCGCACGGCTGCGTCTCCTGCACGCTGCGGATGGACCTGCTCCCGCTGCTGTGCGCCCTTGCCCGGCGAGATTCGGTCGACCGGATCGTGCTCGCGCTCGATCCCGCTTTCGAGGCCGAAGCGGTGTGCCAGGCCATAGAGTACGCCGTGGTCACCGGCGTGCACGGTCGCGTCGACGGTCCCGCCGGGCGCGACGTGCGGGTGGACGCGGTGCTCACCTGTCTGGACGCCGGTGCGTGGCTCGCCGACGCAACCGGGGACGACACGCTCGCCGAGCGCGGCCTCGCCCGCGCCGACGACGACCGCACGGTGGCGCAGGTCGCGGTCGGCCAGGTCGACTTCACCGACGCAGTGATCGCGCTCGGTGCTGTCGAAGTCCAGGGAGCGCTGCTCGACGACGTGCGGGCCGATCGAGGAAAACTCGCCGCGGTGCTGGCGCGGCTGGTCCCCGGCGCGCCGGTCGACTGGGTCGACGAGCCGCGCGGACTCGCGCCCGCCCGGGTCGAAGCGCTGCTCGCGCGCATTCCCGCCGACTCACGGCGCGGCCGGATCTTCGACGCGCACGCGCCGCTACTGCGCGGCACCCCACCCTTGACCAGTGACTACGGCGTCGTGCTGATGGAGTTCGCCGCAGGACGACCATTCCATCCCGCCCGCTTGCACGAGGCGCTCGACGTGCTGTTCGACGGCGTGGTAACCGCGCGTGGCCGCCTGTGGCTGGCGACCCAGCCCGATGAGGTCGTCTGGCTGGAATCAGCGGGCGGCGGCCTGCGGGTAGGCGGCGCGGGGCGCTGGCTGGCCGCGATGTCCCCCGGCGAGCTGGCCGAGGTGGATCCCGAGCGCCGCGCGATGGCCGCGCTGCGGTGGGACGAGCGCTTCGGGGACCGGGACATCTCACTGGTGATCCTGGTGCACGACGCCGATCCGGCGGAGATCCGCGAGGCGCTGCACTGGGCGCTGGTGGAGGACGAGGAACTACGGCTGGTCGAACGCGCACCCGAGCTGGTGGCGCAGTGGGAGGACCCATTCGGGGAGTGGCACGCCGATCCCTGCGCGGACGGTGACACTGCCGCCCGAACAGTCGAAGACAGGAAGAGCCCGAGAGGAGAGGCGAAATGAAGAAGGGAATCCATCCCGACTACCACCCGGTGGTCTTCGAGGACGTGAGCACGGGCAAGCGGTTCCTCACTCGTTCCACGGCGACCAGCGCGCGCACCGTGGAATGGACAGACGGCAATACGTATCCGCTGCTGACAGTGGACGTGACAGCCGATTCGCACCCGTTCTGGACCGGCGCGCACCGCGTGCTGGACACCCAGGGGCGGGTGGAGAAGTTCGAGCGCAAGTACGGCAAGCGCGTCCGAGGGGAGGCCTGACATGGCGGTGCCGAAGCGGAAGATGTCGCGATCGAACACCCGCAGCCGCAGGGCGAACTGGAAGGCGGCACCCGTCGATCTGGTGCCGGTCACCGTCGGGGGCGTCGTGCATCAGGTGCCGCGCAGACTGGTCTCGGCCGTGCGGCGCGGCCTGATCGATCTCGATCGGCTGTAGTCCTCGCGGCGACGAACCTCGGTGCGGAACCGGCGGGTGACGGCTCCTACTGCTCAACATTTGCTGTCAGGGCAGGTGAAGGCGTCTCTGCTGGTCGGTTGTCCGAAAGTCAGTGGTCACGTGACCTGGTAGCGGACCCACTCATGCTGCTGGCTATTATATAGCTACTGGTATGACGTGCATCACGTCGCACTATTGCGTCCACTACGATTGCGGCCAATTAGCCGCTCTGTGAAATACGTACTGAGGGTTGGTTTTTGGCGGCGAAAAAGTCTGCCGAAAATGATGCGCGCGAGCCCGCGCAGCGGTACCCTCGTGCACGAGGGCGGGTTCTCCTGGTTTCCAGGAGAACCCGCTCATCGCCACTCTGAACGGCATCTCGCCGAATCCGGTGACTCCCGATTCCCTTCTCCCGCTGACGATCTGCGCGTACCGGCGGTTACGGCCGTGGGCCGCTCAGTTTTTCGAGGTCAGCTTCGCGGATCCGGTCTTGCCGTCGGTCTCGGGCGGATCGCCACCGTCGTTGCCCCGCAACCCGGCCAAGTCCGCCCAGAGCGCCTCCAACCGCGCCAGCTGCTCACCGACCAGCGCGGCGGGCCCTTCGATCAGCGAGAGCGGCCATGGCAAGTGCGGGCCATCCAACCGCTGTACCTGCTCGGTCAGCTCGGCTGTCGTCGCCTCGAGTTCGCTGATCTCGGTCCGCAATTCGACTATTTGCGTTCGCAATTCGGCGGACTGGTGCTCCAATTCACCGATGCGCGCCAGCGCGGCGGCCAACCCGCCCACCAGCGTGCGATGCGCGCCGTCCGCGTCGGTGCCCAGCTGCGGCCAGCCGGACAGGCCGGGCCCGCGCAGCTGAAGCTGAATGTCGCGCAGCACTGCCTCTTGTTCCGGCGTCACGTCCGGATCCTCCCGTTCAAAGAAATCCACTGGCCGAGATCGGCTCCCGGCTTCACATCGCAGTGCCGCCGACCGTTACCGGGCGGCGTGTCCGACGCACGGCGTGTCCGACGCTACGGCGGGGGTGAGCAGCTCGCTGAGCAGGCCTCGCGCACCGCGCAGCCGAACTCCACGGCGCATCGTGGACGTCCGGAGGCAGAGCCAAGACCGAAACGCATAGCTCCCACTGTAAGTGGGCCGGGCGGGTGTTTCCGGGGCATCACCGAATCCCGCCCACACGCTCGGTGCGAATCGGGGAGGCGGGCCGACCGCGCCGCCGGAAACAGACCTACTGCAGTGCGATTCGCCGTTCCGGGCGGCTTCGGGTCAGCTGGCGGGCTCCAGCTTCGGTCGGCGCGGCTTCGGCGGGGTCGCGAATTCACGGCGGTCCGGAGCGATCAGCACCGCGGAGATCGGGATCGTCAGCGCCAGCAGGCCGATGACGAACATCGGGAACACGAAGTCGAACAACTCCACGCCCTCGGGCAACTTCGCCGACCGGTCCACATCGAAATGCAGTGCGGCCAGCGCCGTGTAGTACGTCGCGACCACCCCGACGCCGAACAGCAGCACTGTCGCGGCGCGGGCCAGCGGGAAACGCACCGCCTGGAACGACCAGAGCGAAGCGGTGGTGGTGATCACCCCGATCGCGGCGGAGACGGCGGCCAGCCAGATGGTCACCTCGACCGAACCCTGGATCGCGATCGAGCCGATGCCCAGGTAGTGCGTGAGAGCGATGCCGAGGCCGAGAACCAGCCCGCCGGGCAGCAGCAGCGTCAGACGCGGTTTACGGCCGATGGTCAGCAGCGCGGCCAGGACCGTCACGATCGACACCGCCAGAGCCGCGATCAAGCGGCCCGAGTCATAACGGATCGCGCTCCCCGGCACGCGCAGGCCGAGCATGGCCACCGACGTGGCCAGCCACACCCCGACGCCACCGAGCGAGACGGCCGCCGAAACCAGCCACACGAGCCGGAACTGGACCGAGCGCGTGCTGTGCACCAGGCAGGCGAGGCCGACTACCGCGCCGAGCACCGAGATACCCAAGGTCAGCGCCACCAGCCAGTAGCCGAGCGCGAACTGATCGACAGATGCCCCGGTGCCGTTCCCCGCAGCCAGCGTCGCCACCTCACGCATGCCGGGCGGTTCCTTCCAGTTCGCTCGCCTTCAGCTGGGCGATCGCGTACTCGGTGACCGCGGCCAGCGCCTGGCGCACCTCGACCGCGTTACGCGCGTCGATGTCCACGATCGGCACGCCCTCGCGAACCGAAAGCGCCTCGCGCAGCTCCGCGATCGGGAAGCGCGGTGCGTCCGGGAAGCGGTTCACCGCGATCAGGAACGGCAGCTTGCGCGCCTCGAAGAAGTCGACCGCGGCGAAGCTGTCCTCCAGCCGCCTGGTGTCGATCAGCACCACCGCGCCGATCGCGCCGCGGATCAGGTCGTCCCACATGAACCAGAACCGCCGCTGGCCCGGTGTGCCGAACAGATAGAGCACCAGGTTGCCCGGCAGGATGATCCGGCCGAAATCCATGGCGACCGTGGTTGTTTCCTTCTCCGGCGTCTCGGCGAGATCGTCGATGCCGTCGGAGTAACGGGTCACCATCGCCTCGGTGCGCAGCGGAACGATCTCCGACACCGCACCGACGAACGTGGTCTTGCCCGCGCCGAAGCCGCCGGCGACGACGATCTTCGTCGAGGCGACCCGGTTCTCGAAGCCTTCCGGTCCAGGGGGGTTCCCCGGTCCGATATTCCCACTTGGCCCGGGATTTCCACTGGGCCCCAGATTCCTATAGGGCGCGGAGTCCACGCAATGTCCTCTCCATCAACGAACGTCGCTCGTCATAGCTCGCCTCTTCGGTCAGGGTCGAATGCACACGCATGGTGCCGTCGACGACGAGGTCGCCGATCACCACCCGAACCATGCCGAGCGGCCGGTCCAGATGCGCCGCGATCTCCGCGACCGACAGCCGATGCGTGCCGAGTCGCAGTATCTCGGTGCGGATGTCTCCGGTCGGCCAGTCGAGATGTGCAGTGTACGACAAGGTTTCGATGACCGCCTCGAGCGGCAGGTCGATCGCCGGTTCGGTACGCCCGGAGGTCAGGGCGTACGGCCGGACGCGGGTGGTCGGTCGTGGTCCGGGGCCGAATGGGTTGGACATCTCACACTCAGACAGCGGTACGGGCGGTGGCGGTGACCACCGAGCCCACCCGATCGACCAATAGTGCCATCTCGTAGCCGATTCGACCGATGTCGTGCGACTTGTTCGCCAGCACGGCCAGGTGCGAGCCGTTGCCGACGCTCATCACCAGCAGGTAGCCGCGCTGCATCTCCACAATGGACTGCATCACCTTGCCGCCGTCGAACAGGGAGGCCGCGCCCATGGAGAGGCTGGCCAGGCCGGCGGTGACGGCGGAGAGCTGTTCGGCGCGGTCGCTGGGCAGATTCGGACTGGTGGCCTGCAACAGGCCGTCCGCCGACACCAGTACCGCGTGGGACACGCCGGGCACATCTCGGGTGAAGCGGGCGACCAGCCAGTTCAGATTCTCGTCCGTGGTGCTGTTGTTCGCGTTGGTCATGCAAGCCCTCCGTCGTTGTACTGCGCATTGGCCCGCCCGCTGCGGACCCCACTGAGATGCCTGGTCAAGTTGTTGCGAATTTCTTCCGGATCACGCGCTCCGGTGTCTTCCGCCGGCGCCAGGCCGCCGGGCACCAGTTGGGCGCCCGGCCTGCGGATCGGCAGTCCGCCGACGGTGCGCGCGGTGGTCGTCGGATGGCTGGCATCCTCGGCGGCCAGCCAGCCCGCGTCACCAGGCGAAGACCACGTGCTGTCCGACGATTGCGAGGTCGAGGGCTCGACCAGCCATTCCGAGACCATGCGTTGATAGATCGGGGTGGGCGAGGCGCCTGCCACCGGCTGCAGCCGGGATGAGGTGACCGTCGCGGGTTCGGGTGCCACCTCCTGCGGTGGGTCAGCGGGCGCGGTGGGCGGCTTGCGGATCGGAAGACCGGACCGTGCCGTGGTCTGGGCTGTGACGCTTTCCCGCGCCACCGCCGGATTCGGTCCGGTGGCCGGCTCGTCGTCCTGGATCTCGGTCCACAGATCCATGGGCGCTGGCTGCTGTTCGCCGTCGCCGGACTGCTCGCTCCCGGCGGACGTCGGCGGACCGAACGGACCGGTTGGGGTGCGGTCGGTCTCCGTACGGGGAGTGAGCACCGGCCAGGGTTGGGTGGGCGGCTGATCCGTCGGATTGACCGCGCGGCCGACCGGCGCGGAAACCGCGGGCTGGTCCGGAGCATCGGCGACCCGGATGGCCGGACGGCGCTGGGGCAGCCCGGAACTCGTCACGCCGCGGCGTGCGGCGTCGCGCTGCGGCAGGTTCGGCACCGGTACGAGATTGCGGGGCTGCGCGCCGGTGGGCGGCCCGGCGAGCGTCTGTAGCTGGTGTTCGGCGGTGAGATCGAGCGGTTGGCCAGCCGGGTTGGTGACGTCCATCGGCGGCGCGACCAGAGCACCGGGCAGGTGCACGCTGGCGGTGATGCCGGGCTGCTGCGCCATCGTCGAGGTACGGCGCAGGCTGACCGTGATGGTGTGGCGTTTGGCCAGTCGGCCGACGACGAACAGACCCATCCGGCGTGCCGTCTCGACGGTGACCTCACCACCAGAAGCGAGCCGGTCGTTGGTGGTCTGCAGGTCTTCCAGGGACATGCCGAGGCCGCGGTCGGTGATTTCGATCAGGTAGCCGCCGTCAACCGCACGCGACACCATCACCGTGACGGGGGTGGTCGGCGGGGAGTAACGCAGCGCGTTGTCGATCAGCTCGGCGAGCAGGTGCTCGATGTCGACCGCGGGCTCGCCCGCGACGATGCCGTCGGGCACCGCGCCGATCTCGACCCGCTGGTAGTCCTCGACCTGGGAGACCGCGCTCCAGAGCATGTCCGATAGGTGCACCGGGTGCAGCTGGCCGCGGCGCAGCGCGGTGCCCGCGAGCACGAGCAGGTTGTCGCCGTTGCGGCGCATGCGGGTGGCCAGGTGGTCGAGGCGGAACAGGCTCTGCAGCCGGTCGGTGTCGTCCTCGTCGTGTTCCAGATCCTCGATCAGCGCCAGCTGCTGCTCGACCAGCGATTGGCTGCGGCGGGAGAGGGTTTCGAACATGTTGCCGATCTGCAGGCGCAGGCGGGCCTGGTCGGCGGCCAGGTTGAGCGCCTGCTCGTGGATCTCGTCGACGGCGCGGGCCAGCTGGCCGATCTCGTCGGTGCTGTGCACGGCGACCGGGGTGATCTCCGGTGTGGTGCCGCCCGCGCGCACCACGGCGAGTTCGTCGGGCAGCTTGATGTGCGCCACCTCGAGCGCGTCGCGCCGCAGCCTGCGTACCGGGACGACCAGGGTGCGCGCCACCGACAGCGCCAGCGCCAGGCCCGCGAGCAGCATGCCGATGACGATCGTCGTCTCGCGGAGCGCACTGGTCTGCGCCTCGGTGGTGCGGTGGGCCAGTGCGCCGTCGATCGTGTCGATCAGCTGCATGGTGGTCTTCTCGTAGGTGTCCGAACTGATCTGGAGCGAATCGAGCACGGCGGAGTTGGTCGCCGGGTCGGCGGCGTTCTGGCTGAACGTGCCGAGGCGGGTCTGCACCGCGTCCAGCAGCGGGCGCATGTTGCCCGCGAAGTCCGGCAGGATCTGCGCGTACTGGTAGATCATGGTGACCTCGGCGCCCGCCGCGACCAGCACCCGCGGCCGCACGCTCGGGTTGCGGCCCGCGTCCGGTGAGCCGATCAGCATGCGCTGCTGGGTGAGCACGCGCCGCGCGGTCTGCACCGAAGCCAGCTGCAGGAAGTACCGCTGGATCACCAGGTCGTCAACGGAGGGTGACAGCGCGAGCGCGTTGCCGATGCGCACCATGATCTCGTCGGACTGCTCGCCGACCATCGCGGGCGAGCCATTGCGCAGGCTGTTGCGCATTGTGGTGCCGGTAGCGACGGCCGAGGCGAGTTCGGAGGTGACCCGGCTGCCTGCCTTGGTGGTCTGCAGCGCCGATTCCAGCTCGGCCAGCGCCTGGTCGAACTTCGTCAGCGCCGCGTCGGTCTGCGGGTCGGCGGTATTGCCCCAGGTGGCCGTCGCGGTGACGCCGAGCTGCTCGGTGGCGGTACCGAACTTGACGATCGGGCGGATGATGATGGCTTGTTCGGTGGCCGCGTCCAACTGCGTCATGGTGCGCAGTTCGTTGTTGATTCGGAGCACGGCGAAAACGGTGGCCAGCAGCACCGGAAGCACCAGCACCACGCCAACCTTGCGGGTGACCGACCAGTTCGACAGGCTGAATTGCCAGGACCGCGGTGCAGCTTCCATCCGCTTCCGTCGCCTCCGCTTCACCAGGACCTCGGTTGCGCGTGGCTGTTCAGTATTGATTCAACCCGCAAAGAACCAACTGGAGGTCTTCTTTTTACCGCACGGAACATACCGTGCAGAGTGGTCATCGGCAATCCGGGGGAGTCGGTACGCAAATTCCGAATATGGCTATAGAGAACGTGTTTCGCGGCGGAATCCGTCAGGGACATGTCAACTTCTCGGCACTGTCGTGGAAGGCCCTGGTCATCCTAGGTCGGGGCGGGGTGACGCGCCGAAAGCTTCGCTCGGACTCGCGGCGGCGTGTCGGGGGTGGCCTCTCAGTTACCTCTCAGTCGCTGCGGTCAAACTGGTGGCATGCGCATTCTGGTAGTCGACGACGATCGGGCTGTCCGGGAATCGCTGCGCCGGTCGCTCACCTTCAACGGCTACTCCGTCGATCTCGCGGTGGATGGCGTGGACGCGCTGGAGAAGGCAACCGCTCAGCGACCCGATGCGCTCGTGCTGGACGTGATGATGCCCCGGCTGGACGGGCTCGAGGTCTGCCGCCGGTTGCGCAGCACGGGCGATGATTTGCCGATTCTGGTTCTCACAGCGCGAGATTCGGTGTCCGAGCGGGTTGCCGGGCTCGATGCCGGGGCGGACGACTATTTGCCGAAGCCCTTCGCGCTGGAGGAGCTGCTGGCCAGGCTGCGGGCACTGCTGCGCCGCACCGCCGCCGATCCGGGTGAGGCATCGGAGGCGATGAAGTTCGCCGACCTGTCGCTGGACCCGGTGACGCGCGAGGTCTCCCGCAGCGTGCGCCCGATCAGTCTCACCCGCACCGAGTTCTCACTGCTGGAAATGTTGATGGCCAACCCGCGCCGGGTACTGACACGAAGTCGCATTCTCGAGGAGGTCTGGGGCTACGATTTCCCAACCTCGGGAAACGCGCTCGAGGTGTACATCGGTTATCTGCGCCGCAAGACCGAGGCCGAGGGCGAGCCGCGGTTGATCCACACCGTGCGCGGCGTCGGCTATGTGCTACGCGAAACACCCCCGTAGGCCGTATTCATGGCACGGACACCTCCCAAGCGACCCGTCGTCGCCGCGCTCGGCCAGCGACCGCCCGAGTCGGCGGACATGCGGCCGCCGATGCCGCTGACCCGCTCGGTCTCACTGCGCTGGCGAGTGACCCTGCTGGCCGCCTCCGTGGTGGCGATCGCGGTGGCCGTCACCTCGATCGCGGCGTACGCCCTCGTCGCACGCGCGTTGTACGACGACGTGGACGCGCAGCTGCGCACCCGCGCCACCGCCGTGATCGCCAGCAATCCGTACGGATTCAACATCCAGAATCTGATGATCGCGTCCGCTTTCTACGACGACACCGGCATCGCGCTGATCTACCCCGATCTCAAGCCCTATTCGCCACCGCAGTCGACCGATCCGCCGGTCGGAGCGGCGGAGATGGACGTCGCGGAGGGTGAACGGACTTCCTCGCTGCGCACCGTCGGTAATCAGCGCGTTCTGGCCGTGCACACCAACTCCGGTGCGACGCTGGTGATCTCGCAGCGGCTGGATCGGACCAGGGAGGTGCTGGATCGGCTCGCGTGGCTGCTGTTCGTGGTCGGCGGTTGCGGCGTGGTGCTGGCCGCCGCGGCGGGCACCGCGGTGGGCCGGACCGGGCTGCGGCCCATCGCGCGGCTCACCGCGGCCACCGAACGCATCGCACGCACCGACGATCTGACGCCGATCCCGGTGACGGGCGACGACGAACTGGCAAGGCTCACCGAGAGTTTCAACACGATGCTGCGCGCCTTGGCCGAGGCGCGCGACCGGCAGCGCAGGCTGGTCGCCGACGCCGGACACGAATTGCGCACGCCGCTGACGTCGTTGCGGACCAATATGGAGTTGCTCATCGCGTCGAGCCGCCCGGGCGCACCCCGGATACCGGATGAGGACATGGCCGGGCTGCGCGCGGACGTCATTGCCCAGATCGAAGAACTGTCGACGCTGGTGGGCGACTTGGTCGATCTCGCGCGGGAAGACGCACCGGAAACCGTCTACGAGCGCGTGGATCTCGGTGAAGTGGTGGAGCGCGCGCTCGAGCGCGCCCGGCGCCGCCGCACCGGCATCGAGTTCGTCGCGGATCTGCGACCGTGGTTCGTCTACGGTCACGACGCGGGGCTGGAGCGCGCGGTGCTCAACGTCCTCGACAACGCGGCCAAGTGGAGCCCCGCCGGCGCACAGGTCCGCATCGTCATGCGGGAGAGCGGTCCGGGGCTGCTGGAACTGTCCATCGACGACGCGGGACCGGGAATTCCCGGGCCCGAGCGCGAGCTGGTATTCGAGCGCTTCTATCGGATCACCTCGTCCCGATCGATGCCGGGTTCGGGCCTCGGCCTGGCGATCGTGAAGCAAGTGGTGACAAAACACGGCGGCACCATCGCCGTCGATTCCTCCGAACGCGGTGGCACCGTGGTCCGCATCGTGCTGCCGGGTGAGCCGGGAGCGCCGGCGCCGGATTGACGCAAATACCGCCCGCTGGGCGTCTATTTCCATCACAATGATCAGTTCTGTGCGAAATATTCACCGATAATTCGGAGATTGCCGCGATCGGTTTGCCGCATAATTTGAGACAGCAACTTGTCGATGGTTCTAACGCTGGCCGCGGCGGACACATCTCGGAAAACTGAAAGCACGGTCTCAGTCCGCTCTCAGTCGCTGAGACCACCCTGGTCGGCACGTGAGCGAGCTCGCGAGCGAACCGTCGACCCAGTGCCATGCGCACGGTGGCGCCGAGCGCAGGCGAGGTGACGACGTGAGTGAGCGTGCGAGCGAACCATCGACACAGCGCGCCATGCGTACGTGGGCGCCGAGCGCGGCGCCGACGTGAGCAGAAACGAGGAGTCCATGACCGAGGATTCGAAGGACCGACCGGAACCCGCGTCGGCTGGTGCCGGTGCGGACCGGGAGCCGACCGAGCAGATCCACGGCCCGGCGTCCGACCCGCGGTCGGCGGGTACGCCGCACGGCGGCGCCATCGGACCGAGTGAGGCCCATGCCCACGGTTACGGTGCGCCGGGACCCCAGCATCCGTCGGCGCAGTATCCGCCGCCGCACAATCCCACTCAGCCGTTCGGGGGGTACGTCGCGCCCTACGGCCCGCCGCACGGCGGCGTCTACGGTGCGCCGCCCCGGCGTCCGATCCGCACCGGCCTCGTCGCGGGCGCAGTCGCTCTCGCCTTGGTCAGCGGTGGCGTCGGCGGCGCGGTCGGTGCGCTGGTCACTCGCACCGACGACGGCCGCGCCCCGGTCACCAACGCCTTGGACGCGCCGAAGCCGAACATCGACAACGCCTCCACCGCCCCGGCCGGATCCACTCAGGCGGTCGCGCAGAAGGTGCTGCCCAGCGTGGTCATGATCAAGGTCGCCAGCAGCAGGGCCGAGGGTGAGGGTTCCGGGGTGGTCCTGTCCTCCGACGGGCTCATTCTGACCAACAATCACGTGGCCGCCGGCGGCGGGCCGAACGCACGGATGGAAGTCATGTTCGCCGATGGCAGCAGCGCGTCCGCGACGCTGGTCGGCGCCGACCCGGTCTCCGACCTGGCCGTCATCAGGGTGTCCGGCCGCAGCGGTCTCACGCCGATCGAGCTGGGCACGTCGGCGAATCTGCAGGTCGGCCAGCCGGTCGTCGCGATCGGCTCGCCGCTCGGACTCGCGGGCACGGTCACTACGGGCATCGTGTCCGCGATGAACCGGCCTGTGGTGACCTCGGGCAACGGCGAGCCGGGTCCCGCGGTCAGCCCGGTGATCGACGCGATCCAGACCGACGCCGCGATCAACCCGGGCAACTCGGGTGGTGCTCTGGTGGACGGCAACGGCAGGCTCGTCGGCATCAACACCGCCATCGCGACACTCGGTCCAGCCGACGAGATCGGTGGCCAGACCGGCTCGATCGGACTCGGCTTCGCGATCCCGGTGGATCAGGCTCGCCGGGTCGCCGACGAGCTCATCAAGACCGGAAAGGCCACCTACGCCCAGATCGGGATCACCGTGTCGCGTCAGCAGGACGCGGAACAGCAGGTTTCCGGCGCGAAGGTGCGTGACGTGACGCCGGACGGTCCCGCCGCTCGGGCCGGGATTCCGCCGGGCGCGGTGGTGACGAAGCTCGACGACCGCCCGATCGATTCCGGAAACGCGCTCGTCGCCGCGGTCCGGTCCCATCAACCAGGAGACAAGGTGAAAGTCACCTACACCGATGACCAAGGCAACAACCCCAAGACCGTCGAGGTGACCCTCTCGGGCGCGCCCGCGGAGGGCGGCCGGTGATGCGAGGCGAAGCCCACCTTCGGACCGACATCGACACCGGCGTTCTCGGCGCGGCCGCCGAGTTGCTCGACGCAAGCGCTACGGTGAGCAGCATGGAAATCGATGCTCCTGTGGCGGGGCGTGCTCTGGTGGTGGTCGTCGACGATCGAACGGCGCATGGAGGTGTGGACTCGCTCGGCCCGCTGGTCACCGAGCTGCTCACCGAGGCGGGTTTCCTCGTCGACGCGTCGGTGTCGGTACAGGCCGACGAGGTCGAGATCCGCAACGCGCTCAACACCGCGGTGATCGGCGGCGTCGATCTGGTGATCTCCGTCGGTGGCACGGGCATGTCCCCGCGTGACGTCACGCCGGAGGCCACCTCTCAGGTGCTCGACCGCGAATTGCCGGGAATCAGCGAAGCGCTGCGTTCCTCCGGCCGGGTGGCCGGGTCGCTGGACGCGGGCCTGTCCCGCGGCGTAGCCGGCGTATCCGGCAGCACCCTGGTGGTCAACCTGCCCGGCACCAGATCCGCGATCCGGGACGGGATGGCGACTCTCGGGCCGCTCGCCAGTCGGGTGATCGGCGAACTCTCCGGATTGGTCGAGTAATCACCGCGCATACCCCCTCCGACGACCCTCGCCCGGCGGCGCGCCGGGCGAGGGATGCCGCGCGCCTTGCGAAGATCTTCGGTGACACCCTGCCCGAGACCACCGGCGACGAGCGCGGCGATGACCCTGGCGACGGCCGGTCCGGCGACGACTGGCTACGCGCTCAAGTCCCCCCGCACCACGGCTGAGGCCGTTATCTACGTAGTAGCTACGTATTCGAACCATCGTGCTCGTGATTCTGCCGTGATCGTTTCCGGCCGAAAGTAATCCGAGCGAAATCTTTACGGCTCTGTCCCGTATGTGGCGGCGGCCCCGCTGTGCAGATTGTCGGACTGCCTCCGCAGTAGCGAACCTGCATTTATGCACGTCACGCCATATTCAAATGTTCGCAACTGTGACCTACGTCACCTTGAACTTTACGAACCACTGCGTTGCGAGTGCGGTTATCGACCGTTTAATGTCCCCATCGAGCCATGCAATGTGGACCGCGAAGGCCCGGGGTATCGGCAACGCACGATGCCGCTCGGCGGAACTGGGCTCGGTTCCGTTGCCAGCCAGTATGTTGCGACGAAATTACAACCGGTTACACACCGGCAACAACGGAGCGACACACTGAGTTGGGCCTGAGAGGACCATGTCCAGCCTCGATGGTCGAGGTTGACTGTTTGAACCTGATGAGGGGAAGTATGAGCGAGAACCGCACCATGCGCCGCGGTGCCCGGGTCGCGGGCATCGGCGCTGCCGCGGCCGTTGCCGTGGGCCTGCTTTCGACCGGTGCCGCCAATGCCGACACCTTCGTGCCGTTGCCGGACGGCCAGAAGGTGGGGCCTGGCGTGACGATCACCCGGAACGGAGAGCGGGCCCTGATTTCGCCGTCGTTGGCCGCCAACGGCGCCGGGCGCGTCGTCTGGGTTTCGGGCAACGCGATTGCCGATGTGGCTGTGACGCCGGAAGGTGAGATCGGCCCGAACAACGGCCCTACCGGAAACCCGGGAACCAACAACTCGTCGACCCATGGTGCTTCGCAGTTGAGCACCGGTTACATCGTGGGTTGCCAGATCAGCATTGCTGACGATGCGATTTCGGCGGGTGTGTCCGGGAGCGTGAACCTCAGTGGGGCGAGTGCTGGTGGTTCGATCGGTATCAACCTCGGGCCGGGCGAGGTGAAGTTCGTTCAGATCGATTACAAGGACATCCTGAAGCCGGGTGTGTACTCGGTGGAGTACCAGGATGCCGAGATTCAGATCCAGGGCTGCGCGGGTTACGCGCAGGCGCGTTCGTACACGGTTGTCGAGATCATCGGCGATCACTACTCGAAGACCACCCTCTACGGGATGCCGTTCAGCATCGGCTGACGTCTGTCGAATCCAACGAACCATCCTCCCGCTGAAGCGGACTCAACCCTCGAGGGATACCAACTATGTTCAACCGTAAGAACCTGGCACGGATGGCCGGCGTCGGCGCCGCTGCCACCATCGCCATGGGCCTGTTCTCCACCGGTGCGGCCAACGCCGACACCTTCGTCCCGCTGCCGGGTGGCGAGCTCGTCAAGACTCTCTCCGACGGCACGGTCGTGACGGTCCGTCTGGTCGGGGAGTCGGCCACCATCAGCCCGTCCATGGGTTCGACGCCGCTGCACCGCAATGCGTGGGTGTCCGGTAGCGCGCAGGTCGAGTTGTCCGGCACCGCCGGCGGCAAGATCTTCCCGGGTTACACCGTTGGCTGCCAGGTCAACATCGCCGGTGGCGGTGCCACCGGCGGCGTCGACGGCAACGTGGACTGGAGCGGCGACACCGTGACCGGTGGCGTCGGCGCCAACAGTGGCGGCAACCTGTCGCTGGGTCCGGGTCAGGCGAAGTCGTTCTACGTGCTCGATCTGGAGCAGGCCGACGACTTCGGCAACGAGTCGCACAAGACCCGGAATGCGTTCAAGGGCACCAGCGGTTCGGTCACCTGGGCCGATGAGACCATCGGCCTGAACGGCTGCGGCGGCTACGCCCAGGCGCGGGCGTTCGTCAGCGTCGAGGTGGAGACCGACAACGTCATCACCTGGGTGACGCTGTGGGGCCAGCCCTTCAGCCTCGGCTGAGTAAGGCGGGTAGAAACCCGTAGCCACCAACGAAATGGGCCCGTCGCGTCGGCGGCGGGTCCATTTCGCCATGAATTTCCTTGCCGCAGTAGCGCTCCGCGATCCTAGCCGGGGTGCCGTCGCGCCGCGATCACTTGCCCGAATTTCCGGAAAAGTCTGGTTGATACCGAATAGCATTGTTTCGTCCGATATCGCTCGATGACGCGATGGTCGGCGGACGGATTGGTGGACTTCACATTCCACCATCCGGGCGTCGGCTTGGAGGGACAAGTCCGCCTCGACACCCTGGGGCGGGCGGATCAACCTGATGAGGAAAAGATGAGGAAGTACCGCACCAACGGTCTGTCTCGCGGCGCCCGCGTCGCGGG
>NZ_BDBA01000131.1 GCF_001612745.1 Nocardia amamiensis NBRC 102102 | reverse complement strand
GGTTGCGTGGCGGCGGCGCGCATGCGCCGCCGCCCTTGAGTGATGTACAGCGGGATTCGGCAGTTGAAGACTCGGTCCGTCTCCGCTTCACCGTCCGTCGAACTATGTCGTCGGTATGGTGAGGATGTTGGAGTCGGCTGTAGCGAGACCAACGTGGCAAGGAACGAACACCAATAGATTTCGAAGAAATGCTCTCTGACATGCAGGTTCTTTGCTGGTATGCACAACGCCGAGAGTGTCTGATCTCATAATCCATTGGTCGCGGGTTCGAGCCCCGCCCGCCCCACAAACTGGCTGCTGAGCAGCCTGAACGGCAGGTGAGCACCTGGCCTGAAACGGCCAGGTGTCTGTTTACTGTCTTTTTTCATCGGGCAGCTCGAATACGGCGAACCGATCGCGCGCATCAGGGCCTCGGTGGGTTCGTTCGACGTAGTGCCGCCGGGTCACCTCTTCAGTGTTACCCAGCTGGGCTGCCGCGACGGCCACATCTGACTGTCCGCCGTCCTGATCCTCCGCCAGCTGGGTGCCCACGGTCTTGCGTGCGGTGTGCGGGTTGGTGGGGATGTCGGCGACGCCGATACGGTTGAGGGCGCGAAGCAGCTGCTTTTCGGGCGTTGCGGGGATCGCGCAGAGTGCCTCGCGCCGACGGGAACACCAAGCATTCAGGATCACTCGGTACGAGCGCCGAGCGCGCCCGTAACCAGGCTACAGCCCAGTCGGGCAGAACTACGTGCCGTTTGCCGTTCGGTCCGCCTTTGGAGTGTGGCAATGTGTTACAGGGAGCGACGCTAAGTCGTATGTATCAAGAGGCTGATGCGAACTGTTCGACGATCGGAATCAGTGGTCCGAAACAGTAACAACGCCAGACGTCTGAATCTTCAGGGCCGGGCGGGGTGCCGGTCTTCGCCAGCGGGTGGATCATCCTGATGACAAGCCTGCGCTGTCGTGGCTGAGCAACGCGCCGATGCGGATACGGTTGTGGCTCAACAAACTTGAGCGCGTGCCCGGACCAGTGGCCGGTCTCGCGGACGCCGGGCCGCAGAGTGTCGGCACTGCCCGGACCTATTTCACCAACGAGACTCAGGGCTGTCGATCAGCCTGCTGACCGCGGTGGCATGTGCGGGGATGCCGCGATCGAAGGGGTAGTGCCTCGCCGTCGACCAACTCGAAGGGCGGACTGCATCGGCGCGCACTCCGCATAGGCGCGGATGATGTTTGCACGGTCTCGTGCCGATGTTCCTCGGATCACCACGATCAGTCCGACAAGCCAGACCACTAAGCCGAGGACAGTTACGGCAGAGCTGGCGATCACCGCCAAGATCAGTGGTCCGGTCACCGCTTCGTGGAGCATCGGCACCTCCCGGTGGGCCCAAACTGTGGTCGCACCCAAGGATTCACGCTTGTCTCTTCTCGGGACACCCGCAATTACAAAGCCTGACAACAGCACCTACAATCAGGTCGCTCGGGTTTACAGAAGTTGCCAATCGGGCATCTTCGCGGCAGTTGGTGGCTATTGCGGATGTCCACTGAACCTCTGAGCGACCTGGCGCTCGCCCTGCGACGGCTTCATAGGCGTGCTGGCGAACCCAGTAGCCGTGAGATCGCACGGATGAGCAACTACAGTCACACCACGGTTGCCAAAGCCCTACGATGCCAGCATCGCCCGTCCTGGCCGGTCTTGAGAGACATCGTGCACAGCCTACAAGGCGATGAGGAGTTCTTTCGCGCTCTCTGGGTTGCTGTCCGAGACATCGAGGCGCCGCTGCCGGGAGCTGGGGAAGCGCTTCAGGTTGCCCACCATCACCAGCGAAGTATGGTGCCCGACCATGCCGCCATCGCTCCGTCGGCGCTGCCGGTGCACGAAGTCATCAGTAATGCAGCATTCATCGAGCAGCGTGGAGTGCCCCACGCGATGAGGCGTGACGAAACAGTCGTCGTGTCGATCACGATGACCAACACCGGAACAACGATATGGTCGAGGGCATCGGCGTTCCATCTCGGTTCACAAACGCCGCAGGACAACGAACTCTGGCTCCTCAACGGCGGGAACAGGGTACAGCTGCCGGTCGCCGAGGTTGCGCCTGCGGCGTCGGTCACGTTCACTTTCCGCATCCGTTCACCCAGGTTCCCAGGCCCCCATGTATTCCAGTGGCGCATGGTTCAGGAGAGCGTGACATGGTTTGGTGACAGGACCCCTGCGATTGAGATTGCCGTCTTGTAATTCGATGCTGCTCGAAGGTGAGGGCGAGTTCCCAGTCGCAGACCTGCGCGGTAGTGACTCGCTGGTTCAGCAAGCCCAGGACCGGGCCTGCGGTGAGCGGGTCGTCATCGACGCGGACTTCCCAGTTGTTCGCTGCGTCTTTGAACTGAAAGTCGGTCAGGTCGATGTAAACACCGAGCTGATTGGGTGCTCCAAGATCGAAGACCAGGCGCAGATACGATTTCCAGACCCAGATCTGTTCGATCTCGAGTCCGGTCAACGCGGGGAACTCGCCTGTGGCCATGACCGCAGCGTAACGAAAACACCCCGATATAGACGTCCTGCTGGTCAACTCGATTCTTTGGGCTGGTCTTGTTTGCCGCGGCGGGGTTCATCTCGGATCGATCCAAGGTAGTTCACGATGGGTCAGCCTACGGCGGGCGATCGTTCGCTGATGACCTCCGGCTCACGGCATTACCAGCACGGAATGGCCTGATCATCGAGAGGTTTGCTGCGGGGGGCGGTGGGAAGCATAGATGTGTGGTGCGGTGAGCGCCGCGGTGTCTTCTGAATGTGCTCCACGATCTACTTCCTACGCAAGGAGGAGAAGATTATGGTGACTTTCCGGAACTACCGACATCCTGCCCTCCTCGTGACTGCTTTTGGGGCGATGGGGCTGGCCATTGTGTCTGGCGCTGCTCCAGCTCTCGCCGCGAACACTATCGACGTCAGTGGTGTTGGGCCGGCCAATTTGGCAGTCGATTACAGCTGCGAAGCCTCGGCTGGAGTGGCTGGCATCAAGGCGATGGTGGGCGATCCCAATGCAAGCGGTCCGTCGGCCACCGGCATGCAGAATGCCGTCACATGCGACGGAGCGCAACATACCGCCGTGATCATCCTGGTCGGAACATCTGGTGAGGATGCGCCGTTGTCGGCGGGGCAGACAGTGCAGGTGCGGGTCGCGCTTGTCGATCGCGACGACATTGTCGTTTCCGGGCAGGCGAAGGTCGTCTCGCTGGGGTAGTGCCAGCACCAAGAGGTGTGTTCGCTGGTCGGTTCAACAGCCGCCGGCCCGGCGCTTGATGTCATGACATCAGACTCCCCGCTGGGATGCCAACTCCCACCAGGTGTCCTCGAATAGTGGTTGCGAGTGTGCTATTCCGGCGAATCCGGGATGCTCATGTAGAGGAGTGGTTGTCGAGGCCCGATCGACTTGCGTGCGCGCGTCGGGCCACGAAAACGTATTCTCTGCTGTCTTCGGTGAACGGTTCGCCAGCAAACCCGCCGTGTAGTGCCTCCAGTTCGAGGCCTGCCACGTCGAGAAGTCCAAGCCATTCGTTCTTCGTAGCCCACCACGATGAGCTGACCGCGCCATCGTCGCAGACCAAGTCGATCCTGTTGTCGCCGACTGCGTATCGGATGGTGTGTGGAACCGGTCGGAGTTGTCGAGTGCCGTCCAGGCGTGCGGCGGTGTGGTGATCGAAGGCGAACGCGTTCCACGCGAATCGACCGCCCGGCCGCAGCGAGGCGGCCACACGCTCGAAGGCGCGGCGGCGGTCGCCCCAGGTGCTCAAATGCAGCATCGCGCGGAACGGGCAGTAGATCAATGCAGCAGGCTGATCGAGGCGCAAGTCGCGCATGTCGGCCTCACTGAGGTCCAGCCGCACGCCTGCCTCGGCGGCGCGGATCGTGGCCTGCCCGAGCATTCGGGGAGAGGTGTCGATGCCGATCACGGGCTGTCCCGTGGCTTGGGCAACCGGGATCGCCACGCGTCCGTTGCCGATTGCGAGTTCGACCAGTGGCCCCTCAGCCCGGCTGGCAAGCTCAACATAGAAAGCGACATCCGCTGTCATGTCGGCCGACCATTCCTCATAGTGATCTGCGAACGCCTCGTCCCAGCTCATACGACCAAGATTGGTCACCCAAACATAGAAAGCCAATGGATTTCGCACATGAGCTCGGACGTCAGCAACATCGAGTGCCGGGCCAGCTAATCGTCGGCGTTGACCGTCGGCACAAGCAGAAGGACCTCATGGCCATACGACGAGATTTCGAAGGGACTGAGGATCTTGTTCTGCTGCAATCGTTGACCCAACGTCTCTGGTCACCCGAGCGTCGGTTCCACATCGGCGACATCGCCTGGGGCTGGTACTCGATCCCCGACGCGCAGCAAGCATTCCGCGTGTCGCTATGGGAGGAACGCAGCACAGTATCTGCCTGGGCGTGGATCGAGTTGCCCGGCCACCTGGAGTTGCTCGTCGACCCGGCCGCGACCGATCTGTTGCCGCAGCTGCTGAACTGGTTCGAAACCGTGGCGCCTGGTCCCACCCTGTCCTGCCTGGTGATGGAGACCGATCGCCACGAACGCGCGGCACTGTCCCACCGCGGCTACACGCTGCAGACGATCGGACCATTCTTTCGTCGCCACGTCCACGACCTGACCGAGTTGCCGGCACCGCTACTGCCCGGCGGATTCGCGATCACCGCCATCACCTCCAACGATGCCGAGCGGCGGGCCGCGGCCCACCGCGCTGGCTGGGCTGACTTCGGCTCCCGGATCACCGCCGACAACTACCGAAACGTCATGGCCGCCCACCCCTACCGCGAGCGGACAGACCTTGTCGTCGTCGCGCCCGACGGCCAATGGGTGGCCTCAGCGCTGGGCTGGTACGACGAAATCAACCGGGTGGGGCTGGTCGAGCCGGTCTCCTGCGCACCCGCCGTCCGCGGCAAGGGACTGGCCAAGGCCGTCAATATTGCTCTGCTGCACGCATTCCGGTCCCTCGGAGCAACTCACTCGGTGATCCTGCCCCGCGGCGACCACGCCTACCCGGCACCCGCACGCCTATACCGGGCCATCGGCTACCAGCCTGGCCCCCGGACACTGCTCTACACCCGGAACCAGTAGTCGAAGACACCTGTCCAAAACACGAACATGCTGGTCAATTGGCAGTCCCGCTGTTGTCGGCGCCGGTAAATGCTCAGACTGGTCGCCGTCGCACGGCGTCGGAGATGACCGCTGTCACGAACTTGTCGACGGCTGCTGTGGTCGGTGGGTCGGGGTCGCGGTCTGTGAACAACAGGTGCCGCGACGCGAATCCTCGACGGGCCCCCGGGGCGGACGTGCTCGACGTGGGCTGCGGTACCGGCATCGCGGCCCGCCAGTTCGAAGCCGCAGGGTGCACTGTGCTCGGCGTCGAACCCGACGCGCGGATGGCCGACTTCGCGCGAGCTCGCGGCCTGCGGGTCGAGGTGGCAACCTTCGAGGCGTGGCAGCCGGGTGACCGGATGTTCGATGCGGTCATCGCCGCTCAGTCGTGGCATTGGGTGTATTCGGCTGCCGGCACCGTGAAGGCGGCCGCCGTGCTGCGCCCGGGAGGACGGCTCGCGATCTTCGGTCATGTGTACGAGCCACCCGGCGAGGTGGCAGAACCGTTCGCCGCCGCCTACCGACGGGTGGCGCCGGACTCCCCACTCAGCGGCCAGCCTGCTCGACGGCCCCTCGCGCTCTACCAGGCGGGATACGCGAAATTCGCCGACCAGATCTGCAAGACCGAACAATTCGAAGATCCCGAACAGTGGCGATTCGACTGGCAGCAGTCCTACACGCGCGAGCAATGGCTGGAACTGCTCCCCACCACAGGCGGCCTGACCCGACTCCGTCCCGATCAGCAGGCGGAGATATTGCACGCGGTCGGCAACGTCATCGACTCCCTGGGCGGATCCTTCACGATGGACTACACCACCCTGGCCGTGACCGCCGTAAGCACAGCCATCTCCTGACAGCTCGACCTCCCTGCTGCCAAGCGGCGACTGGCCCGGCCCCGCAAGGGGATCCGCCTCAGAACCGAAAGTTGGCGCGCTCAGCTCACAGTGTGGCTGGCGGATGGCTTGTGGCGCCTGAACCCGGGCATGAATCGGTTGGTCCGTGCCTGGTAGTCGCGGTAGCCCGGCCTTTTCTGCGCGCTGTAGTACTCGGCCGGGACAGCGCCGGTGTAGAACACCAGACACCAGTACATGATCGCCGACAGTGCGAACAGTCCGAGGCCGGCGGCGATCGCCGCGATTGGTGTGAATTCGTCGAATGCTCGGCGCAGCACCGGCAAGCACAGGACGATGATCGCGTTCCACTGCATCCACTGGAAGAAGTAGTTGGGGTGTCGGCTGTAGTTCCAGAGTCCGACGTCGCAATGCCCCCGCTTATTCGTCGTCGACATCGACTGGACGAAACGGATTTTCTGAAAGTCGGCGACCGACTCCAGCACCCACGACACCGCCCACAAGATGATGCCTGCCGCTGCGACTGCGCTCATTGCGGCACCGTCGATCGCGATCACCAGCGCTGCCGGTACGGCCATGACGGTGATGTTCGAGATTGCCTGGACCAGGATCTCGGCGACGACGTCGAGCCGCTCGCTGCCCAGGGTGGCCTTTGCCCACCGCTTTCGCTGGAACCGGTAGCGCGGCAGCTCATGGTCGAGTTCGCCGTGGCGCCAAAGGACGAGCGCAGCGATGCCCATGCGCCCGCCCATCACCAGAAAGACGACGGCCACAGCTATGGCGAGCGGGGATCGGTCACTCATCGCGAGCGTCAGGACGCCGAGGGCAGCGAGTCCCCAGGGCCATGCGATGTCGACATAGGACATCCGCAGAGTGCGCCACCCCGGGATGCAGGCAGTGCCCACAAAGATGGCGAGCTGGACGCCGAGGTTCACCAGCAGGAAATCTCGCAGCGCTGACTCGGTGAGCATGGCGCCGAGGACGACCAGGGAAGCGAGGGACGGGAGGGCGCGTTTCGCT
The DNA here is from genome assembly GCF_001612745.1 of Nocardia amamiensis NBRC 102102. GTDB lineage: Bacteria > Actinomycetota > Actinomycetes > Mycobacteriales > Mycobacteriaceae > Nocardia > Nocardia amamiensis. Next base: position 29,108 of record NZ_BDBA01000131.1, on the reverse strand, counting down.
AGTCCTCGCGCATTGCTCGATGGGGACGACATGCCCAAACGGTAAGATATAAGTTGATAACTTGCAAGTGGCGGTACTAACCTTCGGATTGTGACCAGAGCCAAGACGAAGCCACGGCGCAGCCAAGCTGAACGACGAGCAGAGACCCAGGATCGGCTGCTCAGGGCGACGGTATCGATGCTCGTCGAGCAGGGGTTCGTCGCGTTGAGCGCGGCAGCGGTGGCCGCTCGTGCGGGCGTCAGCCAGGGCGCGATGCAGCACTACTACCCGACGAAGGCCGCGTTGGTGAAGGCCGCTCTCGAGCGCATCGTCGAACGCTACGTGGCCGATGTACAGGCCGAGGTCGGCCCGTTGCCGCCGGGGGCCGGGAGGTTCGAGGCACTGCTCGACTTGCTGTGGGAGGTCCACAACCTACCGATAAGCCGTGCGCTGCTCGAGCTGTACGCCGTCGCCCACAACGATGTGGATGTCGCCGACGTTGCGGCCATGATGGCGAACCTCGCGACCACCGCCGTCGGCGATCTGGCTGGTGAGCTTGTTCCCGAGGTTGCGGCACGAGACGGCTTCCACGAATGGTTGCTCACCACTCTCGCCACGTTGCGCGGCACCGCACTCCTGGCGGTACCCGGGGCCGAACAGGCCCACCTTGACTGGCCCACACTCCGCGACCGGTTGATGGCCTCACTCCCGTCGCCCTAGTCGGATTACGTGCGCATCGCATGGAAGAGCGCAGCATTCTCACGGGCAAGATCCTGCCGAGATTACGCAAGACAGTGATGGCGGAACGAACGCGATCGAGCATCACGGCAGCATCCAAGCCGCCTCGCGTTCACGACTCAGCGCCCTTCTCACCAGCTCGAACAAGCGGACCGGCGCGTCGTTGGCGCCGGACTACGCAGTTCTTCAAAGCCCTTGTGGCCGAGGACATCCTTGCAGCGAATCCGTTCGACAGGATGACGTTGCCCGAGCGAGCCAAGATCAGGGTCTCACGCGGCTACCGCTACGATAAGGCCAACGTTCTGAGAGGAAATCATGACCAAGTCGACGGCCTTCGCCGCTGTGCTCTCTGCGGCCGCTGCCGCACTACTCTTCCTGCCCGCCGCGCCCGCGCATGCCCGGTCCCTCCAATGCGCCAGGGCGATCGAGCTGATCAACGCCGCGATCGACATGAGCGGCGGCACCCTGGACGGGGCGACGGCGACAGCGCTGTCCGACAAACTGAGCGTCGTGGCCGATTTGGCCCAGGGCGCGGAGAAGGATGTCATCACCGCCTACGCCCACGCGCTGACAGATGACAACGTCACCGAGCTCACCCCATACACCGACGAGCTCAATCGCGTCTGCGCCTGACCGCGACGATAAGCTCCGCCACCCTCTGGCTCACCAGAGGCGTGGGCGGGGCTTTCCGTCTGTCTAGAAGTAGTCTTCGAGCATCTCGGTGGACCACGGAGCTTGCCGGACATCTCCACGTGGGCCGAACTCCGCAAACCACGGTTTGATGTCCAGTACAGGGGTGCCGTCGACCGCGTCCAGCTCGGCGACGTGCAGGTCCAGACCGTCTACTCGGAGCAGTCGAGTGCGGGAGACCCCGAGCCAGTTCATGCGTCGCATGTTCCGATGGCCGAAGATGCCGACCTTCGGCCATGCGGGATTGTCTCGGGCACTGCGCGCGCCGAAGTGCAAATCGGTTTGGTCGGTCAAGTGGAACCGGAACACGATTTCGAGGTGGCTGAACGCGTCCAAGCCTTGCACCGACTCTTCGGTGAACCGGGGATCGTCTATGCGGATGATTGCCTGGGTACCTCCCCAGTGATCGTCTGTAGGTTCACGACGGCCGCCCACCACATGTGCAACCGGGGCTACTTCGAATACTTCGTCTGCCATGGACCTTTGTCCTACTTCCCGTTGGTGGCTAGATAGGCTGCGGCCCGTTCATCGATCTCGCTCGCATATGCGATGTGCCGATCAGCAGCCACAGTTGCGCGTATGTCGCGAGCAACCTTCCTGGTGCGCCCTGACTGGACACCATCCATGGTGTTGAGCGCGGATGTCCATGTAGCGCACGCCTGTTCGAGTTCGCCGCTGCGGGCCTGCACGGTGCCGAGGTAGCCGAGCGTTACCGCGTGAGTCCGCGTGAATGCCGTGGCCTTGCGTTTGCGGACGCTGAGCTGGAACTGGTCGGCGGCCCCTGCGAGGTTGCCTGCGTCCCGCAATGCGCAAGCGGTTTCGTGGGCAAGGCTTGCTTCGGAGAAGAAGAACACGCGAGTGGGTTCGTGATCCGAGCCGGAAGCGGCCGCAAGATCCTGTTCGGCTTCGAGAAGGGCTTTCCCCGACTCGGCGGTCCGACCGGCCGCGCTCAATGCCTTGCCGTGCACAACCTTCAGAAGCGCCCGCTCACGTGGGCAGGCTGCTCGGTAGCGGTCGCCGTTGACCGAGGCTTCGGCGAGTTGTAGCCCTTGTTCGGGGAGCCCCAGGTCGACGGCTTGATGTGCCATGGCGCGCAATACATGACCAGCCAGCGGTGCGTCATCTGCTTCGGCGGCAAGCTGGCACGATGTGGCGAAGTAGCGCTGTGCGACAGCGTGCTCGTCGTTGTCGAAGGCCATCCAGCCGACCAGGTATGCCATTTCGGCTGCCGCTGTGAACATGTCGCGTCGAACATTTTCGCTGGCAAAGGACCCTTTCAGGTAGCTGGTTACCTCGTTGGCCAGATATTGAACGACGGCTGTCCGTCCATGCCCGCCGCCGAGTCGCTGATCAATCTGAGAGAACACGAGCATTACGTCTCGCACGGCGGCTACGTCGGCTTTCCCCACGTGACGAACGCCAGACATCTTGCGTGGCACGCCAGATGTCGCCGGGGCGAGCGAGCCCGGGAGCAAGACGGATGCGGTGAGTGCTGTGGAATAGCCGACACGTAGGAAAGAGCGCCGTTCCACGTCAGCCTTTCCGAGGTTGAGCAAGGTCGCTACCGGGTCTTGGATGCGACCAAAACGCTTTTCATACCACGCTATGACATCCGGCGTCGGTGTGCGCTGCCCGGTTTCGTAGTAGGCGAGTACGGACTTGCTGTAGTGGATCTGAGCAGCCAGTGCGGCCAGGGACACTCCGGCGGCTTCGCGGGCCGCTCGGAGCTGCGCACCGACGATCGCGGCGTGACTGTCCATACCGCTGAATTTAGCCGGTTGCGGACGCGTACCAGCCGGATGTGGATGCGGTGTGGACGCCAAGCTGCAATTCTCGCCGCGGCTCCCGTGGTCATCTGGTTGTGCGCCCGGCTGGGAGAGTGAATCGCAGGCCCGTCGACGCGGTTCGCTCCCACTCCCCGGGTACCGACAGGGGGTTGTCGGGGACCGGGCGCACCCTAAGCCCTTTCGATATGAGCAGAGGTCTTCATGGGCCACATAGCGTTCGGGGACACCCCGTTGTCCCGATGCCACTACTACCGGCAAGTATGCGATCTGCCCGCGGTGATCGACCCACCTGAGCTAGGTCGGATCATCATGCGAACGTCGTATGTGGGTGTGCTGACGATGCCCGCGCCTCTGGGGCGAGCTGTCAGACAAGTGATGCAGCGCCGGAGGGACGCCGTAGGGCCGATCGTGGCGCACCCTCGCTCGAACAGATGGACTTTTCTTGTGCGGCCCGATGTTCCCGATGACACAAGACTTTTCGCCGAGTTGTTTCGGATCGACGTATCGATTGTCAGGCAGGGTGGGACGGTAGCGTTGCCATCTCCTACGGCGGAGTCCGGCGCTATCAGGCATTGGATTGAGACCCCCCGGGACAGGTTCCGCCCGTCCGGCATGGTGGTGGTCGAGTCCATTCGTGCGTGTGGTGGGCCGTGGAAGCGTCGGGCGGTCGCTTATGTCTGACTGCACGGTTCCGTTGTCGCAGTGTCGATGGCGGAAGAACAGGAGACGCAACGCCGAACGGGACCGGTTTCGTGATGCACGTCCGGTGCCCCGACCACATGCATTGCTTACACCTGGTCCCGTTGGTCGACGGCACGATCAGCGACCACGAACGCAATATCGGCGGTGTCTGCCCGTGGGTCGGCTTCCGCGTGGTCGATGACCGGAGAGAAGCACGATGACTTCGCCACTCCCGAACGATCCGGACGTGCATCTGTCGGTGTTCCTGCATGGCGTACGGCTTGATTTCGCGGCTTGCCTCACTGCCGCATTGGTGTTCGTTCAAGAGCATCGGGAACGTCACTACGTCGACGCGGTCGAAGTGCTCCCCGATGCTGACGGCTGGCCCAGGCTACCGAACGAGCGGCTGTACCTCGAGCGATGATGGCGCGGTAGTGCGGTTCGATGCTGCTGTCCAGCGGGAAGCTGGCGCAACTTGCGGGTGGGAGTGACGAGGCGGGTCTGGACAACCGTTGGCCGTCGACGGGCTGGAATGATGTGATCATGTCGATTGATCGCGCGATCTTGTTCCGGCTGGCTACGAGTGATGTTGTGGAGCAGGTTGTTCGGGCTGTGCCGCGAGGTGAGGATCTGGCTTGGCGAGCGGCGTCGCGGTATATCCCGGGGACTGCGGCGGCCGACGCGGTCCGGGTGGCCGGGGAACTCCATGCGCGTGGTGTGGCCGCCAGTATCGATCAGTTCGGTGAACTGGTCGGCGATACCCTTGTCGCGCAGCGGGTTACCGATGACTATCTGCGGTTGGCCGACGACCTTGCCGGACTCCCGCAGGACACATGGCTGGCAGTTGATCTGTCCCATCTCGGCCTCGATGTCGACCCGGGGGGCTGTGCCGACCGTCTCGCGGCGATCGCGCAGGCGTTGCCTGAGGGTCGGCGTATCCAGGTCGGCGCTGAGGACGACGCGCGTGCGGACGTGGCGCTGAAGTGTGTGCTCGACGTAGCCGAACGAGGTATGGCGGACCGCCTCGGTGCCACCGTACAGGCCAATCTGCATCGGACGCCCGAGGACATGGAGCGTCTCCTCGCGGCCGGTGTCCACATCCGGCTGGTCAAGGGCGCCTACCTCGACTCGCCCGATCGAGCCTTGCCCTACGGCGAGCGGACCGACATCGCCTTCATGCGCTTGGCGCATCGGCTCGGGGAAGCGCACGCGCCGTTCGCACTGGCGACCCATGACGGAGTCCTTCGGGAGGCACTGCTGACCGCGCTCGGGCCGGTGCCGGTGGAACAGCTGCTCGGGGTGCGGCCGGAGATTTTGAACCATCTCGTTGCTCGCGGTGTGCCGGTACGCGTGTACATTCCGTTCGGACACAACTGGTTTCGCTACTGGATGCGCCGGGTCGCCGAATCGCGTGGTGCTTGACCATCGCCCAGATTCCGAAGACGGTTGCCGACTTCGCGAACCCGGTCTCGACTGCGTTGAGCTTCTGCAGCTTTCGCAGACGTGCCCTGAATTCAGGCTAGGCGCCGGCATCGTTTCCATTGGTGGCTCCGACCAGCGGACTGCTCTGCGTAGCAGTGAGAGATAGTGGGGGGTCGGTGAAATCAGAGGCCCTGCAGAGGTTTTGGTGTGAGCATCACAGATGTGATCCCATTGCGGAGATTCTTTCGCGCTCCTAAGATCAACATCGGAAGCCGGATCGGCTGGATCCTTGGGAGGGGAAATGTTCTACAAACTTGTCTGTGCCACTGCGGTACTGGTTGGTGCGACCTTCGGCATGACCGCTACGGCGAACGCTGTGCCGACATCAGGGCCGTATCCATCGCTCCAAGCCTGCGAAAAGGTCGCTGCGGCCTCGTGGGATGGCCACTACTGCAGGCTCATCAGCGGCAGGTGGTACGTCGACAACGGAAGGTAGGGCAGAGCAATCTGTCGCCGGGGCTGATCGTTGGATCAGCCCCGGCACTTTGCGTTTTCTAGTGCAGCCCCGGGCACGCTCACCGGCAGGGCACCGATATCGGTAATGACAGAGGACGTCCGAGACGGCCGACATTATCTCGATCGCGATGCTGCTGGAGATCCTCGCGCCGACCGAGCGGGCGGTGTCCGCGCTGCGGAAAGTGTTCGATCTGGGGTACACGCAATCCCGAGAAGCGGTCGCGGGTGGAGCAGGAGACCGCCTCGAGCTGCTGAGCGGGTTCTGTCGGCCGCCGAACCCGGACACCGCGCCCGCTATGAAGGAATGTCGCAGGACGGTTTCATTTCGGGCACATTGGACTCCCGCCCCGGCGTGTTGCTGATAGTTTGCTGACGCTGGCTCTAGAAGGCGGGCCCGCTGATCGACGAACGGCGCGAACTACCCGTGGAGGTAAAGGTCGTGACTCGTCTGTTTCTTCGTTCCCAAAGCAGCTGGCGTAGCGGTTCACGCAGAGTCCTCGGTTCGCTCGCCGGTGTGGCAGCCGGACTGCTGCTGGCGGTGACGGCAACCGCCGAGCCGGTGTATCCGCGGCCCGATCCGGACCCGTTCTACGCCGCCCCCGCGGATCTGGCGGCGCGCCAGCCCGGTGATGTGCTCGACGTGCGGCCACTGCCGCCGCTGGCCCTCTTTCCCGGCGCGACAGTCACGCTGGTCGAATTCCGGTCCACCGACTCGCATGGCGGGCCGATCGCGGCGACGACCACGGTCCTGACGCCCGTCAACCATCCGCCCAACGGGCCGCTGCTGTCGTATCAGCACTTCATCAATGCGCTCGGCGCCGACTGCGCGGTATCGCACCTGCTCTACGCCGGCGATACGAATCTGAATACGACGGCGCCGATTTTGAACGTGCTGCTGCTGCAGGGCTGGAGTATCGCGATGCCGGATCATCTCGGACCGCGGTTCGCCTTCGGAGCCGCGCGTTTGGGGGGCCAGATCACGTTGGACGGCATCCGTGCGGTGAAACAGCTGCCCGCACTCGGTGTGCAGCAGAGCCCAGCGGTGATGACCGGCTACTCCGGCGGCGGCATGGCCACCGCGTGGGCGGCTGCGCTGCAGCCCTCGTACGCCCCCGATCTGCGGCTCGCGGGCGCGGCCATCGGCGGCGCCCCGATGAACCTGCTGACGATGGCGGAGGGCCTGGGCCTGGAGCCGCACCCGGCCTTCGGCCTGGCCATGGCGGCGGCGATCGGCCTGGAGCGGGAGTACCCGGACCGGGTGCAGACCAGCGCGTATCTCAACGAGCGCGGTCTCGAGGTCCGTGACGCCATGGCAAATAGCTGCACCAATGACATCCTTGCCCTCGGCGCAGGCGGCAGCGCTCGGGAGTACGTCACCACCACCTCGATCTTCGAGCGGAGCGAGGCCAGGGCGGTGGTGCAGGAGAACAGTCTGGAGCTCTACGGCGGCGTGCCGGAAACACCGATCTTCGAATGGCATTCGCCGGACGACCCGCTGATTCCGGTCGCCGCCATCGACAACACCAACCACCGCTGGTGCGCGGCCGGGGTGCGGTTGCAGACACTGCAAGTGCCCGGGATGGAGCATCTGTCCGCGGCGCTGATGGGCGCGCCCACGGTACTGGGGTGGCTCGAGGGCCGGGTTCGTGGAGAGCCTGCGCCCGTCGCCTGCTGAGGGATCACGGGGACGCTGACTCTGCGCCCGGGACGAGAAACGAAGCGCGTTGCGCTCAGGCTGAGGCGCTGCGGTGGAGGAGCCCGGTACGGGAGGCCACTGTACGGGTCGTGCTGAGCAGCGCGGCCGCCACAACGACGCCGACGATCGCGAAACCCGTTGCACCTCTTGGAGATAGGCCGTGGCGCCAGATGAGGTACACGCTGGCGGCCGCGACCACTGCACCGGTGAGGGCGGCTGTGGACGTGGTCCGGGCGGCATATCCGGCGCAGAACAGGTCCCAATACGTCATCAACCGGACGACGCCGAGGAGCGCGATGCCGCAGCCGAGGATCCATAGTGGTCGCGTCAGCCACCAGGTTTGCGGATCGCGCGGCAGCAGCAGCGCGGGCGCCGAAAGGGCGGCGCCGGTGATCGCCGCGAAGACCGGTATGTGCCAGAGATAGATGGTCATGAGGCGGGCGGACACGTAGTCGATGACCCGACGTGTGCTTCCGTGTGGCTCCCAGGCTCGCATCCGTCGATCGGTGAGGGTGAATATCGCCAATTGGATCACGGCGAGAATCGAGATAGCGGTTGTCGGCGGAGCCAAATTCGATACGGCGGCGTCGGCTACTCCGTACATGGTCGGCGGATACGGTCCGGCCAGCACCATTGCCACGAGTGCGCCGATACCGAGTGCGATGATCGCGAGCAGTCCGGCATTCGGCACCGGTTGCAATGTCCGGCGAGCGTGCAGCACGCCGAGTTGATGACAGAACAACCAGACCAACAGCAGATTCCATTCGGCGTAACCCGAACCCGTGAACCGCAGCGCATCGATCGTCAGTGACCCTCCGAGCAAGCCGATGGGCAGAACCCAGGCCGATCGGTCGTGCACCTGAACCGCCAAAGGCGCTATCGTCACCGCGATCAGGTACACGGCGAGAAACCACAGCGGGCTCGCCACCACATGCGCCGCCGTCCGCGCCATTGCATCGGAGTGGGCACGCAGTAGCCACTCCAGTGGTGCGAGTACCGCGATCAGTGGGATCATCGGCAGGGTCAGCCTCCGGGCTCGGGGCCCGAGATACGCGCCATAGCTCGTGCCCTGGGCACGCCATCGATCGATGACGAGGGTGTTGGCGAAGCCGCCGGCGAGAAAGAACAGCGGCATCACCTGCAGCGCCCAGCTCGAGGCCCAGATCGGCCTGCCGTGCAGGGCCAGATCACCCCGGACGACGCCCCCGGCGCCGGTGACTCGCACCGAGATCCAATGCACGACCACGACCACACCGAGGGCGAACGCCCGGACAACGTCGACGTTCCAGTCCCGCGGTGTGGTGCTGCTGCGCGGTGCGGTCACATTCCACGATTAGCTGGTAGGGCTGAATGCGAAATGAACGCCGGGCACGCGAACGATCTCGAATCGGCCGCGACCTCGAGCCATCCCGCGCGGGCGACGCGACGAGCGCGCCGACCAAGCCATGCCGGGCACCTTCGTCACGCGATTTCAGGCACTCAGCTGGATCCGCGACGACGGAGCCGCACCGTGATAGAAGTACCGGCCCAAGCCGACGGTGAAAATGAGCATCCCGTACAGCGAATGCTCGACGGAAACGGTGAACAGCGAGCGTGTCTGCAAATATCGTGTCGCGAAGATCCAGCCGCCGACACCACTCGCGACGACCGAGAACCAGCTGCCGAAGATGATGTGCACATAGCCGAACGCGGCCGCGCTGGCTGCCACCATCCCGAGACCGTCACCGAACACCGGCGCGTACCGATGAAAGAGGAAGGAGCGGAAGATCAACTCCTGTGGGTACACGCTCAGCGCGGGATACAGCACCATCACCGCGAGCCACAGCCACGGATTGCGCCGCGGCAGGTCGAACAGATCCTCCCGCCGCAACACCGCGACCACCGCGCTGAGCGCCAACGCGCTCGATCCCGCCAACGCTGCCATCGATCGTGCCTGTGCGCCGAACGCCCCGGTACGCCACAGAGCAGCACGGTCGAAGGTGGATGAGCGCCGCAGGTAGACGGCGGCACCCGAGGCCAACGCCAGTAGTGCCGGGATCGGGGGCTTCCCCCGCATCACCGTGTTGTACACCGTCGTTCCACCGAAGAACAGTGCCGCATACTCGGCACCCAGATACACCCGCCGCCACGGTCGAATCCTCATGACCACACCATATTTTCCGGATCGGGAGTGTGCAGGGCGTCAATGGTCCATCCGGCCGGGGTAGGGCGGCATACGCAGCCGCGTATGCCGCCGAGCAATTCGAAGGGCAACCGATCGCCCGCACCGCGCGAGTCGGCGGCGCGTCTGTCTCCTCGGAGAAGTGGCCCGACGTAACTTGATCCCATGGTTGCCGGGCGACAATGCCCCATCGACGGACACGAGTCCAGAATCTGGTGATCGGGCCGAACCGTCGGCACAGCTCGTGTCATCGTCCGACTCGGCGGAGTTCCAGCGCGACCTGACTCTTACGCGTGCGTCTCCGTATACGCGGCATTCGGACGAGGCCGGCGGGCGTCGACGCGATCCACAGTGTCGCCGTAAACGTATTGCGATCGGTCGCATTCGGCGATGAAGTCGCCGGGGAAACCGAGTTCGAACGGGACTGCCGCCTCGAGTGTGCTGACCGCGTCCTCCGGCAGCGTCACGCTGGTGGCACCGAGATTCTCCGTGAGCTGGGCGGCGGTGCTGACGCCGATGATCGGCAGCACGGCAGGCGACCGGTGCCGGGTCCACGCGATAGCCACATGTGCCTGCGGCACGCCGAGTTCGGCCGCCACGGTATCGACGGCCGCGGCTGCGGCGCGTTCCCGTTCGGTGTGCTGGGCTGGGGTCGTCCGTTGCCCCGCGGCGCCGGAAAGAATTCCGCGGGCAAGGGGTGACCAGGTTGTGACGCTCATGCCGAACGACTCGGCCATCGGCAGCAGTTCTCGTTCGACATCGCGTTTCAGCAGGTTGTAGGGCACCTGCAGGCCCGCGAACGGTGTCCGCTCTCGGCACTGGGCGAGGGTGTTCGCCTGGGCGACGACCCATGCGGGTGCGTCGGAGATGCCGATGTAGAGCGCCTTGCCGGTGCGTACCACGTCGTCGAGCGCGCGCAATGTCTCCTCGATCGGGGTGTGCCGGTCCCATACGTGCAACCAGTACACGTCGATGTAGTCGGTGCGCAGCCGTCGCAGGCTCTGCTCGAGCGAGCGGATCAGGTTCTTGCGGTGATTACCCGAGGCGTTCGGGTCGCTCGCGTCGCGGGTCAGGGTGTACTTGGTGCCGATGACGAACCGGTCGCGGCGGTCGAGCACCGTGCCGAGCATCTCCTCGCTCGCACCGTAGGCCGAGGCGGTGTCGATGAAGTTGCCTCCGGCATCGGCGAAAACGTGCAGAATCCGCCGGTATTCGTCGACATCGTTGATCACCATGGTGCCCAGCACGAGCTCGGACACACGCAGACCGGTTCGGCCGAACAGTCGGTATCGCATCATGAGAGCAGTCTGCGGCGCACAGTCGCCCACAGGCAGGCCGTGTCAGGGCTGGTACTGGTGGCTCGCGCCACTGCCACGCCGCGCGGAGTGATCGACCAGCGCGCCTCGTACGGTGTCGCCATGATGAGGCCCCGCGATTCGAGTCGGCCGATGGCCCGGCGGGCGTTCCACTCGATCAGTTGCGCGTATCGGGTGATCTGTTCGGCGGTCAACATGCCGCCCGGCGCGAGTACCGCGAGCACCGCCGTTTCCGCCACCGTGCTGGTATCCATCGCTTCCCCCTGCCGAATCGTCGTTGATACACCCGCCGCCGGGGACGAACGGCGTGGCGGGGCTCGTGTCCGGCCGTGCCGATACGCCGGCATCAACCCGGCGGCGGGGTGGAACAACGTTAAACGGACATGATGTCGTGCAGATGAACTCGCCGTCTACACCCGTCTACAAGCGTTTACATGCGTCTACAAGCCCGGCAAGCCTCATTAGGCTGGAGTTGTGGAGCCCGACGCCACCATCACCGGTGCCAGGCTGCGGGCTGCCCGCGAGGCAGCTGGACTGAGCCTGTCGGCGCTGTCGGCGCGCACCCACTACAGCAAAGCACTGTTGGGCATGTTGGAGACAGAACAGCGTCGGATCGGACCCGGGCACGTCCGCGCCTACGAGGAGGTGCCCGGGCGTGGCTCGGTGATGTCCGACGAGTCCACAGACGGCGAGCAGGCTGCGGCGGAATGGCTTCGGCGCGTCGCTACGTCCGATGTGGGCGGCGACACACTCGACCCGCTGGAATCGGCGATCGACGACTTGGCGGCGGCATATCCGACGACTCCGCCGGGGCAGCTTCTCGCACAGGTCCGGCAGCATCTCGGTTATGTCGCGCGCCTGATGGACGGCAAGAAGACCTTGGCCGAGCATCGACGGCTACTCGTCGTGGTCGGTTGGCTGTCGCTGCTGGCGAGCACATGCCATATCGACCTGGGCGAGCGGTCTGCGGCGGCGGCGCGCGGGCACCTGGCTTGGGAAGTCGCGGCCGAAGCGGAGCACGCGGAGATCGCCGCGTGGTGCTTGGAAACACGAGCGTGGCAACGACTGACAGACGGGGATTTCGCGGCGGCGGCCGAGCTGTCGCGCGCAGCGCAAGCCATTGCCCCGGCGGACAGTTCGGCGTTCATACAGGCAACCGCGCAAGAGGGCCGCGCGCTGGCACGGCTCGGCGACAGCAAGGGCACGTATGGCGCACTGCGCAGGGTCGCCAGGCTGGTATCCGGGTTGCACGTACCCGACCGGCCAGAGCACCACTTTCGCTACGACCCCGCGAAATCCGACGCTTACGTAGCGACGACGCTGGCATGGCTCGGCGATCCGGCCGCCGAGACATACGCCCGGCACGTTCTTGCCGACCTCGCCGGCGCTGCGTCGGTCCGGCCGCGCCGGATCGCTTCGGCCAACCTGGATTTGGGCCTGGCGCTGGTTGCCGCAGGCAAGCCGGACGAGGCCGCGCACGTCGCCCTGACGGCCGTCACGTCCGGCCGACTGGTCCCATCCAACTACTGGCGGGTCACCGAAGTGGTCGCCGGCATCGAGGACCGTGACGGAGCGGACGCTGCCACCGTGCGGGAAGCGTTCCGCGACATGTACCCAGCGTAGGCCGGCCGCGCCAGCTGTTCAGGGGACATCCATCGAGCCGCCAGGTAGTGCGAATCGCTCAGCAGCTCGCGAGTACGAGTCCACTTGGGGCGGTGCCGGCGGTCGCGGTGCTTTCGCAGCGCCGGGCCGCGGTGAGTGTTGGGAAATTGCGCTGTCTGGCAACTGGCGTTCTCAGTCCTACAGCAGCGGAGCGCTGGAACCGGGGTCTGATCGACGGGGCGGTTTCGCGAGTTGTCGTGGCTGTCGACTCCGGGTCAGCCGGGAAGGGATTGCGGTGTGTTGCTCTGCGCGCGGAGTTGCGAGCGGATTTCGGGTTTGAGCACCTTGCCGATCTTGGAGCGAGGAAGGTCGGCCCAGATCTCCACTTGTTTGGGGCTTTTCACCGAGCCGAGTCGTGCTTTGGCGAATTCGCGCAGTTCGGCGGCGGTGGCGGTGCGGCCGGTGTGGAATTGGACGACGGCGGTGACGCGCTCACCCCATTTGTCGTCGGGCAGGCCGACCACGGCGCAGTCCTGGACGGCGGGATGGGCCAGCAGGGCCTGCTCGACTTCGGCGGAATAGACGTTGAAGCCGCCGGTGATGATCATGTCCTTGGCGCGGTCGACGACGTAGAGGTAGTTGTCGGCGTCGAGGTAGCCGATATCGCCGGTGTGGTGCCAGCCGTATCGCGACGCTTCGGCGGTCGCCTCCGGATTCTTGTGGTAGCCGGCCATCACCAGCGGTCCGCGCACCACGATCTCGCCGCGTTCGCCGGTGGGCAGCAGCAGGCCTTCGCCGTCCATGATCGCCACCTGGGTCAGGGGAGTGGGACGGCCCGCGGAGGACAGCCGCTCCGTCGCGATGGAACCGTCCGGCCGGAAGTGTTCCTTCGGCGCCAGGGTGGAGACCATCATCGGGGCTTCGGACTGCCCGAACAACTGTCCCATGACCGGCCCGATCCGGTGCAGCGCCTGCTCGAGCCGAGCGGTCGACATCGGCGCCGCACCGTACCAAAGGCATTGCAAGGAACCGAGATCGGCGCCGGGCAGGGCGGGGTGGTCGAGCAGCATGTAGATCAGCGTGGGCGGGAGGAAGGTGTGCGTGACGCGATGACGTTCCAGCAGAGCGAGGAATTCCCCCAGGTCGGGGGAGGGCATGACGACGATCTCGCCGCCGAGGGTCATGATCGGGAAACACAGCACACCCGCGGCGTGGGTGAGCGGCGCGAGGGCCAGGTAGCGCGGCCGTCCCTGGAACGGGTAGCTCATCAGTGTGAGCGCCGTCATCGCTTCGATGTTGTGCCCGGTGAGCCGGACGCCTTTGGGCCGCCCGGTGGTTCCGCCGGTGCCGACCAGCATGATGACGTCGTCCACCGGTTCGGCCTGCCACTCGGTTGCCGGACAATCGCGGATCCATTCGTCGAAACGCACCGCTCCGGCGAGGGGCGCGTCCAGGCAGATCAGGGTCGTCAACGCGGGCAGCCGCGGTGCGATGGCCTGCACCAGCGGAGCGAAGGCGGAGTGGAAGATCAGGCACGTGCAATCGAAAAGGTCCAGCAATTCCTGGTTTTCGGCGGCTTCGTTGCGTGGGTTCATCGGACACCACACCGCACCGGCGCGGGCGATGCCGAAGACGCAGGCGAAGGCGAGTGCGTCGTTCGCAGACAGGATCGCGACCTTGTCACCCGGGCGCACTCCTGAGCCGTGCAGCGCGCGGGCGATCTGCCAGGACAGCTGCTGGACCTGCTGATAGGTCAGCGTGGTCCCGTTCATGGTCAGGCAGGGCGCGGTCGCGCCCAGGGAGGCGCCCTTGTCGAGATAGTCGGTCAGACGCACGGTCGTTCCTTCGAAAGCGAAGTGGGTGGGTGGAAATCCCGGCCTGCCGGCGTGCGGCACCGGACGCCGGCAGGCCGAGGCGTGCTCAACGGTGCACGGTGAGAACCGGTTCGGCGACCAGCCCGAAACCGCGCAGCACCCCGAGCAGTTCCCGGTGGCCGAACGCCTGGCAGGCCGAGGCGAACCCGACCCGCTTCGGCGGCGCCTGCAACAGCGAGTTCGCGGCGAACGCCTGCAGCAGTCCGGTCTGCTTGTAGTTGCAGTTTCCGTAGATCACGCAGTGCGCGCGGGCCAGCGGACCCGACGCGTGGACCGAGTCCAGCGAGATGTTGACGCGCGGATTCTCCCGCGGCGGCATCTCGCTGCGCACCGCCGCCGCCTGCTCGGTGAGCACCCGGTACTTCTCTTCCACCGGAAGGTCTTTCACCTGCTCGATGACGGCCTGCACGATCTGCGGAACGCCCAGCATCAGCGGCCGGTTGATGACACCGCCGAGCACCTTCACGTTCGCGACGCGCGGATCGCGTTTGAACCAGACCGGGTGCGAGGTGCCGCCCCACGGCAGGGCGAGCCCGATTTCGTGCTGGCCGGGCACCACGACGTCGTAGAGTCCGCCGTCGGCGGGCCACTCGACGTACTCGTTCTGCTCGAGGTAGTACGCCCTGGACAGTGCGGCGTTGACCAGAATCGTCTTGGTCGAGGCGACGGTCGGGAAGCCCTTCCAGAAGACCTGGATGTCCAAGGTGTCCATGCCCGGCGTCTCGAGGCAGAGGTTGGCGGCGATCTCGCCGGTGGTGTACATCTGCGCGATGCCCGGCGACAGCAGCAGTCCGCGTTCGGCCATCTCGCTGCCGTATTGCTCATCGCAGGCGATGAGCCAGTCCTGTTCGCCGGTGGTGTCGAGATAGTGCGCCCCCGCCGCGAGGCAGGACTGCACGACCTCGTGGCCGTATTGCGAGAACGGCCCGACGGTGTTGCAGACGACGGAGGCGCCGCGGAACAGTTCGGTCAGCGGTCCCACGTCGTGGGCGACCTCCACGATCTCGTGCTCGACGGTGTCGATGCCGGGGACCTTGTCGAGCGCTTCCTGCAGGCGGGACTTGTCCCGGCCCGCGGCGATGAACGGGATGTTGAACTCGCGCAGGTATTCACAGACCAGTCGGCCGGTGTAGCCGGAGGCGCCGTAGACGACGACGGGCTTGTCGTTGCTCATCAGATCTCAGACCTTTCGAAGTTGTTCGGTTCTCACATGCCCATGCCGCCGTCGACCGGCAGGCCGGCCCCGGTGATGAAGCGGGCGGCATCGGAGGCGAGGAACACCACCGCGTCGGCCATATCGGCGACCTCGCCGAGCCGTCCCTGTGGGGTTTGCTCGATCACGGCGCCGACGGCGGCCTCCGCGCTGGGGAACAGGCCGAGCTCGGCCACATCGTTGGCCAGCCGCGCGCCCATCTCGGTCGGGACGAGCCCGGGGTAGACGCAGTTCACCCGGACGCCGTAGCCGAGCTTGCCGGACTCCATCGCGGCGACGCGGGTGAGGCGATCGACCGCGGACTTGGTCGACGAGTACACCCCGATACCGGGAAACGCGATGGTCGCGGCGACCGAGGCGATGTTCACGATCGCGCCACCGCGGCCCGCCGCCCCGCCCGGACGCATCGCGCGGAAGGCGTGTTTGATGCCCAGCGCCGTGCCCAGCACGTTCACCTCCAGCATCCGGCGCGCCTCGGACGGATCGAGATCCACCAGGAGGCCGGTGATTTCGATGCCGGCGTTGTTGACGACGATGTCCAGACCGCCGAGCGCGGCTACGGTGTCGGCGACCGCCTGCTCCCAGCGCGCGTCGTCGGTGACATCGAGCGGGACGAACTCGGCGACGGCGCCGGAGGCGCGTAATGCCTCCACGGTGTCCTTGCCGAGGTCTTCGCGGATGTCGCCGATCGCGACGGCGGCTCCGGCGCGGGCCAGCGCTTCAGCCATACCGGCGCCCAATCCCCGTGCTCCACCGGTTACCAATGCCCGGCGCCCGGTCAGGTCGTACCCACTCATCCGGCATCTCCTCCTCGAGATGGCTTGTGCGGCGCGTGCGCCCGATACGGCGCTGCGTCCGACTGCGACGTGCATCACAGTACTGTGAAGTTTTGACAGTCGTCAAGAATTTCTTTGACGATCGTCAAGACAACACGGTCTGGTATCGAAAAGCCGGGTTAGACTGAGCGGGTTCGCAGGGTGCGGACGTGTGGACGGAGAGAAGTCACCGGTGACCGAGATCGTCGAGACCAGACGGGATCGCATCGCGCGCAGGCAGGTGGACAAGTTCGCGGAACGGCGCGCGCAGTTGGCCGCAGCCGCGCTGCACACCCTGGCCGAACTCGGCTACGCCCGGACCAGCCTGCGGGAGATCGCGCAGAAATCCGAGTTCACCCACGGCGTACTGCACTACTACTTCAACGACAAGGTCGAGCTGATCACCCACGCGGTGCGGCAGTACGAGGCGGTGTGCGTCACCCGTTACGACGACATCGTCGCTACCGCGACAACGGCCGATGGCCTGCGCAGCGACTTCGGCACAACCATGGCCACCACCCTGGACACCGACGCCGCGCTGCACCGGCTGTGGTACGACCTGCGCAATCAGAGTCTGTTCGAGGAGTCCTTCCGCGACGACGTCATCGAGATCGACGGGCGTCGCGAGCAGATGATCCACAATGTCGTGCGGCGCTACGCGGAGCTGTCCGGCAAACCTCTGCGCGTGCCGTCCAAAACGGCATACGCCCTCTTCGACGGCCTGTTCCAGCAAGCACTGCTGCACAAGCTCTCCGGACGCGCCGACGCCGTCGACATCCTGCGCGCCGACGCCGCTCATCTCCTGGACCTGGTGACCGGAGACGGCCGGCCCTGACCCGGCGCATGGCTCGCCGCCTATACCTCGATACGTGAGCCCATGATGACGGTGCGATCGCCGGGTAGCCCGAAGTGCTCGGCGGCGTCGGCGGTGATGTAGGAGGTGGCGATGAACAGCCGCTTGCGCCACGGCGCCATGGTGGGTGCGTCCCCGCGCCGGAGCTCGATCTTCGACAGGAAATAGGAGGCCTCGTCGAGCCGCCACGGCCCTTCGGTGCTGTCGGGGTGCAGCAGTGCCAGCGCGCCGGGCACATCCTGGAGCTCCATGTAGCCGAACCGGGCGCTGACGTGGATGATCCGGTCTTCGGCATGGCCGAGGGTGTCGACGGTGATTCTTTCCTCCACCGGAACGCGGGGGACCGGCTCGGTCTCGATCGACATGATCACGACATGCTGGTGGCGCACCTGGTTGCGCTCGACGTTGGCCCGCATCGCCAGCGGCGTGGTCTGCTTGCCGCGGTTGAGGAAGATGGCCGTGCCGGGAACCCGGCGTATCGAAAGCTTCCCTTCGTGCAGCTGGTCCACGAATTCGCGCAGCGATCCCTCGCGCCGTTCCCGCTCCGTGCTCACGATCTCGCGCCCGCGCTGCCATGTGGTGAGCACGGTGAACGCGGTGAGGGCGATCATCAGCGGCAACCACGCGCCGTGCACGAGCTTGGTCAGGTTGGCCGCGACGAACAGCAGGTCCACCAGCAGCAGCGGGACGGCGCCGAGACCGATCAACCACAGCGGTGTGCCCCACCTGGCGCGGGCGATGTAGAAGAAGAGCAGCGTGGTGATCGTGATCGTGCCGGTCACCGCCATGCCGAACGCATAGGCCAGCGCTGCCGAGCTGCGGAACGCGAACACCAAGGTGAGCACCGAGACCATGAGCAGCCAGTTGATCCACGGGACATAGATCTGGCCGGCGCTGGATTCCGAGGTGTGCGCGATCCGCACCCGGGGCAGGTAGCCGAGCCGGGCTGCCTGGGAGGCCACCGAGTACGCGCCGGTGATCACCGCCTGGGAGGCGATCACCGTCGCCGCGGTGGCCAGCAGGACCAGGGGTAGCCGGCCCCAGCCGGGCACGAGCAGGAAGAACGGGCGGCTGATATTGCTCGGATCGTCGAGGATCAGCGCGCCTTGGCCGAAGTAGCTGAGAATGCAGGCGGGGAACACGAGGATCAGCCAGGCCCGGGTGATCGCGCGGCGACCGAAGTGCCCCATGTCGGCATAGAGCGCCTCTGCTCCGGTGACCGCGAGCACGACCGCGGCCAAGGAGAAGAAGGCGATGTGGAAATGGCCGGTCAAGAAGCCCAGCGCGTAGGTCGGCGACAGCGCCTTCAGGATCTCCGGGTGGCGGGCGATGCCGGTCACTCCGCACACGCCGACGGTGACGAACCACGCGATCATCACCGGCCCGAACACCCGGCCCACCGCCGCGGTTCCGCGCCGCTGCACGAGGAACAGCGCCACGATGATCAGCGCCGTGATCGGCACGACGAACTCTTTCAGCGACGGTTCGACCACTTCGAGTCCTTCGACAGCGGACAGCACCGAGATCGCCGGAGTGATCATGCTGTCGCCGAAGAACAGCGACGCGCCGAAGATGCCCAGCGACGCCAGCACCGCGGCTTGCCGCCGGCCGCGCCGAGCGCCCCACCGCCGCAGCTGCGTGATCAGCGCCATGATGCCGCCCTCGCCGTCGTTGTCGGCGCGCATCGCCAGCAGCACGTAGGTGATTGTGACGATGATCGTCACCGACCAGAAGATCAGCGACACCACGCCGTACACGTTCGCCATGCTGACCGGGACCGGATGCGGGTCGCGCGGGTTGAACACGGTCTGAATCGTGTAGATAGGGCTGGTCCCGATGTCGCCGAACACCACACCCAACGCCGCGACCACCACCGCCAGCCGCACGGTGTCGTGTGCGCTCACACCGTGGCCTGACCGTTCCTCATCCGATGTGGTCTCATGCTGGTGATCGGTCACGGCGATCCTCCTGCGTGCGGTCTACGCAGCCGCATCCGGCGCTTGTTCCGGACGTTACGCTCCCCGGCCTGGCAATCGGCGGGTTGCGAAGGAATAGCTAGCAGTTCCGCCGTTAGAAACGACCACTCTGGGTACCCCTGATCGTGGGTCTCAATCGGAGAAGAGGTGAACGACGATGATGACCCTGGATCAGATGATGATGATGGCGCGCGACTGGTGGGATCGGATGTTCCCTGGTATGCCGATGTTCCCCGGGATGCCGATGATGTCGTGACCCTTCCCCTGCGGACCTGCATTCAGCTGCGCTGACCGGTCCGGTCTGCGGCACGCGGCTCAGGGGTCGTACGGACTCGAGGTTTGGACGATGACCCGGATGACCGGGTGTCCGTCGCAGGTCCCCGAGCCCGAGGGGAGGATGTGTCGCTGGTGTCGCTGGATAGTAGCCGTCGGCCTCGGAGGCCGCCTCAGCCGGCTTGCGGTACGGGGGATGAGGTCCGTTTGATGCGGAGGACCAGCAGCAGCGCGACCGTCAGATAGACCGCGGCGATGGTCAGGTTGAGGGCTCCCTGGGTGGATTCGCTGTGGTCGAAGCGGTCGAGGGCGGCGACGGTGATGACGCCGGAGCCGAAGAAGTAGCCGGCCGTGAGGGCCGGAGCCGCCGAGCGCCAGGGGAGGAAAGCCGCGATCAGCAGGACGAGAGAGAAAGTGAAGTCCGGGGCGGCGAAGATATTGTCCGCACGGTAGTCGGCATTGACAATGAGCGCGGTGATCAGCCACAGGCTGACCGGAACGGCGCATACGCGCGCGACAGTGTTCAACGACATAGCGAAATTCCTTGTGGATCAAGTGGATTCAGGGTGAATGGGCGGACGGCCTGGTTCGGCTTGGGTAAGGATCGAGGCGACCAGACCGGGGAAGCGAGTGTCCAGCTCGGCGATCCGCAGGGTGTTCATGCGCTGGCGGCCCTGGTCGAACTGGCGGATCAATCCGGCATTGCGTAGTGCTTTGAAGTGGTGGCTGAGGGTGGACGGCGGAATGCCCAGACCGAAACTGCCGCAGGGGCGATCGCCCTCGTCGATGAGCATCCGCACGATCCGCCGGCGAGTCGGATCGGCGAGGGCATGCAGGACGGCATCGATCGGCACGGCATCGATCTCCGGGTGATCGGCGGACCTCCAGCGCCCGAGTGGCATCGCACCTCCCCTTCGTCGCATCTCTTCCAACGCTCTCGAAGAGATGTTAGCGCGCCGAAGCGCTATTCCACAGTGCTCGAAGAGAATTCAGTACGACAGGCGAGTCATGCGGATTTCGGAGATCGACATGCCCCGGCGACGGCGGAACAGCCCACGGAGGGTCCCCGCGTTGAGGTAGCCGACCTTGGCGGCGACCGCGTCCACGGTCAGCGGCGTGGTGCGCAACAGGTGCATGGCCCGTTCCAGACGGATGTCGTGCACGAATTCGGTGGGAGACATACCCAGTTCGGCGTGGGTGGCACGTTGCAGGCTGCGTTCGGTGACGCCGACTGCCTTGGCCGCCTGCGAGATTCGAAAGTTGTCGGTCAGGTGGTCGCGGACCCAGCGCTCGAAGGCGGCGGTGACGGAATCGCCCTTGGCAATGACCTCGGGAATGATGAACTCGCGCTGCGGTCTCCCGGCGCCGACCGCCAGGTAGCGCATGGCGCGCTCGGCCAGCGCGGGGCTCTTCGTGGCGATCAGCGACAGCGCGAGATCCATATGCGACAGCGCGGCCCCTGCGGTGGTGACGCCGTGGCCGCGGCACAGTGTGCGGCCTTCGTCCAACTGGACGCGTGGGTAGCGATGCCGGAAACTCGGACCGAGCCACCAACTCGTGGTGGCGCGGGATCCGTCCAGCACACCGGCCTCGGCCAGGAAGAACGTTCCGGTGCACGCGCCGGCGAGATGCACGCCCCTTTCGCGCGCCGCGACCAGGCGGTCGAGCACGGGACGGCTGGCGGGGGAGGAGACGAGGTCGATCAGCGGCTCGGCGGCGAGCACGTTCACCGCGGGCACGATCATCAGCTCGAATTCGTCGCCGAGCTCGTCGAGCGGAACCGTCGGCACGGTGTTGCCGTTGCCCGAGCGGATGGCAGGGCCGAACGAGACACTGCGGACCCGCCACGGCTGCGGCGGGTCGGTGAGCTCGGTTCGCACCGAGTTCGCGGTGTTGAAGGTCTCCAGCAGAGCGGCGTATCCGAAGTCGGCCACGCCGTCGACGATGAAGACAGCGACGTCCATGTCGGAAACAGTACCGAAGATGTCGTTCACGACACTCTGTTCTGCCGGAATTCTGTCTTACTCTCATCCCCGAGACGACTCGCAACCGGGGAGCAACCACCCGGGCAGTCGGTCGAGCCCCCTACTTTCACCTGCGGAGTTCGCGTGACCATGATCAAAACTACCGGAACCCACCACATCCGGTTGACCGTGACCGATATCGCCCGGTCCCGTGCCTTCTACCATGACGTTCTGGGCTTCCCGATCGCCGCCGAATCGCCGGGCAGCCCGGACGATCCAGCGGTGCGGACCGATCCGTTCCAGCTCTTCGGCGGAGTGGTGTTCCAGGCCAACGGAATGCTGCTCGGCCTGCGCCCGGTGGCGCCCGCGACGGATCGTTTCGACTCCGATCGGGTGGGCTTGGATCATCTCAGCTTCATCGTCCCGGCGCGGGACGATCTGGTCGCGGCCGCGGCCCGGCTGAGCGAAGCCGGCATCGAACACGGCGAGATCATCGAGATGGCCGATTTCGGGATCGCGATCCTGTCTTTCTCCGATCCGGACGGCATCCACCTCGAACTCACTGCGCCACTGTGACTTCGGCGCGCAACTGACTACCTGTACCGGCGTGACCGGCCCGGAATGAACGTTGTCCTGATGAATGCTCTGACGACCGGCCGCGGCATCGGTGTGGTTGTGCCGAGGAGGTAGGCCGATGCTCGTCCAGCGTGCGCGACTGCGGAAAGTGGTCGAGAGCTCGGTATTGCCGAGCCCGAGCATGCTGCTGTGCGCGCTGGGCGGTCAGCATGTGCACGGGCCGGTGTGCCGATGGGCCAGTGAGCTGGCCGAACTGCATCGCCGCCGCCGCGAAGTTCCGGGGCGTCTGGTGGAGATCGATGGTCACCGTGCCGAACTGGTCGAACGGATCAACACGTGGGCAGCGGTGCAACTGCCGAGCGCGGCGCCCGGGGTTCGCTTGCACGAAGCGAGCCTGGGTGAAGTGATCGACGGGATGGCTGTCGTCGCGGAACGGGCGTTCCATCTGTTGATGCACGACGATCCGGGCGGTGAACGCATGCACGCGGCATGGACCCGGCTGGCCGAGTTGGAGATCGCGTACGCGGATCTGGTGCGCGAGGTCGGCGACGGCCGTCGCCGGCTCCCGCCGATGCGATCGGGCGCGGACCGCTGAGCGGCCGACCGGCTCGCCTGGGCGAGTCGAACACGCGCGCCCGCGCATGGCGCGTCGAAACGAGTGGTCAACAGGGCGTAGGCTGGTCGCGCCTACGGACGGCGCGACTTCTGGGAGTGGTGCATGAGCAAGGACGACAGCATCGCGCAGCGATTCGATGAGGGGCGGCGGCCGGGGACTGCTCCCGCGACGACGCGGACCGGCGCGATCAGCGTGCGGGTGCCCGCGGAGTCCGAGCAGCTGGCGATGTTGCGTGCCTTGGCCGAGACCGTCGTGCTCATGGCCGATTTCGGTATCGATGAGGTGACCGATATCCGGCTGGCTCTCGACGAGGTAGCCAGCGCGCTGGTGCTGGACGCGGTGCCAGGGACGGAGCTCGACTGCGCGTTCAGCTTCGACGGCGACGCCGTCGACGTGCGTGTCGACGCGCTCACAAGGTCGGAAACCACCCCGGATCAGTCCGGCTTCGGCTGGCACATCGTCGCGACGCTGACCGATTCGGTGTCCGCGTCCCAGCGCGCGCACGACGCCGCCGCGGGCGGCTACCCGACTACCGTCGAGTTCCGGTGGGTGCGCGGCGGCTCGGATGAGTAGCGAGTCGAATCGGATCACGCCCAAGCGCAAGTCCGGGGGAGACAGCTACGACAATATCGAGCCGCTGTTCGCCGAACTCGCCGCGGTGGCGACGGACGACCCGCGCCGCGAGGCCCTGCGCGCGGAGCTGATCGACCGCTGCCTTCCGCTCGCCGAACACATCGCGCGAAAGTTCAGCGGACGCGGCGAGAACTTCGAGGATCTGCTGCAGATCGCCCGGGTGGGAATGCTCGCCGCGATCGATCGCTTCGATCCGGCGCACGGCGCGACCTTTCTCTCGTTCGCGGTGCCGACGATCATGGGCGAGGTGCGCAGGCATTTCCGCGACCACGCCTGGTCGGTGCGAGTGCCGCGGCGGCTCAAGGAAATTCAGTCCACCATCGGCCCCGCGGTGGAGACCCTGTCGCAGCGGCTGGGCCGGATGCCGCGGGCGCGCGAGATCGCCGGGGAACTGGGGGTCGACCTGAACGAGGTGACCCAGGCGCTCATCGCGCGCAACGCCTATCAGACCTCCTCGATCGACGCCGTCGCGGAGTCCGGCGACGCGGAGTCCGGCGGTCCCTCGCTGCTCGATTCGCTGGGCGCCGAGGACCCCGATTTCGGCACCGTGGAGAACTATCTGGCGGTGAAACCGCTGCTGGCCGCGTTGCCCGAACGCGAGAAGCAGGTGCTCGTCATGCGCTTCTTCGATTCGCTGTCCCAAGAGCAGATCGCCCAGCGGATCGGCTGTTCCCAGATGCAAGTCTCGCGCATTCTGTCCAAGACCTTGAAATCCTTGCGGGAGCAGGCTTTACGCGACTGACCCGGGCCGGTCGGCGGTGCGGGCGGGGTGTCTCGCCTGCAGGAGGGCGAAGATCTGAGAGAGTGGCCGGGTGAGCGCTTGGGATCGCTACGCGTCGCTGGTGACCGCCCGCGGATCGTGGGTGCTGCTGCTCGTGCTCGCCGCGGCCTCGCTGGGGCTGATCGCAGCGGTCGGGGAGAACGAGGCGGCGGGCCAGGCGCCCGACGCCCTGCCGCCGTCGGCGCAGGCGGCCCAGGTCGAACGGGCCTTGGAGGAGTTTCCGGACGCGGGCTCGGCGGCCGCGATCATTGTGGTCACCCGAGCCGACGGCGGCAATCTGACCGATGACGACCGCAACGCCACCGCCGCGGCGGTGACCCGGGCCGCCGGGCGCTCGCCCGGGCCCGGCGACCTGCTCACGTCGCCGGATCAGAAGGCGGCGATCGGACAGGTCCCGGTGCAGGCCGACCTGAGCGGGTTCGCGCTGACCGACCGCATCCAGGACATTCGTTCCACCGCGCGCGCCGGGCTGCCGGACGGGTTGATCCTGCAGGTGACCGGCGGTCCGGCCTTCGGTGCCGATATCGCCGATTCGTTCTCCGGCGCCAACGTCACCCTGCTCGCGGTGACCGCCACCGTGGTCGCGGTGCTGCTGATCGCGACGTATCGCTCCCCGGTCCTGTGGCTGGTGCCCCTGGCTGTGGTCGGCGCGGCCGACCGAGTCGCCACCAGCGCCGCAACCGCCCTCGCGCGCGTGACCCCGCTGGACTTCGACGGCTCGACCTCCGGCGTCACCAGCGTGCTGGTATTCGGCGCGGGCACCAACTACGCGCTGCTGTTGGTGTCGCGCTACCGCGACGAGCTGCACCGTGCATCTGATCACCGTGCCGCGTTGCGGCAGGCGGTGCGGCGGGCCGGGCCGGCGATCCTGGCGAGCAACGCGACGGTGGTCGCCGCGCTGCTGGTGCTGCTGTTGGCCTCGGTGCCGAGCACCCGCAGTCTCGGTGTGATGGCCGCGCTCGGGTTGCTGGTCGCGGTGGGGTTCGTTCTGCTCGCGCTACCCGTGGCCCTCGCGCTGTGCGGGCGCAACGTGTTCTGGCCGTTCGTGCCGAGCGCGGACAACCGCGACACCGCAGGTCAAGGAGTCTGGCACGCTATCGCCGCCCGCGTGGTGCGCAGGCCCGCGCTGGTCGCGGGGTGCGCGATCGCGGTGCTCGCGATCTGCGCGACCGGTTTGCTGACGGCGCGGGTCGGGCTCTCGCAGACCGAGCAGTTCCGGGTCAGCGCCGAATCGGTGGAGGCGTTCGACACGCTGGCGCAGCATTTCCCGCCCGGTGCGTCCGACCCGGCGATCGTGCTCGCCCACAGCGGTGCGGTCCCGGGAATCGATGCGGCGTTCCGGCACACGGAGGGGGTCGTGCTGGCCTGGCAGACGGGAACCTCGCCGACCGGGCTCACTCGATGGTCGGTGGTGATCGACGCGCCACCGGCTTCCGCGCAGGCTTTCGACACGATCGAGGCACTACGCGCGTCGCTGGCTCAGGTGCCAGGGGCCGACGCGCTGGTCGGCGGCACCGACGCCCAGGTGCTGGACATCCAGACCGCTGCGGCCGAGGACCGCGAGGTGATCATTCCGCTGATCCTGGTGGTGGTGCTCGCGGTACTGCTCGTGCTGCTGCGCGCGATACCCGCCGCCTTGCTCCTGGTCGCGGTCACCGTGCTCAGCGCGCTGGCCGCGCTCGGGCTGGGCAGCTGGATGAGTGAGCAGGTATTCGGATTTCCCGCGCTGGACATCAGCGTGCCGTTGTTCGCGTTCCTGTTCCTGGTCGCGCTCGGTGTCGACTACACGATCTTCCTCGTGACCAGGGCGCGCGAGGAAACCCCAGGCCACGGCACCACACAGGGCATGGTGCGGGCGGTCGCGGTGACCGGCGCGGTGATCACCAGCGCCGGAATCGTGCTCGCCGCGGTGTTCTGTGTGCTCGGCGTGCTTCCGCTCATCACGCTCACCCAGGTCGGAATCGTGGTCGGCCTCGGCATCCTGCTCGACACATTCGTCGTGCGGACCGTCGTCATCCCGGCCTTGTTCAGCCTGATCGGCCGCAGGATCTGGTGGCCGAACGAGCTGTGCCGGGTGGCCGACGAAGGCCGGCCGACCGGCGAGAACACCGTCGCCGGTCCCAGGGGCGGAGATCAGGTGCACGACCAGCCCAGGCCGCGGAAGGAGTAGCCGCCGCAGGTCCGCGACGTGCGCGTGGCGCAACGACCGCGCCGGGGCCATCCGCTCCGAGAGTCGTGCATGCGTGCGGGGTCAGTGCCGGAAGGCGTCCTTGACCTTCTCGCCCGCGTCTTTCAGATCGGACTTGACCTGATCGGTCCGGCCTTCGTCCCTCTTCTGCCGGTCGTCGGTGGCCTCACCGAATTTTTCCTTGGCCTGACCGGCGACTTTCTCGGCCTTGTTCTTGGCTTTGTCGGTGGTACTCATGTCGTAACCTCCTTGCGGCGACCGGCCTGGTGTATCGGCCGGTCCTCATCGCGATAACCGGTCACGGCGAAGCGAAACGCGCGGCGTTCCCACGCGAACAAGAAGACCCGGCCGAAACCGGGTCTTACTCGTAATCGTGCGCGCGGGAAAGGTCGGACGACTCCGCGAAGGTCGATCAGGAGGCGGGAACCGTGGGCGGCGTGAGCAGGCCCTGCGCAACACCCACCCCGGCGCCGATGGCCGCACCGAGAGCGATGGCCGGTGACGCGACGAACCCGTAGCCGATGGCGGCGCCGAAGCCCATGACAGCCACGGTCCCGGTGGGGAACATCGGAATGCCGGCGATGGCGCCGCAGATCGCGCCGATGACCGCTCCGATCGAGGCCACGGGAGCGGCCACCATGCTGCCGACGGACGCGCCGATCGCGGTGGAGCCGATGATGTCGGCGGCCATGCGGTCGGAACGCGACGGCTCGAAGCCCGCCGAATCGAAGGTCTGCGCGAGGCCCGCCTCCGGGCCCGCGATCGCGTCGTTGATCATCTTGCCCTGTTCGGGGGTCAGGAAATCGGGCCGGCCGATCACGACGGAACCGACGCGCAGCGTGCCGGGCGGCGCCTCGATCGGAGCGACCCTGGGGGCCGGAGCGCCGGGGAAGTGCAGGCGCTGCGGAATGATGGGCGCGAGCACGTTCGGGTCCGGCATCGGCCGGTTGGTGCTCAGATCGTTGCGTCCGGTGGAAAATGGCGGCGCGGGAGCGGCAGGAGGAGCGGCGTCGGGCGGAATGGCGCCCGGATCGGCGGGATCGGCGACCGGGGCTATGGCGGGTACCGGTGCGAACGGAAGCTGGATGGAAATATCGGGCACCAACGGGTTCGCGGTGGCCGTCGCGGCGCCGAGCACGGACAGCGGGATCGCACTTGCCACGACCAGGGTGGCGGCGCGGCGTAAGAAGGGGTGTGCTGGAGTTTCCGGTGTTTCTATGCCCATGAATTTACCCACCTCATTCTGAAGAGGACATATACGTACCTTTCTAGTTCGGTCCGGTAACCCTTTCGGATGCGTGCGAGTCGTATTTCATCCGCTCACTCGGCTCACGGAGGTAGTGGCGGACCGAATCCCAAGGGCGACACGAATATCGGTAACGACGCAGGGTAGCTGCTGAATGTTCTGCGCCTGTTTTATCGACCGCAATCACGAAATCAAGCGAAAAACGGGCTTTCGCCCCGCTGTCGGGGAAATCCCCTGATATGAAAATGGCGATTGCCCCGGGTCCCGGGACCCGGGGCAATACGGCCGGCTCGAAGCCGATCACCGCGCCGATGCCCTTCGACGCGAGGGTGCGGCCCGCTCATTCCACTGCGGGACGAATACCGACCGCGGGCTATTCGGCGGATTCGGGTTCGCTGTCCGGGTCCGGCAGCGCGACCGTGGCGGCGTCGATCTGCTCGCCGACGTAGCGCAGCACGACCGCGGCCATCGCGACGACCGGGACCGCGAGGAAGGCGCCGACGATCCCGTACAGCGAGCCGCCCGCGGTGATGGCCAGCAGCACGATGACCGCGTGCAGCTGCATGCTGCGGCTCTGCAAGATCGGTTGCAGCACATTGCCTTCCAGTTGCTGCACGGCGATGACGATGCCGAGCACGATCAGCGCCGTGACGAAGCCGTTGCCGACCAGCGCGACCAGCACCGCGAGCGCGCCCGCGACGAACGCGCCCACCATCGGGACGAACCCGCCGAGGAACGTGATCACCGCGAGCACCAGCGCAAGCGGCACCCCGAGGATCACCAGGCCCGCGCCGATCAGGACGGCGTCGATCAGGCTGACCAGCGCCTGGGTGCGGATGAAACCACCGAGCACCACCCAGATCCGGCCGAGCACCTGCTCCAAGTGCCTGCCGCTGCGACTGCCGGACACGTCGTGCAGCCAGGGCAGGAAACGCGGCCCGTCCTTGACGAAGAAGAAGGTGAGCACCAGCACCAGGAACAGGGTCACCAGCATCGACG
The DNA here is from genome assembly GCF_001612745.1 of Nocardia amamiensis NBRC 102102. GTDB lineage: Bacteria > Actinomycetota > Actinomycetes > Mycobacteriales > Mycobacteriaceae > Nocardia > Nocardia amamiensis. Next base: position 513 of record NZ_BDBA01000131.1, on the reverse strand, counting down.
TCGCGGTGCTCACGCCGCTGAACACGCCGGTGGCGATCTGCTCGGAACTCGACTGCAGCCGGGACACGATCGCATCGACCGCCGAATCCAGTTCCTCGTCACGCAGTCTCAGCGGCGGACCCTGCAGCCACTCCCGCACCCGGTTGACGCCCTCGCTCGCCTTGTCCGCAAGTTCCGGGGCCTGATTCACCACCGAGGGCACGATAAGCCCGATGACCCCGGCCAGCAGAGCGATGAAGCCGAGCACCCCAATGGATGCCGCGAATGCGGGCCGCAGGCCGTGCGTGGTGAGCCAGCGCACCGGCGGCCACAGCACCGTCGCGACGACCACCGCCAGCGCTACCGGCAGGACCACCACCCACAGCCGGGCGATCAGGAATCCGAGCACCCACGCGCCCGCCGCGATCGCGACGATGCACACCGCCCACTTGGCCAGCCACAGAATGCCCGCGCCGATGACGTCACCACGATCCCGCGTCGTGCTCTCATCCGGTCGGTGGTCTTTGCTCGGCT
>NZ_BDBA01000130.1 GCF_001612745.1 Nocardia amamiensis NBRC 102102 | reverse complement strand
CCGTCGCCGAGGCTGCCCTGCGCGGGCCACTTCAAGTCGCAATCGCCACCGAATCCGCTTCCCGCCCAACGGAGTTGCTCACCACGGCCCGCCTGGCCGCTCCTGGCGGGTCGGTCGTCCTGGCCGCCGCCCCCAACGCCGTCCCGCTCCTGGCCGATCGCCCCCTGGTTCGCAACGCCGCCGCGGCCTACGTCTGCCGCGGTTCGGTGTGCGACCTCCCGGTCTCCACCCCGGACCAGCTCCGCACGGCACTCCAGCGGAACTAACAGCTTTGACGGCTACCCGGCCGGGTTGGTCGGCATCCGCCGCAGATGACCGCCGAAATCGGCAAGCGGTTCGAGCTTGCCGCCGAGCGCGGAAACATACGCTGCGATGGCGGCCACGGTCGTCATCTCGCCATGCTCGATCTGCGAGACCCGACCGGGGCTTACGCCCATGGCTTCCGCCGATCCTGCGTGCGTGAATTCAGACGCTTCCGCTCCTCGGCAAGTTCATGACCCACTGTTCAGCCATGATCGCACCGCGTCGCCGCGCGGCCTCATCCTCGCCGACCCGCATGCGGTAGGCGTCCCTATCCCACTTGCTGAAGTTGCTCATGTATCGCGTTCCCCCTCGGCTCTTTCCTTCAAGTAGATCTCATACAGTGCCACGGCTCGCGGAATGGCTTGCTGGTACCAAGCGCTCCACTGCCCTGTCCTGTCGCCGCCGATCAAGAGGATCGCCGACCGCCAGGGAAGACCGAGGGCGAATGGCAGTCCAGGATTCAAGATCGCGCTGATCGCAATCATTCTCGGAACAAGCTGCGCCTCTTACTGTCCGGAGATACCCCTTCTGTCCGGGCCGTGTCCGAGGACGTCCGCAGTCGGGGACCGCCATGTCCGCTCGGTTTTCGATGCCGACCGATCCCTGATTCGGAGCGAAGGTGCAGCCAACTCCCTGGTCAGTCATAGACATTCGACCCGAATCAGCGCCGATCGCGGCACCCGGACGGCTCGCCCGGTGCCGAGCGCAGCTGTCGACGCTGAACGGCTACTGGGGTTACCTGGGTGCCGTGGCAGGCAGCATCGTCACGCTGATCCTGTTGTTCCAGCCGTGGCTGACCGTGGCCGGTGCCGACGGCAAGGCCAGTGCCAACGCCTTCGGCCGGATCACCGCGACCACCTCCTACCTCAACATCTGGTCGTCATCGCAGGCACCGCCCGCGCGGATCAGCGGCGCCCCGGCGATACTCGCCGCCGCGGCGATCGTCGTCACCGTCTGCGTGGTGGCGGCGAATCTCCGGTATCGCACCGGGGTCCTGTCCCGGATAGCAACGCTTTCCACGGTTGCCGTCGCGGCTCTGGTGCTGCTCACCGTGCTCTACATCAACAGCAAAGCCCCTGAACTGCGGGCGCCGCTCGCGCGCACCTCGGACCTGGGTGGGCAAGCCGGAATGGTGATGAGCTGGGCTTTCGGCAACGGCAGTATCGTCGTACCGGGAATTCGGCAAGTCGCCTACGACACCGCCGGACTGACCCGCTGGCCCATGCTCGCCGGAGCCACCTCACTCGCTTCGGCCGTCACAGCGATCGCGCAATGGGTACATGACCACCCGCCCACCTCGATCCGCCTGCCGTGGCGCGTTGCCATCCACAGATCTGGAGCATCGGAGCAACCGGCCCGGCCACGGGAGTGCACAGCCAGATAATGGGCGTGGGATTCCTCTGTGTTGCGACTCATGACAGCGTCTGCGAGTTCCGGCGTCTGGGAGCGATCGCCCTCCGGTCGTCGGGCCGCTGATCGGGTCGTCTGCTTCCGATGACCGCCCGGCGACCGGCGACGTCTGCTCGCGCCGGGAGGCTGTGCTGCGCCATCGCGCAGCGAAGGCGCCGACCCGGCCGGTCTGGTGCGGCTATCGCGAGGTTGGGTGATCCATTTCAGTGTTGCGCGTCTGGATCGGATCGCACTACGGCGGTGCGCATTTCGACGACAGGATCGGCACCGGCCGGATTGCCGCTGTCAGGTCGATCGGCGCGGGTCGCGGTGGAGCCGGGCGATGGATCGGGGCCGTCCACGTCGGTCCAGCAGGCCGTCGGGTCTTTCATCCCGCGCAGCACGATGGTGTCGAAGAAGATCCATTTGGCGCGTTCGTGGTCCGCGGCGGCTCGGGTCACCGCTTCGCTCACCAGGATCCGCCGCGGCACGTCTTTTGCCGCGGCGGTGAGGCGGGCGGCCTCGTTGACCGCGTCGCCGATCACGGTGAACTCCAGCCGGGTGTCGGCGCCGACGTCGCCGGCGAAGACCCGGCCGCGCGCCACGCCGATGCCGATGTCGAGTTCGCCCGTGGCGAGCACCTCGTCACGGATGCGGCGCGCGGCGCGCAGTGCCGGAGTCGCATTGTCCCGCAGGGCGATCGGCGCTCCGAAGACGCACAGCGCCGCGTCGCCCTCGAACTTGTTGACCAGCCCGTTGTTCTCCTCGGTCGCCGCGACGACGATCGCGAGCAGCCGGTTGAGCTTGGCGACGAACTCCTGCGGCGGCAGCCCGGTGGACAGCTCCACCGACCCGGTCACGTCGACGAACAGCGCCGAGACCTCGCGCACGTCACCGGTGAGATCCACACCGCGCGCGAGCGCGCGCTCGGCCACCTCCGCGCCGACGTGCCTGCCGAATACCTCCCGCATCCGCTCCCGCTCGCGGAGGTTTCCGGCCAGTTCGTTGACCGAGTGTTCCAGCCTGCCGATCTCGCTGGTGCTGCCGACCGGCACCCGGACGTCCAGATCGCCCTGGGTGATCCGGTCCAGCGCCCGGCGCAGGGTGCGCATCGGCGCGGCCACGGCACGCGCGAGGAAGGCGGTGGCCAGGGCGCCGACACCGAGGCCGACGGCGGACAGGTAGATGGCGGTCCGGATTCGATCGGACGCGGCGGCGGCCGGGTCGGCGAGCACGACGATCAGCATGAGCAGTGGAAGCGCCGCCGCCACCGCCCAGGTCACCACCACCCGCACGAGAACCGAGGAACTCCAGTGCATCGTCCAGCCGAGGATCCCGGCGACCAGCGGGACGGTCGGCCGGATCAGCCGGTCCACGATCAGGAAGGTGACCGCCGCCGTCTCGAACGCGCCGATCGTGAACAGCGCCGTCGTCACGCCGGGGTCGTTCTGCGGACTCAGATGCGCGAAGATCGCCGTCGCGACGATCACCCCGGGAAGCCACAGCGCGAGCGCGCGCATACTGATCGTGATCGGCAGGCGCAGCAGACGCCGTGCCTCCGCCTCGGTGGGTCTTCGTCCGGCGTCGAGCCAGCCGAAATCCAGTTTGCGGTCGCGTACCGCGAGAACGATGCCGACTCCGAACCCCACCGCAGGATAGATGCCGACGAACGCCAGCGTTCGCAGCCAGTCCGTGCCGAGCCTGCCGAGGAATCCGTTCAGCCACAGCTGGATGACGATCACCGCGAGACCGCTGACGTTGGCGGTGGTGACCACCACAGCCAGCCCACCCCGCGCCTTGAGCGCCCACAGGACGAACTTCGAGATCATCGGGTTCGCAGCCCGGCTAGTCGTGGTCTCGCCGCCCAGCACTGCGCGATCCGCACCCCGCGCACCGACGTCCCCCGGGCGTCCATGGGTCGCGCGAGCCGGGAAGGCCCGGTACTACCGAGCGCCACCCCGGCGCGGGGCGGGCTCATCACGACTGCCCTCTCCGGCAGGGCGATGCCGCGGAAGACAGCGATGAGGAACACGAACGAGCAGCATAAGACCAGCGCGACCGGCATAGGCGGTTTCCCCGCGTTATTGCCGGAGAGGTCGCCGAATCCGGCCGCGACCACGACGGCGAGCACCGGCAGCTTCGCGGACCCGCTTCGCCTGCCAATATTGCCGTCCCATCGCGCCCCCGTTTCGTCCCGCCGATGTATCGGCTCAGCGCAGCACCACGAGCCACACTGCCGCGTAGTGGGTGAGCGCGGCGAGGACCGTGGCCGCATGGAAGAACTCGTGGTGTCCGAAGACGGTCGGCCACGGGTTCGGCCATTTGGTCGCGTAGAGAATGGCGCCGCCGCTGTAGAACAGGCCGCCGATCAGCAGCAGGATCAACGGCGCGATGCCGATCTGGCTGTTCAATTGCCCGGCCACCGGCACGATGGCCCAGCCGAGCAGCAGATACAGCGGAACGCCGACCCAGCGGGGCGCGGTCGGCCACAGCAGTTTCAGCGCTACTCCGGCCAGCGCACCCGCCCAGACCACGGTCAGCAACGTCTGCCCTGTGCGTCCGGGCAGGCCGAGCAGGGCGAACGGCGTATAGCTGCCCGCGATGAACAGGAAGATCATCGAGTGGTCGGCCCGCTTCATCCGGATGCGGGCGCGGGCGGTCGGCCAGGTCACCCGGTGGTATACCGCGCTGATGCCGAACAGTCCGCACACGGTGACCCCGTAGACCAGCGTCGACCACCCCGCAGTCGCCGAGACCGTGGCGGCCGTGGCGATGAGGATCACGGCCACGATCGCCGCGATGCCGACGGCCCAGGTGTGGATCCAGCCGCGCATGCGTGGTTTGACGAGCGCCTCTGCGAGCGCTTCGCCCGCCGTGGGGGAGCCTGCTGTGACCAGTGCCGCGTCGGCGGCGCCGACCGATTCGGACACGAGTACCTCCTAGTAGACGCAGCCGGACGAGTCCGTCCGTAGGCCCGCGCCGGGCCGAGTGAACGGCGAGCAGCCGTCCAACTGAACCCGCGGGTAACCTACGGAAGCGTAAGTTTGAGCTTCCGCCACTGTACCGGCGTATCGCGGTCGATGCCGAGATCGTGTCGCCGAGGCGTAGGGTTGCCCGCGTGGAACTTCCGAGTCAGGTGCGGGGTCTGCCGTATCGCATCTACGAGGCCCGGCTGTCCAGGCAGCTGGCCGGCAAACAGCATCCCCGGCACGTCGCGGTGATGTGTGACGGCAATCGCCGCTGGGCGCGGGAGAACGGTTTCACCGACGTCACGCACGGTCATCGGGTCGGCGCGCTGAAGATCGCCGAACTGGTCGGCTGGTGCGCGGCCGAGGGCATCGAGATGGTGACCGTCTACCTGCTGTCCACCGAGAACCTGCAGCGCGATCCGGACGAGCTGGAGACGCTGTTCGAGGTGATCACCGACGTGGTGGAGGAGCTGTCCGCGCCGGAGCAGAACTGGAGCGTGCGCATCGTCGGCACGCTCGACGGCTTCCCCGAGCTCATCGCCAAACGGCTGCGTACCGCGGCCGAGCGCACCGAGGGACGGAGTGGGGTGCACGTCAACGTCGCGGTCGGTTACGGCGGCAGGCAGGAGATCACCGACGCGGTGCGCTCGCTGGTCCGCCAGGAGATCGCCGCCGGGGAGACGGGCGAGGACCTGGTCCAGTCGATCACCGTGAACGCGATCGGCCAGCACCTCTACACCTCCGGTCAGCCGGACCCCGATCTGGTCATTCGAACCTCCGGCGAGCAGCGATTGTCCGGGTTCCTGCTCTGGCAGAGCGCATACTCGGAAATATGGTTCACCGAGGCGTACTGGCCGGAGTTCCGGCGGGTGGATTTCCTGCGGGCGCTGCGCGACTACGCCGCCCGTCATCGCCGCTTCGGCGTCTGAGCCCACCTCGGCGGGGCGGATCCATCGCCCTGCTCGCGCGTCGCGCGGTGTTATGAGGGAGCGCGAATTCATCGGCTATGGGGAGTTCGGAAGCCGTTTCGTGGAGTTCGCCGCCTCCGAAGACCGCATCTTGGGCGCGTTCGCTCAGCTGACCGGCAGTGCCTTCGATTTCGGCCCGATCGGCGTCGGCCCTGGGCGGTTGGCGAAAGTGACCGCGGAGGTCCAGCTCGGCAAGTCGCGGCTGCGCCGCCTCGGTGGCGAGCTGATCTCGTTCGAGCTGCTCATCCCGCTGGACCTCGATCTGCTGCTGGACTTGGCGGTCGATCGGCATCGGTTCCATGTCGAGGGGGCCGTTCACCTGCACCTGACGGTGCGCACCGCGACACCGTTGCGGGTGGTGATCGACATCGCCGAGCCGCGTCCGGTCGACGTGCGCGTCAATGTCGCCGCCGCAACCAGGCGCGGACAGGTGCTGCGCGTCCTCGCCAGCGTCGATCACGAGGTCAGGCGATTCGTCGCCCGCTATATCTCCGCGGAGATCCGCAGGCCGGACATTGCCGCGGCGTGCGATATCGACGTCGCCCGCCGCCTTGATGAAGCGTGGAAACTGTAAGCGAAATCACAATTTGCGCAGCCGTAGCCGATTGATGCTGTGGTCGGCATCCTTGCGCAACACCAGGGTCGCGCGCGGGCGGGTGGGCAGAATGTTCTCCACCAGATTCGGGCGGTTGGTGTTGTTCCAGATCTCCCTCGCCGCGGCGGTCGCCTGCTCGTCGGTGAATCCGGAGTAGTGGTGGAAATGCGCGTTGGGATCGGCGAACGCGGTGTTGCGCAGCGTGAGAAACCGCTGCACATACCAGTTTTCGATGTCCTCGATGCGCGCGTCGACGTAGATGGAGAAGTCGAACAGATCCGAGACCATCAGCCGCGGACCGGTCTGCAGCACGTTCAGGCCCTCCACGATCAAGATGTCGGGCTGCCGCACACAGTGCAGCTTTCCCGGCACGATGTCGTAGGAGATGTGCGAATACACCGGGGCGCAGACTTCCGCCGCACCGGATTTCACCTCGGTGACGAAGCGCAGCAGGCTGCGGCGGTCGTAGCTCTCGGGGAACCCCTTGCGGTGCATGATGCCGCGCCGGGTGAGTTCCGCCGTGGGATAGAGGAATCCGTCGGTGGTGACCAAGTCGACGCGGGGGTGGTGATCCCAGCGCGCCAGCAGGGCTTGGAGCACACGGGCGGTGGTCGACTTGCCGACCGCGACGCTGCCCGCGACGCCGATCACGAACGGCACCTGCTGATCCGGGTGGGTATCTCCGAGAAAGGTCGCGGTTGCGGCGAACAGGCGCTGGCGCGCGGCTACCTGCAGGTGGATGAGACGAGCGAGCGGGAGATAGACCTCCGCGACTTCCTCGAGATCAATCTGCTCCCCGAGGCCACGCAGGCCGACCAACTCTTCCTCGGTGAGTACCAGCGGAGTCGACTTACGCAGGGTTCGCCACTGTTTCCGGTCGAATTCCACGTAGGGACTCGGCTCGCTCATCCGTGCCACTTACCCGACGCTCCACTTCGGCAAACACGCACAGTTACCGCGCGGATCCGGTGAGATTCGGTCTAGCTGTCGCCGCATAGCCGAATTCTGCTCTGTGTCGCGATGACGTGACGAGTGGGGTCCACTAGCCCTCCTCGGTCAGGTCCGCGAGACCGACCTCGCCGCCTTCGCCAACGCGGACATCCCGTCCGAACAGGTGGGTCGAAGCGGTCCTCCCCGGCTCGGCCCGGGCGGGGCGGCACCATGCGAATGGAAGGCCGGACGAGCTCGTCGTAGTGTTCACCCATGCGTCTGAGCTTTTCCACGAAGCGACCGTGCAGCGGCTCGCTCGACGATTCGAGCGGGTTCTCGCCGCTGTCGCCGCTGATCAACGCGGGATCGCCGGTGCGGTCGGCAGCGTCGACGTCGCCGAACAGGATCGGGCGCTGACCGCGCCGGTCCGGCCCGCCGATTCGAGCGCGGCCGAGCAGGTCGGTGTCACGCTGCTGCCGGAGCTGCTGGACGGCGCGGTGGAGAGCAATCCGGATGGTGTCGCCGTGGTCTATGCGGACGCCGCGGCGCGGTTGGACGAGATGGAGTACGTCGATCTCGACGATCGGTCGACCCGGTTGGCTCGGCTGCTGATCGAGCGCGGCATCGGCCCGGAGGATCTGGTCGCGATCGGCATCCCGCGGTCGATCGACTCGGTGCTCGCGGTGTGGGCCATCGCCAAGACCGGCGCCGGATTCGTACCCGTCGACCCCAACTACCCGGCCGACCGGGTCGCGCACATGGTCTCGGATTCGCGCGCGGTGCTCGGGCTCACGATCGCCGAAGTGCGCGCTGACCTGCCCGAAGAGGTGGAGTGGCTGGTCATCGACACCGACGACGCCGACCGGCAGCTCGACGACTACTCGGCCGCGCCGATCACCGACGCGGATCGCACGCGGCCGTTGCGCGCCGAGCACCCGGCCTATGTCATCTACACCTCCGGTTCGACCGGCAAGCCCAAAGGCGTGGTCGTCACGCAGGCCGGGCTGTCGAGCTTCTGCGACGAGCAGCGCGAGCGCTACCGGCTGACGAGCACGTCACGGACCTTGCATTTCGCGTCGCCCTCGTTCGACGCGTCGGTTCTGGAACTGCTGCTGGCGGTGGGCGGCGCCGCGACCATGATCGTGGCGGCGCCGACCGTCTACGGTGGTGCCGAGCTCGCCGCGCTGCTGAGCCGGGAGCGGGTGACGCACGCGTTCATCACCCCCACGGCTCTGGCGTCGGTCGACCCGGCCGGACTGGACAAGCTCCGCGTCGTGATCGCCGGTGGCGAGGCGTGCCCGCCGGACCTGGTCGGGCGCTGGACGGTCCCGATCGCCGGGCGCCGCACCCGTGAGTTCTACAACGGGTACGGGCCGACCGAGACCACGATCATGACCAATATCAGCGCGCCGCTGGTGCCGGGGGAGACCGTCACCATCGGCGGGCCGATCCGCAACATCACCGAATACGTGCTGGACCCGCGGCTGAATCCGGTGCCGGACCTGGTCGTCGGCGAGCTGTACATCGCCGGGGCGCAGGTGGCACGCGGATATCATGAGCGACCGGGGTTGACGGCCGCCCGGTTCGTGGCGAACCCACTCGATCCGAGTGGAGCCCGCCTGTACCGGACCGGCGATCTGGTACGGCGCATCGACGGCCGGCTCGAGTATCTGGGCCGCAACGACTTCCAGGTCAAGATCCGCGGGTTCCGCATCGAACTCGGCGAGATCGACGCGGTGCTCGGCGCGCACGAGAGCGTCGACTTCGCGGTCACCATCGGGCACGAACTCGCCAGTGGCGCAACCATTCTCGTTTCTTACGTGCATGCCGCCGCGGGTGCGACCGCCCAGCCCGACGAGCTCGTCGCGTTCGCCGGACGCAGCCTGCCCGCGCACATGGTGCCCACCACCGTCATGGTGCTGGACGAGATCCCGCTGACCCCCGTCGGCAAACTGGACCGTGCCGCACTGCCCGCGCCGGTGTTGCAGGCGAGGGAGTACCGAGCGCCATCCGGGCCGCTGGAGGAGCTGGTCGCGGGCGCGTTCACCGAATTGCTGAACCCCGCGACGCCGGTCGGGTCCGACGACGACTTCTTCGAACTGGGCGGCAACTCGCTGATCGCCACCCGGGTCATCGCGCGGCTCGGGGCCGCCCTGGACATCCGCATCCCGGTGCGGTTGCTGTTCGAGGCGTCGACGGTGGCCGCACTCGCGGAACATCTGGGCGAGAATTCGGCCGGGACGGGCCGTCGGCCGTTGACCGCCGGTCCGCGCCCGGAGCGGATTCCATTGTCCTTGGCGCAGCAGGGCATGTGGTTCCTCAACCGCTTCGACACCGCATCGGTGGCCTACAACGTGCCGCTGGCGGTGCGGTTGACCGGCGCACTCGATACGGACGCGCTGCGGGCGGCGACCGAGGATCTGGTGGCTCGGCACGAGATCCTGCGCACGATCTATCCACACCAGGGTTCGGGGGACTCCCAGGAAACTCCCGTTCAGGTGATTCTGCCTGTGGCACAGGCGGTTCCGCAGTTCGAGATCCGGGCGATCGCCCCGGCCGACGTGGCGGACGCCGTCGTCGCCTTGGCGGGTACGGCTTTCGACCTCACCGCCGACGTGCCCCTCCGGGTGGTGCTCTTCGACCTGAGCGGCGCGAACCCAACAGCACCCGAATATGTGCTGGCGATGGTGGTGCACCACATCGCCGCTGACGGCTCGTCGATCGGCCCGCTGACTCGCGACCTGATGACCGCGTTCGCGGCTCGCTGTGCCGGTGCGGCCCCGGAATGGAGCCCGCTGCCGGTGCAGTACGCCGATTACAGCCTGTGGCAGCGGGAGCTGCTCGGCGCCGAAGAGGATCCGGAATCCTTGGCGGCCGAGCAGATCGCCTACTGGAAGCAGGCGTTGGCCGGGCTGCCGGATCAGCTCGACCTGCCGTCGGATCGGCCGCGTCCGCTGCTGCGCTCCTACACCGGAGGCGGGGTGGCGGTGCACATCGACGCCGAAACCCACCGTGCGCTGGTGGAGTTGGCCAGGGCCGAAGGCGCGACGCTGTTCATGGTCGTGCACACGGCGTTGGCGGTGCTCTTGGCCCGGTTGTCGGGCACCGACGACATCGCGATCGGTTCGCCGGTCGCCGGGCGGGGCGAAGCGGTCCTGGACGACCTGATCGGCATGTTCATCAACACCTTGGTGTTCCGCACCGGATACGACGCCGGGGAGACCTTCACCGACCTGCTCGGACGGCAGCGGACGACCGATATCCAGGCGTTCGCGAACGCGGACGTGCCGTTCGAGCGGCTGGTCGACGTACTGAAACCGGTCCGGTCGACGGCCCGGCATCCGCTGTACCAAGTGGCGCTGTCGTTCCAGAATCTGGAGCCGGTCACGCTGGATTTGCCGGACCTCACGGTCTCCAGCCTGGATATCGGCACCGAGGTATCGCAGTTCGACCTGCATTGGATGGTGGGCGACACCTACGACGCCGCGGGCACACCGACCGGGATCGGCGGTGTGGTCAGCTACGCAGCAGACATGTTCGACCACGACACCGTGCAAGGCTTCGTCGATCGGTTCGTGCGCCTGCTGTCCGCGATTGCTGCCGACCCCACGGCGGTGCTCGGTGATATCGAGCTGATCGATCCGGCCGAACGTGTGCAGTTGCTGTCCGACGCGGTCGACACGGCCCACCCGGTCTCGACGCATGACCTGCTGACCGGCTACCGCCGTTCGGTTGCCGCGACACCGGATGCGGTGGCCGTGGTGTACGACGGCACAGCCTGGACCTATCGGGAATTCGACGCGCGCGTCAACCGCCTGGCCCGGCATCTGATCGGGCAGGGAATCGGTCCGGAGTCCGTGGTCGCTCTCGCGATGCCGCGTTCGCCGGGATTGCTGGTCGCCATGTACGCGGTGCTGACGGCGGGAGGCGCGTACCTGCCCCTGGACCTCGATCATCCGGCGGGCCGGATCGCGTATGTGCTGGAAGTGGCCGAGCCCGTGTGCGTGCTCACGGAAAACGGTAATCCGGTAACGGCTCCTGGGGTTCCGGTCGTCGATGTCGACTCCCTCGAGCTGTCGGCGTACTCGGCGGATGCCGTCGCCGCGAGCGAGTTGCGTGCGCCGCTGCGCGCGGACCATCCGGCGTATGTGCTGTTCACGTCGGGGTCGACCGGCCGCCCCAAGGGTGTGATGGTGTCGCACGGCGCGATCACCAACCAGATCGAATGGATGGCCGCGCACTATGCGTTCGGGCCCGACGACGTCTACCTGCAGAAGACGGCGACCACGTTCGACGTGTCGCTGTGGGGATTCTTCGTTCCGCTGTGGGTGGGTGCGCGGCTGGTGCTCGCGGCACCGGGCGGCCAGCGCGATCCGGAGTACATCGCCGGCCTGATCGCCACCCACCAGGTGACGGTCACCGACTTCGTCCCCTCCGTGCTGCAAGTGTTCCTCGCCGCCGCAAGCGTGCAGCAATTGGCCTCGCTGCGTGCGGTTTTCGTGATCGGTGAGGCATTGCCGCCGAGCACCGTCGCGGACTTCGCCGCACTGTCGGGTGCCGGACTGCACAACCTGTACGGCCCTACCGAGGCGGCGGTATCGGTGACGTACTGGCCCGCGTCCACGAACGACCGGGCCACGGTGCCGATCGGTGTCGCGGAGTGGAATACGCGGACCTATGTGCTGGATTCCCGGCTGCGTCTCGTCCCGGCGGGCGTTGTCGGCGAATTGTATTTGGCGGGAGACCAGTTGGCGCGCGGCTACCTGCGGCGGGCGGACTTGACCGCGGATCGGTTCGTGGCCGACCCCTATGGGCCGCCGGGCGCCCGGATGTACCGGACCGGTGATCTGGTGCGCCGCCGTGGCGGCGTCCAACGCGCCTCCAGGCCTGACGCTACCGCCGGTGGCGTGCTGGAGTACTTGGGACGCAGCGACTTCCAGGCGAAGATCCGGGGTCACCGGATCGAGCTCGGGGAGATCGAGGCCGCGCTGCTGGCCGAGTCTTCCGTCGCCCAGGCGGTGGTCCTGGTGGCGGCATCGGAGAGCGGCGACCAGCTGGCCGCTTATGTGGTCCCGGCGGCGGCCGATCTCGCGGCCGACGCGCTGCGCGAGTCGCTGGCGCAAGTGCTGCCGTCCTACATGGTGCCGTCGGCCATCATGGTGCTCGACTCCTTCCCGATGAACGACAGCGGGAAGCTGAATCGTGGCGCGCTGCCCCGGCCGGTGTTCCGGGCCCGCGATTTCGTCGCCCCGGCGACTCCGACCGAGCGGGCGGTCGCCGAGGTGTTCGTCGACGTGCTCGCCATCGCCAGGGCCGGTGCCGAAGACGACTTCTTCGACCTCGGCGGCACGTCGCTGCTCGCGTTCACGTTGCAACGCGCGCTGACCGCGCGTCTCGGTGTCGACGTCCCGATGGCGGCGCTGTTCACCGCGCCCACCGTGCGCGGACTGGCTGCCCGCATCGACAACCTGGACGAGCCCGCGGCGGTGGTCCCCGCCGACGACTCCGCGACGATCGCCGCCGACGCGGTTCTCGAACCGGAGATCGATGGTGCCGGTGCCGCGCCCGCGCGCTCGGACACCGCGAGGGACGTGCTGCTCACCGGAGCGACCGGGTTCGTCGGCGCGCACCTGCTCCGGGAATTGCTGGCCGGCACCCGGGCACGGGTCTGGTGCCTGGTTCGCAGCGACGACGACGAGCGGGCACACAAGCGGATTCGCAACGCCCTGGAGAAGTACCGCATCTGGGACGACAGCTACGAAACCCGGATCGTTGCGCTCGCAGGCGATCTCGCGGCGCCCCGGTTCGGGCTCGACGAGTCCGGTTACGACCGGCTGGTGGAGCGGATCGACGTGATCTACCACAACGGTGCCCGGGTGAACCACATCGAGCCGTATCCGCGGCTGCGCGCCGCCAATGTGGCAGGCACTCGCGAGGTGTTGCGGCTGGCGACCACCAGCCGGATCAAACCGGTGCATTTCGTGTCCACCGTCAACGCGGTGATTCCGGCCGCTCCCGGACCGGATTTCCGCGGCCGCGAGGACGCGGTGCTGGACGTCGGCGAGGTGTCCCCGAACGGCTACGTGGCCAGTAAATGGGTTGCCGAGCAACTGGTCCGGCAGGCAGGCGCACGTGGTGTGCCGGTGAGTATCTACCGTCCCGGCATCGTCTGCGGCGATCCGCGGATCGGTGTGAACAGCGCCGATGACTCGTTCTGGAACATGATCCGCGCGGCCGCCATCCTCGGGCTCGCGCCCGAAACCGGTGACGCCGACACCGCACTGGTGCCGGTGAACTACGTGGTCGGCGCCATTGTGGCGCTGGCGGCCGAAGTCCCGAGCGGGTCGGCGTATCACCTGGTGAACACGCAGCGGGTGGCGATCCGCGACATCTTCCAATCCCTGCGCAGGCATGGGATCCCGGTAGAGATCGCGTCGGTCGAGCAGATCGCCACCAGGCTGGCCGAGGAAGCCGCGGCCCGCGACGCGGCCGGTGACGACTCGCTGGTGCGCGCGGCCCTGGTCAGTGGCAATTACGGCGGGGTTGCGGTCGCTGTCGACGACATCCAGACTCGTACCGAGCTCGCCGGACACGGAATCCATTGCCCGCCGATCGATACGGCTGCGCTGGACGCGTATGTCGAGTCCTTCATCGACTCGGGGTTCTTTCCCGTCCCCGGTGATGACGGCGCACGCTGAGTGATCAGCCACCCATTCGGAAGGAAAGCATGACCACACAAGCCGAGTCACGTCCCGCCGCCGCCTCGGGCACCTTCGCCCTCGGCGGCGACCTCCCGGTCCATCGCCTGGGCTACGGCGCGATGCAGATCACCGGTGAGGGCGTATGGGGCGACCCGAAGGATCCGGATGAGGCCGTGCGCGTCGTGCGCCGCGCCGTGGAACTCGGCGTCACCTTCATCGACACCGCGGATTCCTACGGTCCGTTCGTCAGCGAAACGCTGATCCGCAAGGCACTGCATCCGTACGCCGACGACGTGGTCATCGCGACCAAGGGCGGCCTGACCCGGCCCGGTCCCGGTGACTGGCGTCCCGTCGGCCGCCCCGAATACCTGCGCCAGCAGCTGGAACTGAGCCTGCGCCACCTCGGTCTGGAGCGCATTGATCTGTATCAATTGCACCGGATCGACCCGAAGGTGCCGCTCGCCGACCAACTCGGTGAACTGGCGCTGCTGCGCCAAGAGGGCAAGATCCGGCACATCGGCCTGTCCCAGGTGACCGTCGCCCAGCTCGAGCAGGCCCGCAAGATCGTCGATATCGTCTCGGTGCAGAACCTGTACAACCTGGCCAGCCGGGACTCGGAGGACCTGCTCGAGTACGCGGAGGCGAACGATATCGCCTTCATCCCGTGGTTCCCCATGGCCACCGGTGAGCTCGCCCGTCCGGGCGGTGTCCTGGACACCTTCGCGCGCGAGGACGCCAGCCCGTCCCAGCTCGCGCTCGCCTGGTTGCTGCGTCGCTCTCCGGTCCTGCTGCCCATCCCCGGCACCTCCAGCGTGGCGCATCTGGAGGAGAACATCGCGGCCGCAACCATCTCGCTCACCGACGCGGAATACGCCGCGCTGTCCGAGGTCAGCGCTCCCGCACCGCGGGCTCGCCGCTTCCGGCTGCCGAAACTGAGCCGCAACTGATCGCACAGCTCGCCCGGCGCGGACTTCGTCCTGGTTGCCCACGGCGACAGGCGATTTCGGCCGCCCGGCGATAGAGTGCGGCAAACCCGAGACCGACGAGAGCAGCAGGATGCGCGAATCACAGCTGGTGGCCAACGATGCCTCCTATTACTACTTCGTCGGCTCGGGGCGGGTCACCGACTGGCCGATGTGGTGGGTGTTCGACAGCGCGACCGGTACGCCGCCGGACGCCGCCGACATCGCCCGCCACCTCGGCGAACGCGCCGAAGTGCTGGAACCGCTGCGCCGCCGGATTCACGACGTGCCGGGCGGGCTCGGGCATCCGTTCTGGGGTGTCGACGACAGTCCGATAGACAGTCACGTCGTCATCCACGCGGCGGACCTGGACTGGGCGGGGTGTCTCGACCAGATGGGGAGCATTCTGCAGCGACCGCTCGATGCTCGGGTCAGCGCATGGCAACTGCACGTATTTCCCAGCGTGTCCGGCATACCGACGCTGAACGGCGTGGGCACCGTGGTGATGATGCATGTCAGTCACGCGCTCATGGCGGGCCCGGCGATGACGTCGCTGTCGGAAGCGTTGTTCGCGCCGGCGCCCGCGCCGGTGCGAATCGAGGCGCAAGGGCCCGCAGCGAAGCGTCTTGGCCTGCGTCTCGGACTCGCCGCCGTGGAAGGCGCGTTGCGGTGGCCGTTCCAGGTGCTGCGTTTCAACGCGCGGGTCGGGGCCGAGAACCGGCGCATCGCCCGAGACGGCGACGACACCGGGCCGAGCACGCCACCGCGCAGCCGGACGGTGCTCAACCAGCGGATCGGTCCGGGACGCGTCATGCGGACATTCCCGTTGGAGCTGCGGGACGTTCGGGCATCCGGGATCACCGTGACGTCCGTCGGCCTGACCGCGATCTCGCGCGCCATGCAGCGCTATCTCGAAAAGCAGGACGCCTGCCCGGACGATCTCGCGGCCTTCGTGACCATCGCGGTGCCCGATGCGCCGGTGATGGGTGTCAATCACGTGGGCGCCGACGTGGTTGATCTGTTCCCGGGAGAACTCGATCTCGCCGGCCGGGCGCGGGCGGTCGACACCACGCTACGGGTACGTCGCCATTCGGCGTCGAGCCGCCGCGAACTCACTCGACTGGAGTTGGTCGACCTGCTCCCGAGCCGCGTGTACCGGGCCAGGTTCGGCACGCTCCCGCCCGCTGACACGCCCGCCGTCGCGCATACGATCCTGACCAGCATCAAGTGCGAGCCGACTGCGGAATGGGCCTTGCTGGGCAAGCCATTTCGCTTCGCGGGCATGCTGCCGCCGGTGTACCCGGACATCGGCCTGGCGCACTCGTTCGTCGGCGCGGGCGACAGCTTCACCGTGTCCGTGGTGTGTGATCCGCAGATCGTCCCCGACTTGGACGATTACAGCGACATGCTGCGGGAATCGTTCCACGAGGTCGCCGCCGCACTCGGCGTCTCGGACTGACGATCGGGCGGTCCTGCACAGTGTGCACTGGTCGGCCGACCGGTCGGACTGCGGGCGCCGTGGCGGCCGCGTTCATGCTGTAGCAGCATGAGCCGAGGTCGTCCGAGAGGACGGCGTTCTACCAACCCGCACCGGCCGGGAGGTGCGCGGTAGTGTCGGCTGGCATGGAGCTCGTCACCGAATACCTGCGGCTCGGCCTCGCCTTCGATCGGCTCGAGGAAGGGTTCGTCGACGCCTACACCGGCGATCCCGCGCTGCGCCGCGAAGTGCAGAACGCACCGGCGCCGCAGCCAGGCGAGCTCGCCCGCCGCGCCGCCGAGTTGCGTGCCGCGGTACCGGATGCCGGGTTGTCGCCGCAGCGCGCGGAATTCCTCGACGTGCATCTGCGCGCGCTGGAATGCTCCGGCCGCAAGTTCGCCGGAGACGAGATCGGGTTCGTCGAGGAGGTCCGGGCCTACTTCGACGTCGACATCGCCCCCGGCGACGTGGCCGACTACCGCGACGCGCACCGGCAGATGGACGAGGTGCTGGCGGGGGACGGCCCCTTGGCCGAACGAATGGCCGCGCATCGCAAGGCCGACGAGATCCCACCGGAGCGCCTGTCGGCCTGCGTGGAGGCGTTTTCCAGCGCATTGCGCGAGCTGGTCCGCGCCCGTTACCC
This sequence comes from Nocardia amamiensis NBRC 102102, assembly GCF_001612745.1. Lineage (GTDB taxonomy): Bacteria > Actinomycetota > Actinomycetes > Mycobacteriales > Mycobacteriaceae > Nocardia > Nocardia amamiensis. The sequence continues at coordinate 19,186 of NZ_BDBA01000130.1, read as the reverse complement.
GCTGCCCGACCACGAGCACGTGACCTATGAGGTGGTCGGGGACAAGCCCTGGTCCGGATTCAACTACTACCTGGGCAATTACCACTCACGGGTCGCGATCAACTCCGACCTCAAACAGCACAGGGCACACCTGCCGCAGCTGATCGCGCACGAGTCGTATCCGGGGCACCACACCGAGCACTGCCGCAAGGAGGCCGGGCTGGTCGCCGACGGGCAGGCCGAGCAGACGCTGTTCCTGGTGAACACGCCGCAGTGCCTGATGGCGGAAGGCCTGGCCGACCTGGCGCTGCGCTCCATCGTCGGGCCGGGCTGGGGGAAGTGGGCGCAGGAGATCTACGCCGACCTCGGCTTGCGCTTCGACGGCGAACGGGCCGAACGGCTTTCGAACGCCTCGGCCAAGCTGCTCGGTGTCCGGCAGGACGCCGCGCTCCTGCTGCACGACCGGGGGCGCACGCACGACGAGGTGGCCGAGTTCTTGCAGACCTGGAGTCTGGTGACGCCGGACCGGGCGCGGCAGTCGCTGCGGTTCCTGTCCTCGTCGCTGTGGCGGGCCTACATCTCCACCTACGTGGAGGGATATCGACTGCTGGGCGGCTGGCTGGATCGCGCGATCGACGCCGACGACCGGGCCGACCGGTTCCGCAGGCTGCTGGATGAACCGCTCACGCCGGGCGCGGTGCGCGCCGCGGCCTGAACGAGCGATGTGGCTTGTGGCACCGCTTGGGCCACAAGCCGTTTCGGAGTTACTGGATTACGGAACAGTCCTGTCCGCCTGCCGAAATGCTGCACAGCAGTAGCGAAAGGGTGCGCAGCAGCGCCTCGAGGGGAGAGTTGGGCACCGAAACCAAGCCGACCATGGTCGTTCCTCCACTGGGGTCCTGAATAGCTGTCACCAGGGAAACCGTTCGGGTCGCCGCTACTCGTTACTGTTCGTCGTGCCCCATGAATTGGCGCCCCCGATCTCGGGGGCACCCATCATCTCGGTGTTCGCGGCTCAGGCGTCGGCGAACGTGACACGCACCGAGATCGCTTCGCTTTCCAGCGCTTTCATGGTCCGCACCGCGAGTGACTCCGGAATCCAACCCTTCGCGAAGCTGCGCGCGCGGGCAGTCACGTCGTCGTTCGGGACGAACGCGGCGGTGCCGCTGTACCAGTGTTTCCCTTGCCGCAGCCGCACACGCGGGTCGGCGGCGATATTGCGGGCCCAACCCGAGCGATGGCCGTGTTGCGAGATCAGCCAAGCGCCCTCGCCATCGATCGTGACGGTGACCGGGACCCGGCGGGCACGGCCGGACTTGGCGCCGGTGGTCTCCAGTTCGGCGATCAGCGAGGAGCGGATGCCGAGACGATCCAGCAGAGCGACGGTCGGATTGGCCAGGTACCGGCCGGACAGGCGTAGGCGGCGGAACTTCCGTCGCGCGGCGCGGGGGGTGCGTTCGGGCATCGTGATTCTCCTCGGGTCAGCGGTCACTGCGGAAGATGACGCAGGTGGTGGTGGCGTGCGCGACCAAGCGGCCCTTCTCGTCGACCACCCGTCCCTCGGCGGTCGCGGTGCTGCGGCCGACGTGGATGGTGGTGCCGGTGGCGGTGAGCCGCTGTCCGTCGGTGGGGACCGAACGGATGTAGTTGATCTTCAGTTCGAGCGTGCTGTAGCCGACGCCCGCTTCCAGCGTGCTGTGCACCGCGCACCCCATCACCGAGTCCAGGAGAGTGGCGCAGATGCCGCCGTGCGTGCTGCCGAGCGGGTTGGCGAAGTCGGGCCGGGTGCGCAGTGCGAAGACCACCTTGCCGTGTTCGAGTTCGTCGACCTCCATGCCGAGCAGGTCACCGATGAACGGCGGGCGATCCGCCCTGGTCATCCCGACCCGAAGGAGTTCGAGACCGGACAGCTGGGTCGGGTCGACCGTGACTTCGGACATCAATCCCACTCCTTCCGGTGAACCGATCGGTCCACATCTGTCATGATTGCAACATGGACCGATCGGTTCACGCAACCGTGAGCAAGGAATCCGCATGACCGCCGCCGGGCCGCGCGCCAGGCTGATCGAAAGTGCCATCGAGCTGGTTCGCGAACAGGGCGTGCACGCCGCGGGCCTTGCGGCTCTACTGGAGCGGAGCAATGCCTCTCGCAACTCCCTCTACCAGCACTTTCCTTCCGGAAAGAGCGAGCTGGTCGAGGTGGCGACCCGCGTGGCGGGCGACCGGATCGGCGCGGTGATCGACAAGATCACGGCGGCGCCGCCGCGGCGCTGGTCCGGATTGCTGCTCGGTTGGTGGGTCACCGCGCTGCAGAAGACCGAATACTGCGCCGGGTGCCCGGTCGTCGGCGCGGCCCTTGCCGAGTCCGAGCCCCGTGTGCAGGCCGCCGCGGGCGCGGTCTTCGCCGACTGGCACGAGCGACTGGGCACGGCGCTGACCGCGGCGGGCCTGTCCGCGGAGGACGCACGGTCGTTGAGCAGTTTCGTGTTCAGTGCGATGGAAGGCGCCATCGTGCAGGCGCGGGCGATGAAATCCACCCAGCCACTGGAAGACGCGCAGCGACATCTCACGGCACTGCTGGAGAACTACCTGCCCGAAGACGGCGAATCGCCCTGAGGGCACGCCGCGCTGGAGACGCGGCGCCGCGCTTCGCGGCTGGGGCGCACCGCCGCCCGTGGTGTTCGTTGTCGCCGCGGTGCCGCCCGTCGCGTCGTTCGCCTTTGGCTCATCTGCCGGGCGGCTCTCGTTCGTAGCCGCGACCGGCGTGTCGCACGTCACGACTGGACGGCCGGGCGGACCTCGCGCGACCGGGAGGGGTGAACCCCCTGCTCGAGATCCCGGCCCCGGGCCCATAGACTGAGTCCGTGACGCAGACGACCGCCTCTGTCAATTCCCAGTCTCTCGGTGAGCTCGATCCGGAGCTCGCTGCCGCGATGGCAGGCGAGCTCGCCCGCGAACGCGACACCCTGGAGATGATCGCCTCCGAGAACTTCGTGCCGCGCGCGGTGCTGCAGGCGCAGGGCAGCGTGCTCACCAACAAGTACGCCGAGGGCTACCCGGGCAGGCGCTACTACGGCGGCTGCGAGCACGTCGACGTGGTGGAGACCTTGGCGCGCGACCGCGCCAAGGAACTGTTCGGCGCCGAATTCGCCAATGTGCAGCCGCATTCCGGCGCGCAGGCGAACGCCGCGGTGCTTATGGCGCTGATGGACCCGGGCGACAAGCTGCTCGGCCTCGACCTCGCGCACGGTGGCCACCTCACCCACGGCATGCGCCTGAACTTCTCCGGCAAGCTGTACGAGGTGCACTCCTACGGGGTGAGCAAGGAAGATCACCGCGTCGACATGGACCAGGTGCGCGACACCGCCCTGCAGGCGCGTCCGAAGGTGATCGTGGCCGGCTGGTCGGCCTACCCGCGCCACCAGGATTTCGCGGCCTTCCGCTCGATCGCGGATGAGGTGGGTGCCTACCTGTGGGTGGACATGGCGCACTTCGCCGGCCTGGTCGCCGCCGGGCTGCACCCCTCGCCGGTGCCCTACGCCGACGTGGTGTCCTCGACCGTGCACAAGACGCTCGGCGGCCCGCGCTCCGGCCTGATCCTGGCCAAGCAGGAGTACGCCAAGAAGCTGAACAGCTCGGTCTTCCCCGGCCAGCAGGGCGGGCCGCTCATGCACGCCATCGCCGCCAAGGCCGTCGCCTTCAAGATCGCCGGGACGGAGGAGTTCCGCGACCGTCAGGAGCGCACCCTGTCGGGCGCGAAGATCCTCGCCGAGCGCCTGACCGCCGCCGACGTCAAGGACAAGGGCATCAGCGTGCTCACCGGCGGCACCGACGTGCACCTGGTGCTGGTCGACCTGCGCAACTCCGAACTCGACGGTCAGCAGGGCGAAGACCTGCTGCACGAGATCGGTATCACGGTGAACCGCAACGCCGTTCCGTTCGATCCGCGTCCGCCGATGGTCACCTCGGGCCTGCGCATCGGCACCGCGGCCCTGGCCACCCGCGGCTTCGGCGACACCGAGTTCGCCGAGGTCGCCGACGTCATCGCCAGCGCACTGGCCGGTACCGCGGACCTGGATTCGCTGCGGGCCCGGGTGAGCAAGCTGGCCAAGGACGTCCCGCTGTACGACGGTCTGGAGGACTGGCGCCTGCTCGGCTGACCGGACTTCGCTTCGCACATCCGGTGGTCGCGTACGTGCCGTCGCACGTGCGCGACCGCCGCCGTTTCGGCGGGGCGTCCGCCAGGTGATAGTCAGGAACCCGGCAGTTCGACGCCTTTGGCGGCGGCGAGTTCGGTCAGTTTCCGCATTTCGTCGATCCCGACCGCGACATAGACGCGCAGCAGGCCGTCATCGTCGCGGCGCAGCAGGTACTCGTAGTCGCTGTCGGTGAGCAATTCGCCCGCCTGATCGAAGAAGTGCCAGCGGACGCGCAACCGTGTGATGCGCTCGGTGAGCTCGACCTGTCCCAGCAAGGTGTGGTCGACCGACGCGAGCCCCAATGCTCGATAGAAGGGATAGGACTGCCGCAGTCCCTGGACCATATCCGCGCGAGAGGACAGCGAGCCGACGAATCCGTCGCTCACGATCGTGCCCGGCATGCCCCACAGCGTGGCCGAGCGTTCGGCGTCGAACGAGCTCAACGCCTGCTGATACTCGTCCAGAAATGCTTCGATTTCGTCCCGAGTTCGCATAGCCCCAAACTACGAGCCCGCGCGCCGCTGCGAAACTATTGGTTCATGCGTGCTTTGGCGCGCACAATCGCCTCGTCCAGGTAGCGGGCGATATCCCCGCTGGTACCGGGGCGGATCATCAGCGCGCGATTGGCCGGGACTTCGCAATAGCGGCCGTCGGGCGTGTCGATCCAGCGCAGGCGGCCGGTACGCAGCGGTTCCGCGTTGCGCGGACCCAGCAGCACGACGGCGGTGCCACGCGTGGTGCACGACTGGCGCCAGAACCGCCGGTAGCGTTCCTTGACCTGGCTGGCGGGCGCGCTACCGGTCAGATCGGGGCGATCGTCGTTGAGATCGTCGAGCAGAAAGCTTTTCTCCCCCGTGGTCCCGGCCGGGGTGTCCGGCAGCAGGCGCACCAATTCGGTGGCGAGCTGGTCGGTTCGACAGCGGCGCAACCGGACTCGGCCGCCGTCCGGACCGGGGGCTTGCTCGGCGAGCACACCCGAGCCGGTGCGGGTGCCGCACGCGACCGCGCGCAGCTCGATGGCGTCGCGGGTGTTGTCGTAGCCGACCAACTCGATGCGCCAATCCGGTTTGGCCAGCGTGGTGATCGCGGTGCGCAGCGGCAGCCGGTCGTCACGTCCCAGCTCGGCGCGGAACTGCTGCTGATACGCCTGGTACTCGTGCAGGCCGGGAAAGCGGCTGGTGAACCGGAACGGGAATGGCATACGGTCCAGGCCGGTGCCGAACCATGCCGCGGCGAACTGCTCGGCCGACAGCGTCCACCGCGCCATCATTGTTCTCCGAACACCGGCGGGACGGTGGGCTTCACCTCGCCGAGCAACTCTTTCGCGTGCTCTTCGGTCCGCAGGTAATTCGGCGATTTGTGCTCGTCGTCGTCCGCTCGGCGGCCGCGCATCCCGGGCGGGATCATGCCCGAGTACCCCGAGACGCCGGGCGCTCCGGGGCGTCCCGGCACGGCGGATGGTGCCGTCGAAGCCGCGGGCGCAGTGGGCGGCGCGGCGCGGGAGGTACCTGGTCGCTGTTGGTTGTCGCTGTCCCCGGTGACGCTCGGCCGACCGAGCGGACTGGGCGTGCCCGGCCTGCGCGGCGTGGCGTCCTGTGAGGTCGGAGTGACGGTGGCGGGCGTCGTCGGCAGTGGCGTGGCGGGCGCGATCGCGGTGCCGAGGCCGGATGCCGGAGACCTTGTGGTGGACGCCGCCGTGGTCGACGTCGCGATGTCCTGGTTCTGGGAAACCGTCTGGGCAGCAACGGTTTCCGGCACCTCGGAGGTCGGCTGCGCCTGATCGTCCGGGTTCGTTTCCGTGTCGGCGCCGACCGTGGCGGCGCTGTCCTCGGAAGGGGGCGTGTCCTCCGAGGAGGCGGTGTCGCTGGTGCCGGTACCGTTCGACAGAGCCTGCGAGCTGGCGCTCGTACCCGGCTCCGTGCTGTTTCCGGCCGCGATGCCCGATGACGCGGCGGTGGGCCCGTTGGGTGGCGGAAGGGTGGGGATGCCCGGTGCGGTGGTCCCGTACGGCTGGATGTACTGGGTGTTCATTTCGTCGCGGGCTTGTTCTTCCCGTGAGTTGCGCTGCTGTGGATCGGCCGGATTACCGGAGGTGTCCAGCACGTCGGGCACCGATGCCTTGAACTTCGCCGCCGCGTTCGCCGCCGCCGACAGCGGCCCGTTCTGGGCGCCCAATGCCTCGCCGAATTCCCCGACCCGCGCCGCGTAGTCCCGCACGGCGCGGACCGCGCTCTCCGCCGCCGCGCCCTCCCAATGCTGTTCCACCGCCTTCTTGATCGCGGTTTCGAACTCCTGGCCAGCATTCGTCACCGCCGCCGCGATACCCGCCCACGCGTCGAACGCACCGCCGAGCTCGGCCGGGTTCATCCCGTCGGCCGCCTGTTTGATCTCGGCGTGCGAGAAACTGTGCGCGTTCTCCGGATTGGTGATCGCTCGGCCATCGGTCTGTCTCATGATCGGTCCCCCGGGTGTTCAACTGCCCGAAGGCAGCAGCGGTGCGACTGTCTGGGCGATGTCGGTTGCGTTGTCACACGGCGACAGCTTGCGAGGGTGTTTTCCGCTCGGATCGTCGACGAGGATGTAGAGTGAGCCGCCTTGCATCTCGACGTTGACGGTGCAGCCACCCGGAACATCGGGACGAGCCTCGTAGCGCAATGCTTTTCGACTGCCCACGGAGATATCCACCGCCGAGGGGAACTTCTCCCTCACCTGATCGAGCGTCCCATTGGTTGATTGGATGGTGAGGCCGTATCCGGCCCGGGCGACATACCGGCACCCCTTCCAGCTGATGCCGCCCGTGCTGTTCTGCTTCGCCGCGGGCGGCAGCGCATCCCACTGATGTTCGGTCAAGAACGGCGGTGTCAAGGTGGTGCAGGGATCGAACGAATTCTGCGGACCTGCCTGGACGGTGGAATTCGCGCTGGTGGTAGCGGCACCCGGTGGTGGTGTGGATGTGGTCGTCTGGGCCGACTCGGGGTCTTGTCCACAACCGGCGAGCAGTACTGCCGATATCACTGCCGCGCAACCGGCCTGCGACCAACGTCTTCTGTGCTCGATGACGGTCATACGCTGAGTTCCCGCATCTTGGCCGCGAACTCGGCGTCGGTGCGTTCGTAGGTGTCGCTGATGGACTTGAACAGTGCGCGGATTTCCTCGGCGGCCGTGATGTAGTCGCTCAGGGTGTCGTAGGCATTGTTCGGGCCTCCGAAGGCTTTCTCCCGGAAGAGCTGGACCAGTTCAAACGCCGACGTCAGGCGCGGATTGCCCTCGCCCAATCCCCAGTTGCCCTTCTCGCCGAGTTCGCGCGCGTCAGCACGTGCGCCGGTGAGCTGGTTGATCAACTCCTGGCACGCTCGGTCGATCTCGACGAACCCTTGCGGATCCATTCGCACCTGCAACGCCCCGGTTTTCGCAGCCTCGATGTAACCGGGAAACGGACTGTCCGCCATCGCCGCCCCTTCCGTCAGTGCTGTCTGACCCTATAGACGCGTCCCATCCCGCTCCGGTTCCATCGAAACACAACAGACTGCTCGGGTCGACGCCCCGCGGCACTCTGTGTCGGCGATGCGGCCCTCGCGAACTGCGGTTCTGTGTCGCGCAACCCCGCGAGCGGGTGGAGTCGGATCGATGTCAAGCCGGGTGACGATTTGTCAGCTCGCGTCCCGCGCGCCGACGAGAGCGGGGTAGTCCCGCAGGTCGATGTCGTTGGCGGCATTGTCGCCGTATTTCGCCATCAGGCGGAACAAGTGAGATCCGAGGAACCAGTTGCGCATTCTGATGCCGAGCGCGGTCTTCGGAGCCAGGAAGGGACCGACGTTGCTGTTGCCCGCGATCTTCGCGTACCGCTGCATGATCTCGTCATAGCGGGCGAAGGCCACCGTGTGGTCGCCGTCGGCCAGCGCCAATTCGCCCGCGATGACGTACGCGCCGACCACGGCGAGCCCGGTGCCGAAGCCGCCGAGGGTGTTTCCGTACGCGGAGTCGCCGACCAGCGCGACGCGTCCTTCGGTGTAGCGGCCCGCCATGCGGACCTGGCTGACCGAGTCCAGGTAGACGTCGTCGAAGCCGGCCAGCTCCGCGAGCATCCGCGGCACTTCCCAACCCACGTCGGCGTAGGTCTCGGCGAGGATGCGCCGCTGGGCCGCGCTGTCGTCGCGGGCGTAGTCGAGTTCGGCGGTCGCGAACATGTACAGCTGCTGCGCCTTCGGGCCGCCGGTGATGGCGAGCCGCCCGGGAGCGTTGTGCGCGTAGGCGGTCGCTCGTTCCCGCGGCCCGGTCGTATCCGTGCTCCACGGGCTCGCGCCCGCCACGCCGTAGTAGTAGCCCAGGTGCTTCACGAAGTCCCGCTCCGGGCCGAAAGCCAGCGCTCGGACCCGGGAGTGAAGGCCGTCGGCCCCGAAGACGAGATCGACGGTGCGCGCGGGCGCGTGCTCGAACTCGACCTGCACACCGTCCCCGGTCTCGCCGAGCGCGGTGATCGAATCACCGAACAGGTATTCGCAGTGGTCGGCGGTACGCCGGTAGATGATCTCCGACAGGTCGCCACGCAGGATCTCCACATCGCCGCCGGTGAAATCGCCCGACATCAGGGCGAGCCGGGTGCCGCGTTCGTCGACGAACACGGTGTCGGTGGTGCCGGTCCTGCGTTCCTCGACGTCATCCAGAATGCCCATCCGCTCCAGGACGGTGCGGTGGGTGCGGCCTTTGAAGTCGACGGCCTGTCCGCCGGGGCGCAAGGCGGGAGCGCGCTCTACGACGGTGACCGCGAATCCGTAGCGATGCAGCCAGTAGGCCAGCGCAGGCCCGGCGATGCCTGCGCCGGAGACGAGGACGGTGGTGTTGCGCATGGGAGACCCGCCTGAATCTGTGTCTGATAGAAACTGTATCCGATGGACGCAAATTAGCGTATGGTAGACACAGTTCAACGTCAAGGCTTTTCCGGAAGGATTCGGTCATGCCGGCACCGACCGCCCTCGAACTGCTCTGGGGCACGCAGCAGCGCCCCAAGCGCGGCCCGAAACCCGCGCTGTCGCTGGAGCGGATCGTCGCGGAGGCCATCGCGCTCGCCGACGCCGAGGGCTTGGCCAACCTGTCGATGCAGCGGCTGGCCGAGCGGCTCGGCTTCACCAAGATGTCGCTGTACCGCTACGTGCCCGGCAAGGCCGAGCTCGTCGCGCTGATGCTGGACGCCGCGCTCGGCGCGCCCCCGGAGATCACAGTCGAGCCGACGTCGGAGGAGCCGTGGCGCGACCGACTCGGCTCCTGGTGCGCGACGCTGTACCAGCGTTTCCGCGAACACCCCTGGTCGCTGGAGGTGTCGGTGGGGGTGCGGCCGATCGGCCCGAACGAGCTGGCCTGGATGGAATCCGCGCTCGGCGCGCTCGCCGGGACCGGACTCACCAACGCCGAACGACTGGACACTATCGTCCTGCTGACCGGCCACGCGCGCAGTCTGGTGCAGCAGGTGCGCGCGATGGACGCCGAGGCACTCGAGAAACAGATCGCGGGGCAGTTCGCCGACCTGGTCGCCGCCGCAGCCGAGCGCTACCCGGAGTCGGCCGCCGCGTTCGCCGAGGAGGGCGCGGCCGCGGGTGGGGAAGGCGCATTGCAGTTCGGCATCGGGCGCATCCTCGACGGACTTGCCGTGCTCATCGCGCGCCGTCGCTGACCGTGCGGCTTAGGCTCGGACCATGACCGACGAACCCGACCTGAAACAGGACTCGATCACCACCGTGCGGGAATTCTTCGCCGCACTGGAGCTCGGGGCGTCCGAGGAGGCGATCGACCTGCTGCACCCGGACATCGTCTGGAAGAACACCTCGCTGCCCGACGTGAAAGGCGTCCGCCGGGTCGGTGGCATGCTGCGCAGCCTGCGTCGCGACTGGCTCGGATTCGGCGTCGACCTGCACCACATCGCCGCCGACGGCGACATCGTGCTCACCGACCGCACCGACTACCTGCGCTTCGGGCCGGTGCGCATCGGATTCTGGGTGGCAGGCACGTTCGAACTGCGCGACGGCCGAATCATCCTGTGGCACGACCACTTCAGCTGGGAGAACTTCCTGCGCGGCACGGCCGCTGGCATCGGGCGCGCGATACTGGCGCGGGGCACCGGCCGCTGCTGACCCGGGCTCAGGAGTGCTTGGCCAGGTACTCCAAATAGACCGGCCGCAACACCTCGGCGACCGCGCTGTCGCCTCCGTGGATGTAGTCGTCGATCATGGGCAGCACATACTTGATGTCCGCCTCGCTCTCGCCGACATTGCCCGCGGCGGCCTCCGCGGCCGGGATCGAGGTGAGCAGGCGCCAGAGGAACTTCACATCACCGCGCCGCACGGCCAGCTTCATCGCTCGGTCGTGCAACTCCTTCGACGAGAGCTTCTCCAAATCCTCGTTACCGGACATACCAGCGACTCTATCCGTCCGATCGGCCGACAGCGACCGCGTGGCGTATCCCGCCGTGGTGCCGGGGCCGTGCTGCGATGACTGCCATGACACTCCAACCGCCGCCCGGCTTCCGGGTGAAGCGCGTCTACGAGACACCGGACCCGGACGATGGCACCCGCGTCCTGGTGGACCGCCTCTGGCCGCGAGGGATCAGCAAGGCGCAAGCGCGGGTCGATCGCTGGCCCAAGGAGCTCGCCCCGTCCACCGAACTGCGGCGCTGGTTCCACGCCGACCGGGATGCCAGGGCCACCGAGTTCGCCCGCCGCTACCGGGCCGAAGCCGCCTCGACGCAGGCTCAGCAAGATTTGCGGGAATTGCGCGCCTTGGCCGCCGAAGGTCCGGTCACCTTGCTCACCGCCGTACAGGATCCGGCGCACAGCCATGTCTCGGTACTGCTCGACCTGCTGCGTTGAGCCTTCGCGACGCTGCGGTTTACGACAAATTCACGGACATGCCTATCGGTCCCTGAGCGCGGAAGCGGGGTTCGCAGGTAGCGTCGGGTGTGCGGGCCGCGGCGGTGTGGCTCGTACGGGAGGTCCTGACCGTGACTGAGCTACTCAGTACGAGGGGGCCGGCACCCGGCCCTCGTGGCACCTGACGGCAACGTCGGGTCCATCAGGACGGACCGGTCCAGCGCGATCGTTCGTGCGAGTGCCGCACGAACACAGAGGAGCCCACCGTGACTGCTGCACGCTCCCTTTCCGCTCCCTCGGCGAACTCCCGCTCCGCGAAAGGCGGAGCCGCCGCGAAGGGGGCCCGCCCCTCGCAATCAGCCGGCAAAACCTTCGTCATCGACACATCCGTCCTGCTGTCGGATCCCTGGGCCTTCACCAGGTTCGGCGAACACGACGTGGTCTTACCTCTGGTGGTCATCAGTGAACTCGAAGCCAAACGGCATCATCACGAGCTGGGCTGGTTCGCGCGGGAAGCGCTGCGCAACCTGGACGATCTGCGCCTGCAGTACGGCAGGCTGGACCAGCAGGTGCCGATCGGCACCGAGGGCGGAACGTTGCAGGTGGAACTGAACCACACCGATCCCGCGGTCCTTCCGGTCGGATTCCGCACCGACACCAACGACTCCAGGATCCTTGCCTGCGCGCTGAACCTCGCGGCCGAGGGCCGCGAAGTGGTGCTGGTGTCCAAGGACATTCCGCTGCGGGTCAAGGCCAGCGCGGTGGGCTTGCACGCCGACGAATACCACGCCCAGGACGTGGTCACCTCCGGCTGGAGCGGCATGGTGGAGCTGGACGTCAGCTCGTCACGGATCGACCAGCTCTACGGCGAGTCGGTGATCGATCTCGACGAAGCGCGGGAACTGCCCTGCCACACCGGCATCCGGTTGCTCGGGTCCAGCTCCAGCGCGCTCGGCCGGGTGACTCCGGACAAGCGGGTGCAATTGGTGCGGGAGCGTGAGGCGTTCGGACTACACGGTCGCTCGGCGGAGCAGCGCATCGCACTCGACCTGCTGCTGGACGAGAGTGTCGGCATCGTCTCGCTCGGTGGCCGGGCCGGCACCGGCAAGTCCGCGCTCGCGTTGACCGCGGGTCTGGAAGCGGTGCTGGAGCGGCGCACCCAGCGCAAGGTGGTGGTGTTCCGTCCGCTGTACGCGGTCGGCGGCCAGGAGCTGGGTTACCTGCCCGGCAGCGAGAGCGAGAAGATGGGCCCGTGGGCGCAGGCGGTCTTCGACACCCTCGACGGGCTGGCCAGCCGCGAGGTGATGGAGGAGGTGCTCAGCCGCGACATGCTGGAGGTGTTGCCGCTGACCCACATTCGCGGGCGATCGCTGCACGATTCCTTCGTGATCGTGGACGAAGCCCAGTCCCTGGAGCGGAATGTCCTGCTCACGGTGCTCAGCAGGCTCGGAACCGGATCGCGGGTGGTGCTCACGCACGATGTGGCCCAACGGGACAATCTCCGGGTCGGCAGGCACGACGGAGTCGCCGCGGTGATCGAGAAGCTGAAAGGTCACCCGCTTTTCGCGCACATCACCCTGACCCGCAGTGAGCGGTCGCCGATCGCGGCGCTGGTCACCGAGATGCTGGAGGAATACGGCCCGAACGCCTGAGGTGAGGCACGCCGTCGAGCAGCGTGTTTCACCCCCACCCGACGGGTATTATCCGCCGCGATAGCTGTTCGGTATGACCCGGTGATCGCTTGTCGATCACCGGGTCATTTCCGGCAATCGGCCGAGGCTACCCGCGGCGTCACCGAGCCCGTGGTGTGCCGGTACTTGCGAGAGGATGGACATGCACCACTTCGCTCGACGAACGGCTGGATTCACCGCAGTGCTCGCCGCGGCAGGGCTGGTCGTGGCCGGCTGCGGGAACGATGAGGACGCGGATACCGCCGCGACCACGACCACCTGGATGACCACCATCGCGTCGCCGACAACCACCACCGCCATGAACACCACAACGCCGGACAACGCAGACCGCACCCCCACGGGTACCCCGGGCGCAGCCGCGGAGGAGACCAGGATTATGACCCCCGCCGGGGAGATCATCGTCTCCGGCGACATCTACGACAAGTACATCCAGAGCGGCGGCCCGACCGGACCGCTCGGCCTTCCCCTGCAAGCCCAGGAGGACGGTCCCGACGACGGCGAAATCCAGGACTTCGCCGGCGGCACGATCGCCGAGGCCAGGGACGGCGAGCCCTATGTCGTCTGGGGCGAGATCCGCAAGGCATGGGAGGAGAACGGCGGCGCGCACGGCAGGCTCGGCTATCCGATCAGCGACGAGAAGGACATCCCCGGCGGTAAGCAGAGCGATTTCACCGGCGGCACCATCACCTGGGTGGACGGTACTATCACCGTCACGCCGAAGTCGTAACCCGGTTCTCGGCGTCCGGGGCCGCCGGGCGGTCCCGGTTTGCCAGTCGTCCCATCCATCCACCCCGCTTCGCGGGCCAAGCCGCTAGGTTGTCTCGGTGCAAACTCTCCTGACCGATCGCGAACTGCTCGAATCGCTCGCGGTGGACGTAGAACTGATTCTGCGCAAGCACATCGATGCCGCCGACGGGTGGCAGCCGCACGACTTCGTGCCGTGGGACAACGGGCGCAACTTCGCATTCCTCGGCGGCACCGATTGGGTGCCGGAGGAGTCCGAGCTCAGCGAAACCGCCAAACTGGCCTTGACCGTCTCCGTGCTGATCGCCGACAACCTGCCCTCGTATCACCGTGAGGTGGGCAAGTACCTGCGCACCGGCGCGTGGTGGCGCTGGGTCGGCCGCTGGACGGCCGAGGAGAACCGGCACGAGATCATGATCCGCAACTACCTCATGGTCACCAGGGCGGTCGACCCGGTGGGCCTGGAGCGGCTGCGCATGGAGCACATGACCAAGGGCTTCCGCCGTCCGGCGCTGCACCTGCTCGACGTGCTTGCCGCCTGCGCGTTCGAGGAGGCGGCCAGCGCGGTCCGGCACCGCAACATCGCAGCCCTGCAGGAAAACCCGCAGGTCACCGCCATCGCCGAGCGGATCGCGCTGGACGACGAACTGCAGTCTGTCGTCTTCGCCGACCTGATCGCCGCGGCTCTCGACCTGGTGCCGGACCAGGCCATCCGCGCCATCGCGGACCGGATCGCCGATTTCCAGGTCCCCTCTGTGGCTCTTCCCGACGGCCGAAGCAGCGACGACGTGCTCGCCGAGGCGGGCGTCTACGACCCCGCCAAAGAGGGCGAGCTGGTGTTCGCTCCGCTGCTGAAGCGGTGGAACGTCTTCACCCGCACTGATTTTGGTACGGACGGCCAGCTGGCCCGCGACGAGCTCGCCCACCTGCGCGACTGACCGAAACGTTTCTCGCGGACGATCAACGCCACCTCGACAGGCCGAGGTGGCGTTGCTTTCGGTGCAGCTTATTCTTCGTCTTTCAGCTTCGCCATGGCGAGCACGTCGAGGCGGCAGTCGAGTTCCTCCTCGGTCAGCTTCTCGTCGAGCAGTCCGCGGTCGATCACGGTTTGGCGAATCGTCTTCTTCTCCCGTAGCGCTTCCTTGGCGACCGCGGCCGCTTCCTCGTATCCGATGGCGGAGTTCAGCGGGGTGACGATGGAAGGGGAGGACTCGGCGAGGGTGCGCAGGTGCTCGACGTTGGCGACCAGGCCGCGCACGCATTTGTCGGCGAACAGCCGGGAGACGTTGGCCAGCAGACGAATCGACTCCAGCAGGTTGCGCGCCATCACGGGGATGTACACGTTCAGCTCGAAAGCGCCGCCAGCGCCGGCGAAGGCGACCGCCGCGTCGTTGCCGATCACCTGCGCGGCGACCTGGGTAACCGCCTCGGGCAGAACGGGATTCACCTTGCCCGGCATGATCGAGCTGCCCGGCTGCAGATCGGGCAGCTGGAGCTCGGCCAATCCGGTCAGCGGGCCCGAGCCCATCCAGCGGATGTCGTTGGCGATCTTGGTCAGGCTCACCGCGATCGTGCGCAGCGCGCCGGAGGCCTCGACCAGACCGTCACGCGCGGCCTGCGCCTCGAAGTGGTCCTCGGCCTCGCGCAACGCGTCGATGTCGGTTGCGCGTACCAGTTCCGCGACGACCTTCGCGCCGAAGCCCTCCGGCGCGTTGAGCCCGGTGCCGACCGCCGTTCCGCCGATCGGCAGCTCGCCCAGGCGCGGCAGCGTCGCCATGATGCGGTCGATGCTTGCCGCCACCTGGCGGGTGTAACCGCCGAACTCCTGGCCCAGCGTCACCGGGACGGCGTCCATCAGGTGCGTTCGGCCGGACTTCACCACGGTGCGCCACTCGGTGGACTTGTCCAGCAGCGCCAGGCGTAGATGCTCCAGCGCGGGCACGAGATCCGTGATGACCGCCTCCGTGGCGGCGAGATGCGTTGCGGTGGGGAAGGTGTCGTTGGACGACTGGGACATGTTCACGTCGTCGTTCGGGTGTACCGTGACGCCCTTCGCCTTGGCCAGCGACGCGATCACCTCGTTGGCGTTCATGTTCGAGCTGGTGCCGGACCCGGTTTGGAACACGTCGATCGGGAACTGCTCGTCGTGCTTGCCGTCGGCGATCTCGCCCGCCGCCGCGATAATGGCGTCGGCCTTCACCGGATCGAGCAGACCCAGGTCGCGGTTCACCGTGGCACACGCAGCCTTCAGCAGGCCGAGCGCGCGAATCTGCGCGCGCTCCAAACCGCGTTCGCTGATCGGGAAGTTCTCCACGGCCCGCTGCGTCTGCGCCCGCCACAAAGCGTCCACCGGAACCCGAACCTCACCCATGGTGTCGTGCTCGAGCCGGTATCGAGTTTCCTCCGTCATATTTCCGACCTTATGCCGCACCCGGGCCCGATGGGGCTGCCACGCCTGAGGTCATTCGCACACCGGCCGCATGCCGCGGCCGGGAATAGGCCGGCTCGTGTCGGAGTGGCCGTCGCGTCTGCGACGAAGTCGCTAGCGGCGGTCGCTCCGACACGAGCCATAAGTGGGCCGCGAACACGCAGCACCTGCGGCGCTGCAAATCGGACACAGCGCCGCCAAAATTACGGCAGCGGCGGGACCGCGTGCTCGTCGCCGATGAAGTCGACCGACGAGTACTCGTGCAGCTTGGTCAGGCGGTGGTAGGCGTCGATCATGCGGACGGTGCCGGATTTCGAGCGCATGACGATCGAGTGGGTCGACGCGCCGCCGCCGAAGTAGCGCACACCGCGCAGCAGGTCGCCGTCGGTGATGCCGGTGGCGCAGAAGAAGATGTTGTCGCCGGAGACCAGGTCTTCGGTGCTGAGCACGCGGCCGAGATCGTGGCCGGCGTCGATCGCCTTCTGCTTTTCCTCGTCGTCCTTGGGGGCGAGCATGCCCTGCAGCGCGCCACCCATACAGCGCATCGCGGCGGCGGCGATGATGCCCTCGGGCGTGCCGCCGATGCCGACCAGGATGTCGGTGCCGGAGTCCGGGCGAGCGGCGGCGATCGCGCCTGCGACGTCGCCGTCGGAGATCAGGCGGATGCGGGCGCCCGCGTCACGCACCTGCTGGATCAGCTCGGCGTGCCGGGGACGGTCCAGGATGCAGACGGTCAGGTCGGACTTCGAGGACCTCTTCGCCTTGGCGACCCGGCGGATGTTCTCGCCGATCGGGGCCGAGATATCGATCACGTCGGCGGCGTCGGGGCCGACGGCGATCTTGTGCATGTAGAACACCGCCGACGGGTCGAACATCGCACCGCGTTCGGAGACCGCGAGCACGGAGATCGCGCCGGGCACGCCCTTGGACATCAGCGTGGTGCCGTCGATCGGGTCCACCGCGAAGTCCACTTCCGGGCCGGTGCCGTCGCCGACGGCTTCGCCGTTGTACAGCATCGGCGCCTCGTCCTTCTCGCCCTCGCCGATGACGACGATGCCGCGCATGGACACCGAGCTGACCAGCTGCCGCATGGCGTCGACGGCGGCGCCGTCGCCCCCCTCCTTGTCACCGCGTCCGACCCACCGGCCCGCGGCCATCGCCCCGGCCTCGGTCACGCGGACCAGCTCGAGTGCGAGGTTACGGTCGGGCGCCTCGCGGCGGCTGGGGTTGGGGGAAGTTGCCGTCATTGCGGGGTGCCTCCTGTGCGTCGGTACGTACCGGTCAATTGTCTCATTCGGTGCCCAGCGATGGAGCGAGCGGTCGCGCATCGACGCCCAGCGATGGAGCGAGCGGTCGCGCATCGACGCCCAGCGATGGAGCGAGCGGTCGCGCATCGACGCCGCAGGGCCGTACACCCCTGGTCCGGGTGATCCGCAGGTGATCGGGGTGCGCGGGCGGCCGGCGCCGCGCGAGTGGATACTGGGAGCGTGTCGTACCAAAAGCCACGCATCATGAACGACTACCGGGATCTGTTCTGGTCGCTGATCCCGCTGGTGTTGATCGCCGTGGTGTTCGCGGGTCTGGCCAGCCAGTGCAGTTTCGCCGCGAACGGTCCGACGCAGGGGAAGATCCCGCATTTCGACGCGCAGGCCGCGCTCACCGCCGACGCCCGATCTCTGCCGTTCCCGATCCGCAACCCGGCTGTGCCCGCGGACTGGACGCCGAACTCCGGCAGCCGCGAATCCATCGGCGGCACCGGCGGCGGACCGGTCAGCACCGTCGGCTACATCACGCCGCAGAGCACCTACATGCGGTTCTCCCAGAGCAACGCGACCGAGGAGGCGCTGGCCCGGTTCGTGCTCGGATCCCGGTACGCCAGCGGCACCGAGCAGATCGGTGCGCAGAAGTGGATCGTCTACGCCGAGCAGGGCTCGGAGACCGCGTGGATCGCCGATCTCGGCCAGTCCCGCGTGCTGATCACCGGCGCGGGCAACCAGGCCGCCTTCACCACCCTGGCCCAGGCGATCACCGCCGCCCAGCCCCTGAAGCCCTGATTCAGCTGCCAGTGGACGCGGAGCGAGATGTCCGAGCACGGATGCTTGCCGAAGGACGCATGCGACCGGCGAATAAGAGTCGATCGGATCTGCTCGCAGACGTGCGCCGTCGACTGAACAGCGAATCCGTCGACGCCGAGGGCCGAGCGAGTGCAGCGTTGCAGGCGCTTCGCGACGACGAGCGCTACTGATGCTCTACCCGCACACCGGAGCGCCGGTTCTCAGCGGTGGGTCACGACGTTGACGATGGTCCCGCTGGGATCGCGGACGAAGAAGCGGCGTACGCCCCACGGCTCGTCGCGCAGGGAGTAGACGATGTCGGCGCCGGCGGCGGTCATCGCCTCGTGTACGGCGTCGACATCGTCGACCTCCACGCTCATGTCCGGCTGGAGCTGTTCGGCGTCCGGGCCGACGAGCAGGACTTGGGCGGTCGGGTTGGACGGGGACGCCATCGTGACGACCCAACCCAGGTCCATCGCCTCATGGAAGCCGAGCAGCCGGTAGAACTCGCGGCCGGCGGCCAGGTCGGTGGTACGGATGTCCGGGGTGGCGCGGCGGATGGTCATTCGCGCTGTTCCAGATCGGAGCGGTGCAGCGCGTCCTCCACGCGTTTGCGCGCACCCGCCAAGTGCTCTTCGCAGCGGTTGGCCAGTGCCTCGCCGCGCTCCCACAGGGCGAGGGATTCGTCCAGGTCGAGGCCGCCCTGCTCGAGCATCTTCACCACGTTGACCAGTTCGTCGCGGGCGCGTTCGTAGCCGAAGCCGGCGATCTCGGCCAGTTCGTCGGCGGGGTCGGCGCCCGTCGCCTCCTTATCCGCTGACTTGCCGGTCTCGGCCAAGGTCAGTTCCTCCCTGTGTCGGTGTGCTGCCTGCCGAGCGCCTCGGCGCCGAGCGCGGCGGCCGTGACGGCGCCGTCGGCGACTCGGATGCGCAACTGGCTGCCCGGGGGAGCGTCCTCGATCGAGCGCACCACCACCCGCTCCCGGCCGGTGACGCGCTGTACGACAGCGTAGCCACGGGCCAGCGTCGCGGCCGGGCCCACCGCCGTGAGTTTCTCACGCAGATGCCTGGTCGCGGTGGATTCGGTGCGGATACTGTGCTCGGCGCAGCGGCGCGCCGACGTGCGCAGACGCTCGATCTCTTCCCGACGGCGGTCGATCTCGCGCAGCGGGTCGGCGAGCACCGGCCGAGACCGCAGCTGGGCGAGCGCGCTGGTCTCGCGGTCGACCCAG
>NZ_BDBA01000129.1 GCF_001612745.1 Nocardia amamiensis NBRC 102102 | reverse complement strand
GGCGGCCACCGCCTGCGCGGCATTGCCGCGATTGGCCCGTCCCGGCAGTGCCAGCCGCAACGGGAAACGCGCCCCGCCCGGACCGACCAGATCGTCGCCGTCCAGCGACCAATCGGGTTCGGGGCGTTGGAAATCCGCGCCGGTGCTGCGCCAGTGCGCGCCCTCCCAGATGATCGGCTCACCACTGCGCGGGCAGCTGGTCGCGTCCATCGCCCAGCCGCTGCCCGCGGCCACCCACACCACATTGGGGTGGTCGTAGGCGATCGAGGTGACCAGCACGTCGTCGCAGTTCGCGATCACCACGGTGGCCGGGTGCTTCGCCAGCCCGGCGCGCAGCTTGCGCTCGATCATGTTGATCTCGCCGACCCGGTCGAGCTGGTCGCGGCTGAGGTTCAGCAGGACCACCGCCGACGGGTTGAGCGAGTCGGTGACGTGCGGCAGGTGCAGTTCGTCCACCTCGATCGCGGCCAGCGGCGCACGCCGGTGGGCGTTGAGCGCGGCAACGATGCCCGCGTCCATGTTGGCGCCGTCGGCCTGGGTCGCGACCTGGCCGAGCGTGCCGAGCGCGGCGGTGGTCATCCTGGTGGTGGTGGACTTGCCGTTCGTGCCGGTGACCAGCACGGTGCGCCGCTGCCGGCCGAGCTGGTCCATGACCGTCGGATCGATCTTCAACGCGATCAGGCCGCCGATCATCGAGCCCTTGCCGCGACCCGCTTTCTGCGAAGCCCAGGACGCCGCACCCGCCGCCGCGAGCGCGAACCGTCCGCGCACCGATATGTCTGCCACGTCGCGAGTCTATGTTCGCCCCGCGATCCGGGCGCGGCGCGGTCCAGTGGCGTGGGCCACCCGACTCAGTCGCGATAGAGCTTCGCCTGGTAGCTCTCCGGCGAGTAGTAGTGCTCCAGCTCCTCGAGTGTCTCGGCAATATTCGTCTGCAGCTCTTTGACCAGGCAGGCAGCACTCGGCAGGGTGTCGAGGGGCCACTGCTCCGGCTCCCACAGATGGCTGCGGATGAACGCCTTGGCGCAGTGGAAGAAGATCTGCTCGATGTCCACCTCGACGGCGAGGATCGGGCGATGGCCGCGCACCACCATGTCGTCGAAGTAGGGCGCGTCACGCACCAGCCGGGCCCGTCCGTTGATCCGCAACGTCTCGCGGCGGCCCGGGATCAGGAACAGCAGGCCGACGTGCGGGTTGCCCAGGATATTGAGGTAGCCGTCGGCGCGCCGGTTGCCGGGACGCTCCGGGATGGCGAGCGTCCTGTCGTCGAGCACGTGGACGAACCCAGCCGGATCGCCCTTCGGCGAGGCGTCGCAGTTGCCGTCGCCGTCGCTGGTGCTCATCACCAGGAACGGGGAGTTCGCGATCCACTCCCGGTCCCGCGCGTGCAGGGCGACTCGCTCCTTGGTGGCGGCGCGCGGCATCACGTCGCCGAGTAACTGTCGCAGGTCCGCCGGGTCGGTGATCTCGTTCGGGACGGTGCTCTCGGGCATACGCCGATTCAAGCACCGCCCGGGACGGTATGGCGATCGAATTCCGTTCTGGTGGGCGCGGATCGATCGCCCGGCTGGGATCAGACCGGCACGTCGAACATGTTTCGCTGCCCGGCCGCGTAACGGTGGGCGTCGATCAGGCGCAGCGGTTCCAGTTCCGGCGCTCGGTACAGCGTGAACAACCGGCAGCGCTCGGCGTTCGAACCGGCCACGTCCAGTACTGCGTTCACCGCGGCGCGGGCGGATTCGTTGGCGCCCTCCATGGTGGCCAGATCGACGTTCGTGCGCACGTAATCGCCTGCCAGGAACAGGTTTTCCAGCGCGCCGTGCGGGTCGGGCCGGTACTCCCAGGAACCCGCGGTGTTGATCAGTAGCGGGTCGGCGTTGGCGTTGCGCCGCGGTCCCTCCTGCCAGCTGATGCCCGGGTCGAGGAACCAGGAGTGCAGGTCGGCGTCGCGCAGCAGCTCACCCCGATCGTCGAGGTGGGCCTTGATCTGGGCCCACGCCTCGCGCGCGATCTCCTCGTGCGTGCACTCCTTGGCCGGTTTGCCGAACACGACGCCGGGGGTGTTCCAGTCGGAGATGTCCACCGACAGGCAGTCCTGCACGCTGCCGTCGCCGAATTCGGTGAGCTTGCGGCGCCACAGCTGATTCTGGCTGATCGAGGTGAGCGACCACGGCGCGTCGATGTAGGCGGTATGGCCGCGCGCGATGTCGACCGGTCGGCGCAGGTAGAACTGGATGCCGTTCATCCAGTCGGTGACGAGCTGGTCCATCGCGGCCAATTCCGGCCGCACCGCCAGCACCTGCGGCGACCACAGCGTGCGGGCCCGCTCGGCGGGCAGTGCGACGACGAAGTAATCGGCCTCGATGGTCCGCTCGGCGCCGGTTTCGTCCACCGCGCGGGCAGCGGTGATCCTGCGGTCTTGCACCTGGAGCCCGCGCACTTCGGTGCCGAGCACGAATTCCGCGCCCAGCTCACGGATTCGCCGCGTCCACGGGTCGATCCAGACCGCGTTGGTCGGGCCGTTCAGCACGCGGTCCAAGCCGCCGTCGTTGCCGATCTCGAAGGGATTGCCGAGGAACTGCTCGCCCATGGTGCCGATGGTGCGCACGCTCGCCGCGTGCTCCTTCGCGGCGACCATGATGCTGGTCAGTGTGCGGGACAGCAGCGCACGGAACTCGTGCGAGCGCGCGTGGCCCCCGACGAAGTCGTGCCAGGAGGTGTGCTCCCACTGGCCGAAGCGGCGGGCATCGCAGCTGGAATTGAAGACCAGCAGGCGCTCGGCGAAGTAGATCCCTTCTCTGGGAGGCATTTTCAGCGCTGTTGCCAGGGCGGCGCCGAGCGTTTCCCGGAAGCCTTCCGGGGTGAATCCGGCGCGGGCGCGCGGACCGAGCGGCACGCGGAAGTCGTCGCCGCCGCGCCGGGCGAAGCGCGCCTCCGGCACCGCGACGAGGTTGTCCCAGACGCCATTCGAATTGCCCGGGAACGGGATTCGGCGCATAGTGTCCGGCACGTGTTGATAGAAGCCGGGAAAGAAGCGAAATCCGTGTTCTCCGGGTAGATCCGGCCGTCCCCCTGCTCCGGTGCCCGGCACCCCGACGCTACGGGCTTTGCCCCCCCAGGCGCGTCTTTCGTAGATGGTGACCCGGAATCCACGCTCGGCTAGCTCATGCGCCGCGGTCAGACCGGCGACGCCGCCGCCGAGAATCGCGACCCGCGGACCACCAGGACTCGCCGCCACCGGCGCCGGTCTCAGAGCACCCGCCGCCAGTCCCCCCGCCGTTGCCACCCCTGCCACAACCGTGCCACGAATAAGTGCCCTTCGCGAGACGGTCCACTGTTGTTCTGCCATGCGCCGATCTGCTGTCTGACTGGGACCAACTTCCACGCTCGGGCACTACTGTAAAGCGACAGGTCTTCCTGGTCGCATCGACCCCGCAAACCGACATAGGGGACGGGTCGCCCTATCGGTGCGGACGAGCGACACCGAGTTAGCCGAGCAGCCGCCCGCCCAAGAGGGACGGGCGGCGCCTCGACCGGTCATCGTGTCGACCGGCCGGTCAGCCCTGGGGGAACTGATCATGCCGTGTGCTTCAGGCCCTGGGTCGCCCTGCGCTTATCAGGGCTTTCGTCGGCGCGGCGGCGGCGTCCACGGGTGGCTTTCGCGGCTTGCTCGACGTCGCGACGAAGGCGCCTGTGATCACCACGACACCACCGGCAAGCGACAGCAGAGTGGGGGTCTCGCCGAGGAATGCCCAGGCTGCAGCTATCCCGACGACCGGAACCAGCAGCGAGAACGGGGCGACCGTGCCCGCCGGGTAGCGGCCCATCAGATAGGTCCACAGTCCGCTCCCGACGACCGTGGCCAAGATGGCGATGTAAGCCAGCGCCACCAGAGCGGGCCAACCAGCCAGTGAAAAGGACTCGGTGAGGGCGTGCAGACCGGCGGTGGGCCCCTCGGTGAATACGGACAGCACGAACAGCGGCAATGGCGGAATGGCCGTGGTCCACAGCATCAGGTGCAGCGGATTGACATCGGCGGTCTCGGTACCGGCCAAGCGTGCACCGATATTGCCGAACGCCCAGCCCAGGCCGCCCGCCAGCGTCAGCAGCACCGGAAGCAGAGTGGCGTGTTCCAGCCGGTCCCACCCGATCACCGCTATTCCGGCGACCGCGACGGCGATGCCCGCGATCTGCACCGGCCGAATTCGCTCGCCCAGCATCAGCGCACCGAGCACCACGGTGAACGGCGCCGAGGATTGCAGCACCAGCGAAGCGAGCCCGGTCGGCATTCCGACCCGCATGGCGGTGAACAGGAATGCGAACTGCAAGATGCCGAAACCGGTGCCGTACAGCAGAATCCAGCGCGTTCGCACCGGTGGGCGCGGAATGAACAACAGTGCCGGAATCGCCAGCACCGCGAAACGCAGTGCCGCGAAGAAGAACGGCGGGAAGTGGTCCAGCCCCACCCGGATGGCGAGGAAGTTCAGGCCCCAGAGCAGGACGACGGTGCAGCCGAGCAGGCGATCGCGAGTGGTCACGTGTTTCATCGTGCGGTCGCCGAACAATCAGAACAATCGAATAAATGTGGATAAATAATGTAGTGTTACTTAATGGTTTCCGGATCCGGGAAGGCCGTACCCGGCCCGCCCATGGCCTTGGAACGGCTGCGTGTACTGCGTGAACTCGCCGATCGCGGCACGGTTGCCGCCGTGGCCGCCGCGTTGTCGATGACGCCCTCGGCGGTTTCCCAGCAGCTCAAGGTGCTGGCCAAGGAAGCGGGCGTGGCCCTGCTGGAACCCGACGGCCGACGCGTCCGGCTTACCGACGCCGGGCGGGCGTTGGTGGTGCGCGCTGACGAGGTGCTCGCGGCTATGGATCGCGCGGTCGCCGAGATGGCGCACTATCGCGGCTCCCCGCGCGGCCGGGTCCGCGTAGCGGTATTCCCTTCGGGTGGAGCCCTGTTGCTACCCCATGTGCTGGGCGGGATGGCGGACAGCGGTGTGGACGTGGTCGCGCGAGACGAGGACGTGCCCCCTTCCGAGGTAGCACGACTGCTCGCCGACTATGACGTGGTACTGACCCATCGCGACGAACGCGCCGCGCCGATCGCCGATCCCCGTGTCGCGACTCGGGTGCTCATGCGCGAGCCGATCGACGTGGTCGCGGCTGCGACGCATCGGCTCGCCGGCCGCTCGGTCGTCGCGCCGGAAGAGCTGGCCGACGAGACCTGGCTGAGCGTGCGCGGCGGCTTCCCGGTCGACGACGTGCTGCGCTCCATCGCCACCGTGACCGGCGTGCAGCCGCGGATAGCGCAGCGGCTCAATGATTTCCGCGTGATCGAGACGCTGGTCGCCACCGGCTACGGCGTCGCGCTCATGCCGCGCTACGCGGTGAGCGATCCCACGCTCGCGGTGCTTCGGCTGTCCGGTGTGCGCGCCGCCCGGATGTACGAACTGGCCATCCGGCCGCGCGCCGACGCCCGTCCGGCCATCGCCGCCGTGCTCGCGGCCTTCGAGTCGGCCGCCGCGCTGGCGACGGCCGACTCCGCGAAAGCGACGGACAAGACTTCGTCCTGAGGCGGGACGACATCCACCGCGCCGCGGCGGATGTGCTTGTCCCGATCACATTCCTGGCGGTCCGGGGTAACGGTAGGGGTGCTGGGACTGCGTGTTGACGTAGTTGAAGTCGTCCGCAACCATCGCCGCCAGTTCGAGCAGGGCCCGCCGCGTGGGCTTGCCCACCAGTTCCAGGTCGATCTCGGCTCCCTCGGCGAGGTGGTCGTCGAACGGCACCACCTGCACCGCGCGGGTGCGGTCCAGGAACAGCTTGCGCAGCTGGTCGAGATCCACGGTCGACGCGCCGCGCCGGGAAGCGTTCACCACCACGACCGTTCGCTCCACCAGCTTGCCGTAGCCGTGGTGGTCGAGCCAGTCCAGGGTCGCCGAGGCGCTGCGCGCGCCGTCGATGGCCGGGGAGGTGACCAGCACCAGCGAACTGGCCATGTCGAGCACCCCCGCCATCGCGGAGTGCATCAAACCGGTGCCGCAGTCGGTCAGGATGATGTTGTAGAACGACTGCAGGATGCCGATCGCCTTGCGGTAGTCCGCCTCGCTGAACGCCTCGGACACCGCCGGATCCTGTTCGCTGGCAAGCACTTCCAGGCGGCTCGGCGCCTGCGAGGTGTGTGCGCGCACGTCCGAGTACCTGGTGATGTTCTGGTCCTCGAGCAGATTGCGCACGGTGGAGCGGGTCTGGCGCGGCACTCGGTGCGCCAGCGTGCCGAGGTCGGGATTGGCATCGATCGCGATCACCCGGTCACCGCGCTGCGATGCGAAGGTGGAGCCGAGGCCGACCGTGGTCGTGGTCTTGCCGACGCCACCCTTCAGCGAGAGGATCGCGATCCGGTAGTCGCCGCGCACGGGCTGATTCACCCGGTCGACCAAGTCCTGATAGACGACGTCGGCGGCCGACTCGCCCGGGTTGATCATGCCGCCGGAAGCCTTGTGCACGGCACGGCGCCACCCACTGCGCGGCGCCCTGCGGGCCCGCCGGAGCAGATTCAGATCGTTGACCGAGTGCCCCGGCTGTCCGGGTTGCGGCACATGCTGCGGCTGGAAAGGCTGTGCGGGCTGGTGCGGATTCGGCTGGCCCTGCCAGCCCGGTCCTTGGGGTTGCCCGATCGGCGCTGGGGGCGGCGGCGGTTGGTAGGCGGGCGGCGGTGGTGGTTGATGCGTCACCGGCGGAGGCGGTGGTGCCCAGCTGTAGATCGGCCCGCTGGGATCGGACTGCGGCGCAGCGGGTTCCGGTGGTAAGGAGTCCATGCGGTACTCGCCATAGCCGGGATCATGCCCGGGCATGGGAATCGGGTGGCTACCACTGGTGTTCGGCGGCGGTTGAAATGCGCCGGTAGGGAACGGCTCCCCGGGAAATGACGGCGGCGCATATGCACCGGCACCCGGTGCGGCGTAGGGGCCGTACGGCTCGGCGGGCGGCGGACCGTAGGACTGTGCGGGCCCAGCGTGCGGGTAGACCGTGGTCTGCTCGGTCGAGCCTTGCGGCTCCGGCTGTTCGGGCTGTGCGTCCGGCTGATCCAGCCCATCGGCCACGTCGGTTTCCTTCGCTTCCACGCCGCCGGTGTGCTCGGCCGACGGGTCGGTGGCCGACGACTCCGCCTCGGTGACTTCGGCCGTGTCCACGGAATGACTCTGCAGCCAGGGCGGAGAGGTCGGATTGTGGTCGTTTGTTGTCACGGTTCCCCCATCTGCTCGGGAGTTCGAGCAGAGAGCTCGGCGCTTGGAGTGCGAATCCACGCTAGCACGGGGTTCGCTGCGCCGTGTCGCGGTAGGTAGGGCGGACGCGCCGAGCGACACGCCATCGACAAATGGTCTGCGACAGCGAGATCGGGCGCCGCGCGGACGAACCGCCACGGCGCCCTCGCCAGACGCGTTCCGGGACAGGCGTACCTCCGCCTTCGCTCCGGCCATGCGCGGGCTGCGGACGGACTGCGTCCGACTGCGTCCTCTCTGCGTACTCCGCCTTCGCTCCGGCCATGCGCGGGCTGCGGACGGACTGCGTCCGGCTGTGTCCTCTCTGCGTACTCCGCCTTCGCTCCGGCCGTGCGTACCTCCGCCTTCGCTCCGGCCGGAGCGACGGGAATCAGTGCGCCCGGTTGACCGCCGACACCACCGCACGCAGCGACGCGGTGGTGATCGAGGTGGCGATACCGACTCCCCACACCACCTTGTCGCCGATCGCGCACTCCACGTAAGCGGCGGCCTGCGCGTCGTCACCTGCGGACATCGCGTGCTCGGAGTAGTCCAAGACCTCGACGTTGTAGCCGACGCTCGCGATCGCGTCGACGAACGCGGCCAGCGGTCCGTTGCCCTTGCCGGTGATCTCCTGCTCGACGCCGTCGACCTTCACCACCGCCACGATCGAGTCGACCCCGCCGTCGGTCTCCGACGCGGTGACCCGCTGGCGCATCCGCTCCAGCGGGCGGATCGGGCTCAGGTACTCCTCGGAGAAGACGTCCCACATCTCCTT
The DNA here is from genome assembly GCF_001612745.1 of Nocardia amamiensis NBRC 102102. Lineage (GTDB taxonomy): Bacteria > Actinomycetota > Actinomycetes > Mycobacteriales > Mycobacteriaceae > Nocardia > Nocardia amamiensis. Next base: position 28,202 of record NZ_BDBA01000129.1, on the reverse strand, counting down.
GGGCGTCACCTCGCCGCCCTCGCCGTCGGTGATCCGCTGGATCGCCTGGGAGAACTCGATCTGCAGCCGCCGCGGCAGCGCCAATCCGTGATCGGTCTTCATGATGTAGGCGACGCCGCCCTTGCCGGACTGCGAGTTGACCCGGATGACCGCCTCGTAGGTGCGGCCGACGTCCTTCGGGTCGATCGGCAGGTAGGGCACTTCCCAGACGATGTCGGCGACGTCCGCTCCGGCGGCGTCCGCCGTTGCCTTCATCGCGTCCAAGCCCTTGTTGATCGCGTCCTGGTGGCTGCCGGAGAACGCGGTGTAGACCAGGTCGCCGCCGTACGGGTGGCGCTCGTGCACCGGCAGCTGGTTGCAGTATTCGACGGTGCGGCGGATCTCATCGATGTCGGAGAAGTTGATCTGCGGGTCGATGCCGCGGGAGAACAGGTTCATCCCCAGCGTGACCAGGCAGACATTGCCGGTGCGCTCGCCATTGCCGAACAGGCAACCCTCGATCCGGTCGGCGCCCGCCTGGAAGCCCAGCTCGGCGGCGGCCACGGCGGTGCCGCGGTCGTTGTGCGGGTGCAGCGACAGCACGATCGCGTCGCGACGGGCCAGGTTGCGGCTCATCCATTCGATCGAGTCGGCGTAGACGTTCGGCGTCGCCATCTCGACGGTGGCAGGCAGGTTGATGATCAGCGGCTTGTCCGGTGTCGGCGCGATGATCTCCGAGACCGCGTCGCACACATCCTTGGCGTACTCCAACTCGGTGCCGGTGTAGGACTCGGGGCTGTACTCGTAACGCCAGTTGGTGTCCGGGTAGCGCTTCTCGGTCTCCAGGCACAGCGCAGCGGCGTCGGTCGCGATCTTCTTCACCGCCGCGCGATCGGCGCGGAACACCACTTTCCGCTGCAGGATCGAGGTCGAGTTGTAGAAGTGGACGATCACGTTCTGCGCGCCGGCGCAGGCCTCGAAGGTGCGTTCGATCAGCTCGGCCCGGCACTGGGTCAGCACCTGGATGGTCACGTCGTCGGGGATGGCGCCGTCTTCGATGATCTCGCGGACGAAATCGAAGTCGGTCTGGCTGGCGGAGGGGAAGCCGACCTCGATCTCCTTGTAGCCCATCCGCACCAGCAGATCGAACATGCGGCGCTTGCGCGCCGGGCTCATCGGGTCGATCAGCGCCTGGTTACCGTCGCGCAAGTCGACCGCACACCACCCGGGCGCCCGGTCGATGACCTTCTCCGGCCAGGTGCGGTCGGGCAAGGTGATCGGCTCGACCTCCTCGGCGAACGGCCGATAGCGGAACGCCGGCATCGAGGAGTTCTTCTGCTTGTTCCACGCCGGCTGGTCGGCGGGGGCGGGTTTGCTCGGCGCCGTGATGGTCTTGGCGCCGGATACGAACGCGTCAGCAGGGGACATGGGGAGTCTCTCCGTGGGGTGTGGTTTTTCCCAAAGGGCTGGGTCGACCGGCGCGGCAAAACCCCGCGACGGGAGCCGGTCCGATCAGACCCCGTCGCGGCGGCCGAGAAGAAGTGCCCGCTGCATGATGTTCGCGAGCTTACCGTGCCGCGACAGCGCCGGGAAGGGCGGTCCCGTCGTCGGGTGATCCGATGACCCGCTACGGTTCGGTCCGGTAGTGGCACGCTTGTACGGGCCCAGCGGCCCGGCGGGACGTCAAAGGATAGCTATGACCTGGCTGGAGCAACTGGCCGTGTTCGGTGCGGGTATCGCGGCGGGCGGTATCAACACGATCGTCGGCTCGGGCACGCTGATCACTTTCCCTGTTCTACTCGCCTTCGGGTTGCCGCCGGTCACCGCGAATGTGTCCAACACCATAGGTCTGGTGCCCGGTTCGCTCAGCGGTGTGCACGGCTACCGCCGCGAATTGGCCGGGCAGCGGGACCGGCTGCTGCGGCTGGGCACCGCCTCGCTACTCGGCGGCATCACGGGGGCGGTGCTGCTGCTCGTGCTTCCGCCCGCGGCGTTCAAGGCGATCGTGCCGGTGCTGATCGCCGTGGCGCTGGTCCTGGTCGTGGTGCAGCCGCGGCTGGCGAGCTGGGTGAAGCGCAGGCGGGAGAACGACGGCGCGCCGGTCCCGGAGCACGGCGGCGCCATCCTCTTCGCCGCGATCTACGCGGCAGGCATCTATGGCGGGTACTTCGGCGCCGCCCAGGGCGTACTGCTGATCGGGTTGCTCGGCGTCTTCGTGCACGACGACATCCAGCGCCTCAACGGCACGAAGAACGCGCTCGCGTTGATCGTGAACGCCGTGTCCGCGGTGATCTTCATCGTGATCGCCGACGTGGACTGGCGGGCGGCCGCGTTGATCGCGCTCGGCTCGATCATCGGCGGCCAGCTCGGCGCCAAGATGGGCAGGCGGATGCCGCCGACCGTGCTGCGCGCCGTCATCGTCGTGGTCGGTCTGATCGCAGTGATCCGCCTGGTGACGTCATAGTGGCATTGGAAATGCGTGCCCTGTGTGAGCGCTGCGGAACCGCGCTCACCCCCGATGGCCCCGCCGTGATCTGTAGCTATGAATGCACCTTCTGCGGGCGGTGCGATACCGAGTTGCACGGCGTCTGCCCGAACTGCGGCGGCGAACTGGTACGGCGGCCGCGGCGGGCGTCGGCGTAGTGCGCATCCCAGGAGGGCGCCCGGAGAATCTCAGGGTCCGATGTCAGCCCTGAGGAGGACGACGCCCGCCCATGCGGGGGCACAGGATGTTATCCGTGCGTAGCTGGAAGTTGGTCGCCGTCGCCCTCGCCATCGTGCTACCGGCGGTGAGCGCCTGTGCCGGAACGCCGAGCCGCCATGAGTCGGCTGTCGCCGATCTGGTCGCGCAGGCCGACGCGGCGCCGACACCGCGGCTGGACTGGGCGCGGTGCGCCGAGCCGCGGCTGAGCAAGTTCGAGTGCGCGACAGCGGCCGTGCCGGTGGACTACGCCCGTCCCGACGGCCCGACCTTCCCGCTCGCGGTCGTGCGCCAGCGGGCCGCCGACCCGGAGCGGCGGATCGGCACGTTGTTCGCGGCGGTGGGTGGTCCTGGCGGTTCGGGATTGCAGTGGGCGGCCGAGGGAGAGTTGATCGGCGGCGAGATCGCGCGCCGGTTCGACGTGATCACCTTCGACCAGCGCGGCGTCGGCCGCAGCGGACAGGTGCGGTGCTTCGCGAATGCCGAACAGCAGCAACAGTTCTGGTCCGGGGCGTGGTTGCCGCCGGCGAATCCCGAACAGGAGCGGGCCGCCGCGGCGGCAAGTCGCGAGCTGGCGGCAGGGTGCGCCGAGCACGGCGGCCCGCTGCTCGGGCATCTGACCACGGTCGACGTCGCGCGCGATCTCGACCTGCTGCGCCGCGCGGTCGGCGACCCGCAGCTGACCTACGAAGGCGGTTCCTACGCAAGCTACCTGGGCCAGGTGTACGGCGCACTGTTCGGCGACCGGGTACGCGCGCTGCACCTGGCTTCGATGATCGACCCGGACACGTACACCAACGACACCCGAAGCTTGATCGAGAGCACCTCGGCCGGTACCGAGGAGGTACTGAGCGAGTTCCTGCGACTGTGCGCGGAGGCGGGACGACCGCGGTGCGCCTTCGCGGCCGGGGGCGGCCCGAACGACCCTGCCGCGCATGAGAGTACCGGCAAACCCGACCTGCGTGCCCGCAACGACGCTGTGCTGCAACGCCTTCGGGAGGCGCCGATCGTCGTCGGGACCGGCGCGGGGGCGCGCAGCGTCACCTACTCCGAGGCCATGTCCGCGCATGCGCTGCTGCTGTACGACCCGAAAGAGGGATGGCCCGCCCTGGGGCAGTTGCTCGCCGAACTGGAGCGTGGTCCCGCGGGCGATGCGGGTGCCGTGAGCGAGATCTTGACGGTCATCGCGGAACCGGGTGACTTCTTCCTCGACGCCTTTACCGCGATCTCCTGTGCCGACAACACCTTTCCGCGCGACCCCGGTCAATGGCCCGCGCTGGCACGGGATCTCGCGGCAATCAGTCCCACATACGGCGCGTACTGGCTGTATCTGCGCCAAGCCTGCGCGTCTTGGCCGTCACCGCCCGAGGGGTATAGCCAGCGCTACACCGGACCGTGGATCCTGCGGTCGGACACCCCTGCGCTGCTGGTCAACAACCGATTCGATCCGGTTACCCCGCTGACCGCCGCGCGGCGCGCACAGGACGAATTGGTGAACGCCAGGCTGGTCGTCGTGGACGGGGGTTATGGGCACACCCCGCTCAACGACTGCACCCGGAAGTTGCGGGAGCGCTACCTCATCGACTTGCACCTGCCCGCTCCGGGGGCCACTTGCCGCGCCGACGAGACGCCGTTCGGTCGATAGCAAAATCGGATATCTGGTGACAAAACGGGAATACCGGTAGTCTGCGCACGCTAGGCGTGAAAATGGAAGGTGACCGGTGCGTAGACGTGCCTTGTTCAAGGCGGCGGGCACGGCCGCGCTGCTCGGTGCTGTGGGAACGACGGCCGGTACCAGTGCGGCGTCCACGGACCCGGCGTGGGAGGCCTTGTTCCGCGGTTGGGTACCGGAAATCTTTGCGCCGCTTCCTGATCCACCTCAGCATTCGCCCGCGATAGTCATCGGCTCCGGCTTCGGCGCCGCGGTCACCGCGCTGCGCCTGGCCGAGGCCGGTATCGCCACCACCGTACTGGAACGCGGTTCACGCTGGCCGAACGACCCGTGGCGGGAGATCTTCACCGGCGACGATCTGCCCGACGGTCGCGGCTTCTGGCACCGAACTCACTTCACCGGCGTCACCAAGGTGCCGATGCGGTTCGCCAGCTTCGGCGGCGTGCTGGACTGCACGGAGTACCCGGGCATCGATGTCTGGCGGGCGGCGGCGGTCGGCGGCGGCTCGGTGATCTTCAGCGGAGCCATGATCGCCCCGGAACGCCGTTTCTTCGACCACGTCTTCGGCGGCACCGTCGACTACGGCGAGATGGAGCGCGTCTACTACCCGCGGGTGCGGGGGATGCTGCGGCTGAGCGCGATTCCCGCGGACATCTACCAGTCCTCGCCGTTCGCCCACTCTCGTGCCTGGGACGATCAGGTGCGCAAGGCCGGCTACCACCCGCAGCCGAACGACTCGATCTTCAACTGGGACATCCTGCGCGCCGAACTATCCGGAGCCGCACGGCCTTCGGCCACCGCGGCCAGAAGCAACCTGGGCAACTCCAACGGCGCCAAATTCGACCTGAACCAGAACTACTTGCGGAACGCGCAGAACACCGGCCGCTGCGCGATATTCCCCGGACACCGTGTCGACGCCATCGCGCAGGACGGCGACCGTTACGCGGTCACCATGGCGAAGCTGTCGCCCACCGGTGACGTACTGGCCACCCGCACGGTCACCTGTGATCGGCTCTTCCTCGGCGCGGGTTCGATCGGTACCTCCGAACTGCTGGTCCGCGCCCAGGCCACCGGTGCGCTGCCCCGCCTGAACGAGCACATCGGCGACGGATGGGGCACCAACGGCGACGTGGTGCTGGCCCGTGGCGCGAGCGCGCTGGCCGGGCACGGCCAAGGCGTGCCGAGCGCGAGCCGGATCTTCGACGAATCCGGTGCGCCGCTGACCCTGGAGAGCTGGTACATCCCCGGCATCCCGTTCGAGACCGGCGCGCTGGCCTCGCTCGGCATGGTGCTCGACCCGACCCGCACCCGGTTCGGTTACAACCCGGCAACGAACGGCGTCGGGCTCAGTTGGTCGGCGAAGAACCGCGACGACATCGTGGCCGCGGCGCGCGCGGTCGACCACCGGATCGCCGAACGCGCGGGCGCGCTCGTCGAGTACGGCGCTCTCGGTTATGACGCGAACGCGTTGTTCACCGCGCATCCGCTCGGCGGCGCGGTGCTGGGGCGTGCCACGGACAACCATGGGCGCGTGCACGGCCACCCCGGGCTGTACGTGATGGACGGCGCCGCGGTGCCCGGCAGTACCGGAACGGTCAACCCGTCGCTCACCATCGCCGCACTGGCCGAACGCAATATCGAGGCGATCGTCCGCGCCGGTCGCTGATCGAATCGGTGCCGGCGGCCTGCCGCGTTCCTCAACCGTGCCGAGCGTGCTTTGCTCGTACTACTGTCGGCGGCACCGTTCGGCGTCGAAGGGATCCCCAGTAGTGTCCGCTCCCACCTCCAGCTCGGGCATCGGCGGCTCGCCTCGCGAGCGATACGGTCTGCGGGAAGCGCCGCAGCCGCAGGAGTATCCGCGCAAGCCGCCCATGCTGTGGACCGATTTCGTGATGCTGGCGCTGGCCATCGTCTCGGTGGCGCTGGTCGTCTGGATCACCGTCTTCCCGGTTTCCGGGCACACCTACCGCGTGGTCGTGTTCGTCGACTGGTCGTTGTGCGCGGTGTTCGCCGCGGAGTTCCTGTGGCGCTGGCGCCGCGCGGGCTGGCCGTGGACCTACCCGCTCGTCTACTGGTACGAAGTCCTCGGCATGATCCCGGTGACCAGCCCCTTCTTCCGCGGCTTCCGGCTGCTGCGGATCGTGGTCATCGCCGTCCGCCTCGCTCGGGTGGCCGACCGGGTGTTCGGCGACCGCGTGACCGCCGCTGTAGTGAATCACTTCGTGGCGGCCATCGTGGACACCATCCGCCGCCCGATGACGATCGCGGTGATGGACGAGGTGGCGAACGTGCTGCGCACCGGCCACTACACCCGTAATATCGCGGCGGCGCTGGAGGAGAACCGCGCCGAACTGGACGAGATGATCCTCGAACTGATCAAGAAGGACCCGCAGGCGGGCCGGGTGCGCTACATCCCGTTCCACGACGAGATCATCCGGCTGATCGCCGACACCGCGTTCCGCATCGTGTTACAGGTGCTGGAAGACCCGCGGACCGACGAACTCGTCTCGGATATGTTGCGGGAGAACATCGATCAGATCCGCGACGCGGTCCGCGACGGCGTCCGGGTGCCGCCGTCGGCGTACGGCCCGACGCCGCGCGAGAACGGCGTCCGGCACCAGCTCACGCGGCTGCCGCGTGCCTGATCTCGTCCCTCGGCTGCGCGAATCGGACGGTCTCCCAAGCGATCAGCCCGATCAGGACAACGCACAGCAGGGACAGCGATGCCAGCGCGGGCAGCGCGCAGGCCACCGGGATGAGCGCGAGCAGCACCGCCGCGGCGACCACTCGGGGCACCGTGACGATGCCCGTGGCGTAGTGCTTGAACCCCACGAGCGCGATCAAGTACAGCGCGACGCCGCCGTAGAGGGAGTACAGCGGAATTCCGTAGAGCGCGTCCTTCAGGGTGTGGTGCGAGGAGTCGCCGACGTAGTAGAGCACCTTCTTCAGCCCGAGCGACAGCGCGATGATCCCGACGATCATCGGGAAATGCCAGAAGGTGTAGGAAACCGTTGCGATCTTGATCTGCCGCGCGCCGGTAGCGCGCGCGAGTTCGTGTTCCACCGACAGGGCGGCCACGTCGAAATACGCCCACCACAGCAGACCGGAAATGGCCAGGCCAAGCATCGAGCCGAGTGCGATCGGCCAGGAGATCGGCAGCCCCGCCACTCCGATGCCGATCGAGACGATGGATTCACCGAGCGCGACGATGATGATCAGCCCGTACCGCTCGACGAAGTGTCGCGCCGAATTCAACCGCCAATCGGTCCCCGCGAACAGCGTCCACAGGTAGTCGCCCGCGATGGCGGCGATCCACAGCGCGATCTGCGCACGGCCGGACGTCATCGCGGCGACGACCAGCAGCGTGGTGCCGATGGTGATCGAGCCGAGCGCCCAGCGCAGCACCTGGTTCCGCAGTTGGGAGTCCTCGGAGCTGGCCAGCCAGAACATCCCGACGTGTACCAACCGGACGATCAGGTAGGCGATGGCGAAGACCAGCGGGCCGAACCAGCCGCCGGGCTTGTCGGCGAACGCCTCGGGAATGGTGAGCGCCGCCAGGAAGCCGCCGCCCATCGCGGCGAACATCGCGAGCCGTGCGATGCCCTCGTCGGCGCGAACCACGTTGCCGAGCCAGGAGTACGCGATCCACAGCCACCACGTCACCCCGAGCACCAGCAAGGCGCGCAGCATGTTCTTCGCGCTGGTCTCCTCGGCGGCCAGGCCGGCGACCATGGTGAACGCGAAGACGAGCACGAGGTCGAAGAACAGCTCGAGCTGGGTTACCGATGCGTCTTCCGCCACCGGCTGGAACCGAACCCGTTTGGTACCGATCATGGTGCCTATCGTCGCACTCCGGCCGGTCCGGTGCTGGTTCGCTACTTGCCGGGGCAGGCAATTTCGCGCAGAGCGCAGCGCCGCGGGCAATTATTCGCTTTGGCTATATGTGTTGATAGTTTTCCGGTTCCGGGAAACGCTCGGCGAACTCGATGAAGCACTCCACCACTACTTCATTGGCCTTGCGGACGGTGCGTTTGAGCAGGAATCCGGGAATCGGGAGGGGTAGATACAGCTCGACGTGGTACCAGACATGCGTGCCGTCGACGCGGTCGGACACCTCGAACCAGCCGCCGCCCCGCACGCCGCGAGTGCTGTCGGCGACGACCCACGAGCACCGGCCGTCGGTCCAATCGTATTCCAGCACTTGCAGATCCCCGCTGCCGAGCAGCTCCGCCCGGACGAAGACGCGCAGCGGCCTGCGCCACCGGTCGCGCGTCGCGACCCGCACGTCGCTGTAGGAGGATGACCAGTCCGGTAGTGATTCCACGGCAATCAGGGCGTCCATGACCTGCGCGGGGTCGGTGTCGACGAAGAATCGGATGTCTGTTTTGGTGCGCATGGCATACCTCCGACCCCCGGGTGGACAAGTCGGCCGATTGTGGCCGCCATTTGTCGGCGTCGTCAACCTGACCGCTGACACCGATTCTGGATTACCCTGGATAACATGCCGTTATCTGCTCGAGATCGGGGATTGGCCACTGTCCGAACAACTTCCGAGTAGCAGGTTTCGCGCGGAAGGGCTCGCGCTCAGCCCGCTCGCATACGATCGGATCGGAAAGAGCGTCGCTGTCCGACGCCCTCGGTACGGGTGGGAGGTTGTCATGAAGTACGCCGAACTGCTGGCGCAGGTGCGGGACACGTTCACGGTGCGCCGGGTCTACGGGGAGCCGTACGAATCCGATGGGGCAGTGATCATTCCCGCCGCCTGCGTCGGAGGCGGCGGGGGTGGGGGCGGAGGCGGTGGCAAAGACGCCGAAGGGGAGGGCGGCGGCGAAGGAGTGGGATTCGGTCTGGCCGCCAGGCCCGTCGGCGCGTACGTGCTGCGCGACGGTCGACTCACCTGGCACCCGGCTGTGGACGTCACCGCGATCATCGAGACGGCCGGCAAGGTGCTGATCGCGGGCATCGTTGCATTCGCGCTGACGCGCCTCCGCACGCGTCGGGCCTGATCGGACCCGCGCCGGGCCGAGCGCAGGCGAAGTAGCCGCCTAGCGCTCGTCCGGCGTGGCGTTCAGTTGGCGGGCTCGACCACCGCATCAGGTCCCGGATATATCAAGGACTCGTGACCGTCGGAGTAGCGCACCAAGTAGGGCGGCGTCCCGTCCGGGCCGCGGACCTCGATGATCTCGGCCAGGTGATCCACTTCTCCCACCACGTGTCCGTGTACGCAGAGTCGATCTCCTACATGTGCGATCATCGCCCCATTATCGAACGGAGTGCTGCGCGTCACAACCATTCCGTGAAGCTATGGGGTGTCGATTCAGTCGTCTCCGCCGATGACCCGCTCGACGGCGGCCTCGATCAATGCCTGGCTCTGTTCCTCGGTGAACACCTCGGGCAGGGTGAGCCGATCGACAATCAGCCAGTTGAGCGCCAAGTAGAGCAGCAGCACCGATTTCTCGTCGCCGGGCATGCCGGACTCGATGTGGTTGCGCACGTTGAATTCGATGTCCTTGCGCACCCGCTCGCTCAGCACGGCGCGCAGTTCCGGTCGCCTGGTCGCCTCCAGGCGCAATTCGAGCAGGGCCAAGTAGCCGGTGCGAAACGCCTCGATGCGCCCGACCGTCTCCCGCATCAGCTCGATGATGTTCGCTCGGTTCTTCGGCCCGTCGGTCAGCTTGGCCATGGTCTCTTCGCTCGGTTGTAGCCGCTCGTAGAAGCGGCCGCCGGCCTGCGTCAGCAGGTCGTCGCGATTGGCGAAGTAGTTCGACGCCGTGCCCGCCGGTACCGCGGCCTCTTTGTCCACCGCGCGGAAGGTCAGTCCGCGTGCGCCGTCGCGCGCGAGAACTTCGATCGCCGCGTCCACCAGCGCCTGTCGTCGTTCCGGGTTGGTCCGCACTTGACACCACTCCAGTCGTAGTACTACATTTCAAATCACTACGAACAGAGTACAACGAGTCAGGCGGTATGGGTATGCGAAAGTTTGTCTACTACGTGGGCGTGTCCCTCGACGGCTACATCGCGGGTCCTGAGGGGCAGTACGACTTCTACCCGCTCGACGATGCGATGACAGCCTGGGCTATCGGCGAATACCCGGAGTTCGTGCCGGGCTTCCTGCGCGCACAGGCTGGAATGGCGGTGGATGAGCCGAACAAGCGGTTCGACACGGCGGTGATGGGCCGGGGTAGCTACGAGCCCGGGTTGTCCCTTGGTGTGACCAGCCCGTACCCGCACCTGAAGCAGTACGTGGTGTCCAGCACGCTCGGTTCCGTCGACGATCCGGCCGTCGAGGTGGTCGAGCGCGACCCCGTCGAGCTCGTCCGGGGGCTGAAGCGGGCCGAGGGCGGCGACATCTGGCTGGTGGGTGGCGGCAAGCTCGCCGCCGAACTGCTCGGCGAAATCGACGAGATGATCATCAAGAGCTACCCCGTTGTCGCAGGCGGCGGCATATCCGTGTTCTCCGGCGCGTTCCGTCCGACGCTGTTCACTCCGGTTCAGCGCAGGGAATTCGGCAACGGTGCGCAGGTCACCTGGTTCACCCGCGCCTGACCGCCGACCGAATCCAGAGAAAGAGGTATCCCATGCGAAAACTCGTCTACTTCGTCGGTCTTTCACTCGACGGCTACATCGCGGGCCCGAATGGCGAAATCGACTTCTACCCGGTAGCCGACGACATGTGGGAATGGGTGTGCGCGGAGTATCCCGAGACCCTGCCCACCCATGTGCGCCCGCACGTCGGGCTCGACGTGGACGCGCCGAACCAGAAATTCGACACGCTGGTGATGGGTCGCGGCACCTACGATCCGGCGCTGGCCATCGGCGTGACCAGTCCGTACGCGCACATGAAGCAGTACGTGGTGTCCAGCACGCTGGGCCGGATCGAAGATCCGAGCGTCGAGTTGGTCGAGCGCGATCCGGTCGGGCTGGTCCGCGAACTCAAGCGACAGGACGGCATGGACATCTGGCTGGCAGGCGGCGGCAAGTTCGCCGCAGCGCTGCTGGAGGAGATCGATGAACTGGTGATCAAGAGCTATCCCGTGGTCGCGGGCACCGGCGTCCCCGGGTTCGCGGGCGAGTTCCGTCCCACGCAGTTCCGGCCGACCGAGCGCAGGCAGCTCAGCGGCGGCGTTCAGGTCAGCTGGTTCAGCAGGGCCTGAGCCAGATCAGCCGGCGTCGGAGAGGAACGACAGCCGTACCTGCCGGTCCGGGTTGTCTACGTTGAGATCGACCAGCGCGATCGACTGCCAGGTGCCGAGGGCCAGCTTCCCGCCGAGCACCGGGACCGTCGCGTACGGCGGGATCAGCGCGGGCATCACGTGGGAGCGCCCGTGGCCGCGGGAGCCGTGCGCGTGCCGCCATCGGTCGTCGGCGGGCAGCAGATCGCGCAGCGCGGCCAGCAGGTCGTCGTCGCTGCGTGCGCCCAATTCCATGATCGCGATCCCCGCGGTGGCGTGCGGGACGAAGATGTGCAGCAGCCCGTCGCCACCCGCTTCGCGGACGAATGTCGCGCACTGCGATGTGATGTCCTGCACCACCTCGCTGTGGCCCGTTCTCACCTCGAGCAGCGTGCTCTTCATACCCTCATGGTCTCGCATCGCGCGCGGGCCGCGCGTCCGGCCCGGGATCGGATGCGGCTGTGGGGTTTTGCACAAGCCGGGTAGGTATCGGCAAAACCGCTGGCACCCGGCCGGTAGTCTGGATGACTGTTACCAGTTTGTTGTCGATCTTGGAGGACCCTGTCGTGGCTCTCGTGGTTCAGAAGTACGGAGGATCCTCGGTAGCGACCGCCGAGCGTATCCGGCGCGTCGCTGAACGGATCGTGGAGACCAAGAAGCAGGGCCACGACGTGGTGGTCGTGTGCTCCGCCATGGGCGACACCACCGACGAACTGCTCGATCTCGCCCAGCAGGTGGCGCCCGCGGCGCCCGCCCGCGAGATGGACATGCTGCTCACCTCCGGTGAGCGCATCTCCAACGCGCTGGTCGCCATGGCCATCCACTCCCTCGGCGCCGAGGCGCGCTCGTTCACGGGCTCGCAGGCAGGTGTGATCACCACGGGCGCGCACGGCAACGCCAAGATCATCGACGTGACCCCCGGCCGGGTCCGGGACGCGCTCGACGAGGGCCTCGTCGTGCTGGTCGCTGGCTTCCAGGGCGTCAGCCAGGACAGCAGGGACGTCACCACGCTGGGCCGCGGCGGTTCGGACACCACCGCGGTCGCGCTGGCCGCCGCGCTGAACGCGGACGTCTGCGAGATCTACACCGACGTGGACGGCGTCTTCACCGCCGACCCGCGGATCGTGCCCGACGCGCAGCGGCTCGAGCAGGTCTCCTACGAGGAGATGCTGGAACTGGCGGCCTGCGGCGCCAAGGTGCTGATGCTGCGCTGCGTCGAATACGCCCGCCGCTACAACGTGCCCGTGCATGTGCGCTCGTCCTACACCGACAAGCGGGGCACCTACGTTTCTGGATCGATGGAGGACATCCCCTTGGAGCAAGCAATCCTCACCGGCGTCGCACATGACCGCAGCGAGGCCAAGGTGACCGTGGTCGGGCTGCCGGACGAGCCGGGCTACGCCGCCAAGGTGTTCCGCGCCGTCGCCGACGCCGAGATCAACATCGACATGGTTCTGCAGAACATCTCGAAGGTCGAGACCGGCAAGACCGACATCACCTTCACGCTGCCGAAGACCGAGGGCGCCCGCGCGGTCGAGATGCTGACCAAGCGGCAGGCCGACATCGGTTTCTCCCAGGTGCTCTACGACGACCACATCGGCAAGGTTTCGCTGGTCGGCGCGGGCATGAAGAGCCACCCCGGGGTCACCGCCACGTTCTGTGAGGCGCTGGCCAAGGCGGGTGTGAACATCGATCTGATCTCCACCTCGGAGATCCGGATCTCGGTGCTGGTCAAGGACACCGAACTGGACGAGGCGGTCAAGGTGCTGCACAAGGCGTTCGACCTCGGCGGCGACGAGGTCGCGGTGGTCCACGCGGGAACGGGGCGATAGGCCATGGGGATTCGGGTAGGAGTCGTCGGCGCGACCGGACAGGTCGGCGCTGTCATGCGGAAGCTGCTGGACGAGCGCAACTTCCCCGCCGACGAGGTGCGGTTCTTCGCCTCGGCGCGTTCGGCGGGCAAGACGCTGCCGTGGCGCGGCCGCGAGATCGTGGTCGAGGACACCGAGACCGCCGATCCGTCCGGCTTGGACATCGCGCTGTTCTCCGCCGGAGCCACCATGTCCCGGGTGCAGGCTCCGCGTTTCGCGGCGGCCGGTGTCACCGTGATCGACAACTCGTCGGCCTGGCGCAAGGACCCCGAAGTCCCGCTGGTGGTCAGCGAGGTCAACCCGGAGCAGACGCGCAATCTGGTCAAGGGCATCATCGCCAATCCGAACTGCACCACCATGGCGGCGATGCCGGTGCTCAAGCCGCTGCACGACATCGCGGGACTGCGCCGCCTGATCGTGTCCAGCTACCAGGCGGTGTCCGGCAGCGGCCTGGCCGGTGTCGACGAGCTGGCGGGCCAGGCGCGTGCCGTGATCGATGACGCCGAGAAGCTGACCCAGGACGGCCGCGCCGTCGACTTCCCCCCGCCGAACAAGTACGTCGCGCCGATCGCGTTCAACGTGCTTCCGCTGGCCGGTTCGCTGGTCGACGACGGCTCCGGCGAGACCGACGAGGATCAGAAGCTGCGCAACGAGAGCCGCAAGATCCTGGGCATCCCGGATCTCGCGGTGAGCGGCACCTGCGTGCGCGTCCCGGTGTTCACCGGCCACTCGCTGTCGGTGAACGCCGAATTCGCCGAGCCGCTCTCCGTCGAGCACGCCAAGGAGATCCTGGCCAAGGCCCCCGGCGTCAAGCTGGTCGACGTGCCCACCCCATTGGCCGCGGCCGGTGTCGACGATTCCCTCGTCGGCCGCATCCGCCAAGACCCCGGCGTCCCCGACGGTCGCGGTCTCGCCCTGTTCATCTCGGGCGACAACCTGCGAAAGGGCGCCGCCCTCAACACGATTCAGATCGCCGAGGTGCTGCTCAGCAACCGCTGAATTTCTGGCGACACCCCCGAGCCCAGTGGTACCATATCCGGTACGACTGGGCTTGGGAGGCATCATGGCTGCAGCGATTACGGTGAGCGAAGCACGCAAGAAGCTGTTTCCCCTGGTCAAAAAGGTCAATGAGGATCACGACACGATCGAGATCGTGGCGAAGGGGGGAAATGCTGTGCTGATGTCGAAGGCAGACTACGACTCGCTGATGACGACCGTAGAGTTGCTGAGCGGGCGCGATGGGGGGCGCCTACGTCGATCGATCCAGGAACTCGAGAACGGTGGCGGTATCGAACGCGACCTCATCGAATGAGAGTCGTCTTTTCCGAGTCCGCATGGGAGGAATACTCGGCGTGGCTTCAGCGCGACCGTGTTGTGCTGAAGAAGGTCAACGTGCTGATCAAGGCGATTCTGTCCGATCCTTTCGAAGGCATCGGCAAGCCCGAGCCGTTGAAGCATGACCTGGCGGGATACTGGTCCCGTCGAATCACGCAGGAACACCGCATCGTCTATCGAGTGGTGGATGATGCGCTCTGGATCGCCAAGGTCGGCAAGCACTACGAATAATAGGTTCGCCTGCTCGGTGGTTGCGCTGTTAGCCTGCGGCGATGGCTAACCCTTATCCCCACGTGTATCTCGGCGACCGGATCGTTGCGGCCGATGCGGCCGTGGTCGGTGTCGCATCGTCCGCGGTGTTGTACGGACTGAGCGTCTACACCGTCTTCCCGGTGCACGTGGAAGGGGCGGCGCGGACCGCATTTCGGCTGGATGATCATTTCCGGCGGCTCGAGGAGTCGTGCAAGATCATCGGGATCGATCGGTTCGCCGTGGAGTGGGATTTCGCCAGGTTTCGCGCCGCCGTCGTGGAACTGATCGCGGCGAACGCCCCCGCCGAGGATGTCTTCGTGCGGGCGACGGTGCACGTGGTCGAATCCATTCCGGGCACTCGGGTGCGCGGCTGCGCGATCCAGGTGAGCATATTCGTCTACGACGCGGTGCCGATCGTCCCGCAGGACGGGATGCGGCTGAAGTCCAGCCCGTGGCGGCGGATTCCGGACAACGCCATCCCCTCCCGCGCCAAGGTCAATGGCGCGTATGTGAATTCGGTCCTGGCCAAGCAGGACGCGATCGACAGCGGCTACGACGACTGCGTCTTCCTCGACGGCAACGGCCATGTCTGCGAACTCAGCGCGGCCAATATCTTCCTGGTCCGGGGCGGCACGCTGATCACCCCGGACGTGTCCTGCGACATCCTCGACGGCATCAACCGCAGGACCGTCCTTACCCTGGCGGCCGAGGACGGCATTCCGGTGGTCGAACGCACCGTGGACCTCACCGAGCTGTACATCGCCGACGAGGTCTTCGTCACCGGAACCTCAGCCGGCGCGGCCCCGGTCGTCGAGGTAGACGGTCGCATGGTCGCCGACGGCGCACCGGGGCCGATCTCGCAAGCGCTGCGCAAGCGCCATTACGCCGCGCTGCGCACCGACGAGGTGCACGGATGGGTCACGAATTTGTCCGCTGCCGAACTTTAGGAGCCCAGGAAGGGTTTTCCAGTAGTCAAAATGTTGTGCAGCATTCCCAGCAAAACCTCGATGAGCACTCGGGATCCTTTCGTACGCGGCGTCTTTCGTCGACCTCGGCAAGTCTTCCAAGACTCGAATTCCCCGACAAGTAAGGTGTGCCCAGTTGTGGGAGCGCCGAACTGACCTCGATCTTTCGCCGCGGCGTTATTTGGTACGGACGCGCCCGAGCTTTTCCCGCTCAGCGGATGCCCGGAGTGCGCGGGTCCGGCCCGAGGCAGGCCACGATGGCGCAGCCCGGCGGGGTGTCCGCGAATGGCGGCTCCAACGGGTAATTCAGGCAGGCGAAGACGTTGCAGCCTGGATAGGCGGCGGGCCCGATGCCGAAGACCGCGATCAGGATGTCGTTGTCGACGAAACGGCGGGGGTCCAGCCGCACCGGTGGCTCGATGTAGGGGCCGGGGTCGGGGACCGGCCGCTCGTCGAACGCGTCGAATACTTTGCGGAAGAATTCGTAGGGCAGTTCCTGGGTGTTCTGGATGACCCCGCTCACTCCCTGGCTGCTGACGTTTCCGAAGACGCCGGTCCACACCACGGTGAGATCCAGACTCGGAATGATGAAGACGTTCTGCATTCCGAGACCCGCCATCAGGTAGACGTCGCGGGGCAGGAAATCCGCGGTCTCGGCGCACCCGGGCCCGAGCCAGAACAGGTATCCGTAGCACCGGTTCGTGGGCGAGGGTGTGCGCGCTTTCCGCAGGTATTCGGCGGAGACGATCCGCTGGCCGCCCCACTGTCCGTTGTTGCTCACCAGCAGGCCGAGCTTGGCGAAATCCTTCGGCGGAATCATCAGGTGTGCGTAGCCGTAGGTGTGTCCGGACCGGTCGCGGGCCCAGTAGTAGTCGCCGCGCTGAATGCCGAGCGGATCGAACAATTCACGCTGCGCGAACTGTTGCAGTGGTTCACCCACAGCGAGCTCGATCACGTAAGCCAGAAGGTCGACATTGCGCTGGCTGTAGGTGAAGACCGTGCCCGGCGGATTGTCCAGCGGCACACCGAGCGCCTGCACCGCGCTGTTCGGATCGATCGGGATCACGCCGGTGATGCCCTCGGTCACCACCCCGACTCGCATGCCCGACGTCTCGGTGAGCAAATCCTCCACGGTGATCGACCGGTGCGCGGGACCGCCGAGCCCGGCGGGCAGATACCGGTCGATCGGTGCGTCGAGTTCGAGTGTGCCTTGGTCCCAGGCGATTCCGGCGAGCACGGAGACGATGCTCTTGGTCGAGCTCCAGATGTTCCACGCGACGTTGTCGGTCTGATGGTTCGTCAGCCCCTCGCCGATCAGGCAGTTGTGCCGGAACACCTGCACGTTGAATCGGTTTCGCCCGGAGGCGAAGCGCAGCGCTTCGTGCAGCCGCCCGGAATCCAACCCGACCTGCTCCGGCGCCGCCCGCTCCAGGTCACGGCCCGACGTGACGGCGCACCGCACCTGATCGCCGGGCGCGGCATGCGCGCTCCCGGCGAGCAGATTGCCCGCCACCAGCGAAACCGCAACGAGCCCCGCCAGGAATCCACCGAAACGCCCCATGTGCAAGAGGCTAGCGCTCCCGGGCGTCATCGCACGCTCAACAGGCGGGCCATCGTCAACCTCGCGATCATCTCTGCCAGTTATCGGGGGCTGTGCCGAATCGAGCAGCGGGTCGGTGCCGCGACGAGACCCGTCGTGGCCCCATCGACATAACCCGTCCGGGCGGATCAGCAGCGCCGCAGCGGGGGACGTCCGCGGCGGTGGCGGCCATGATGTCGAGCTATCCGGCGGTGCCGCCCACCGAGCCGGTGAGATCCACGAGTACCGGTCGTTCCTGCCGCAGCAACTCGGCGACTCGGCGTGCCCACTGCCGCAGCGCGGTCACACGCTTCCTGGTCCCTGCGAACGGGACCCGGCACGCAGCGTGTACAGCGCCGCGCCGAGGGCGAGTGTGCCGAGTCCGGCCAGGATGGAGCCAAAGGGCAACGAGAATCCGACGATGACGCAACCCGCCGCGCCGACGACGGGAATCCAGCGGGGCGGGCGGTTCTCGTCGACCGTCAGGGTCGCGGCGGAGATATTTGCGATCAGGTAGTAGCCGAGGACCGTGAACGAGGAGAACCCGATCGCCGCACGCAGATCGAAGATCGCGGCGACCACCGCGACGACCGCGCCGACCACGAGCTCCGCACGATGCGGCACTCCGAAGCGCGGATGCACCGCGGCCAGCGCACCCGGCAGATGGCGATCCCGCGCCATGGCGAGCACCGTGCGAGAAACACCGAGGATCAACGCCAGCAGCGATCCGGCTGCTGCGAGCACCGCGCCGATACGCACCACCGGCGCGGCCGCCGGGACACCCGCCGCGGTGACCACTCGCGCCAGCGGGTCGGTCGCCTGAGCCAGTCCGGCGGACCCGAGCACACTCAGCGCCGCGACCGCCACCAGTGCGTAGACCGCGAGAGCGAGTCCGAGCGCGATCAGGACAGCGCGCGGAATGGTCCGCTCCGGCTCGCGCACCTCCTCGCCGAGGGTGGCGATGCGGGCGTATCCCGCGAAGGCGAAGAACAGCAGACCGGCCGCCGTGAGAACGTCGCGCGGACCGATCCGGTTGGGCAAGGCCGTTGCCGCTGAGTGCGTTCCGAAGAACCCGGCGACGACCACCACCGCGAGCACCGCGAGCACCACCGCGACGAGCACCCTGGTGGCCAACGCCGATTTCTGCACCCCGGTGTAGTTGATCGCGGTGATCGCCACCACCGCGCCGACCGCCACCGCATGCGCCTGCTCAGGCCAGGCGTAACTACCGACCGTCAACGCCATCGCCGCGCATGAGGCAGTCTTTCCCACGACGAATCCCCACCCGGCGAGGTAGCCCCAGAACGGGCCGAGCCGCTCCCGCCCATACACGTACGTTCCCCCGGACACCGGATACCGCGCCGCCAGCCGCGCCGACGACATCGCATTGCAGTACGCGAGCAGTGCCGCCACCGCGAGCGCGAGCAGCAACCAGCTCCCGGCCGAGGCGGCCGCAGGCGCCAACGCCGCGAAGATGCCCGCCCCGATCATCGCCCCGAGCCCGATGATCACCGAATCGGTGAGCCCGAGCCTGCGGTGCAAGGTCCCATCGTGCGCCGCCATGAGCGTCATCCTTCCGCACTCTCGTCGCCGACGCAGGGCGGCCTCGGCTCCGCGAAGTCCACACGAGCTCGGTCGGACGGAGCGGGCTCCGTATGGTGTCAGCCGAGTACGCTCGTCGAGTGATCGCGTGTGACGGGCTGTGCACTTGTCCTCTCGACACGATGGAACTGCGCGCCTTTCTGTGGAGATGCTTCGAACTCCCGGAGTCGGACATCTTCGTCAGCAGCGACGACCTTGCAGATGAGGCACTCCAGGATTTCCACCGGGATGGGCCGTTCCCGGTCTTCTGCACATATCGGCCGGTCGGTGGAGACTTCGCGGCTGCGTTCTCGCTCAGTGCCGATCCGCCACTATCCGGACCGGATGCGCCGGACAGCCAAGGATTCGTCGTCCTGCTCGCAGCACAGATCGGCTGCGACATCCTGTGCAGCTTCGGCGACGAGCCGCAGCCGTGGTTGTGGACACTCACCCGATCCGATGGCGCCCGCGTGATCGTCCATCTCGCGGAAGAGTTCGACGGATTCGACGGTGAGCCTCCATGCGCTTGCGAATACGCCCATCGCAAGGTCGTGTATCCCAAGTCGTGAACCCATCGGATGACCCCCAACGGATCTTCCGATTCTCCGGAAGCTACCGATCCCGGGTAGCCGTCGAGATGTCGGCCATCACGTTATTCTTTCGGCCCGATTGCGCGGCAATCAGATCGACTGTGTGCGAACCAGTCCAGAGTCTGGCCGTGTGGGCTCGTGTAGGCCAGAGGCACCCCGTCGAGTGCCAGCACGAACTGCGCGGTATCGCGTTGAACGGGCATGGGCAAGTCATGCCCGCTCGACGGCAGTACCGATCTGCCTTCGTTGGAGATCCAGCGGCACGGCAGAGTACGAACGGTTTCTTCGAATCGGATGCGGGAGGATGGCTCGAGGTAGGTCAGCACAGCACCGTGGAATACGACCACTGTGGAGTCTGCTGGTGCCGCGTGAACCAGATCCGCGATCCTGGCGTTCAAATCGCCCGCGACCAGGACGGGTGGAGATGTTCTGGCAATACTCGCCGCCGCCCGCAGGCGGCGCAGGCGATCGTCCTGCCCCGGCCAAATCAGGGTTTCGAGCCAGCGCAGGTCGTCATCGTCAGTGACGCGTAAGGGATTCAGGTCCACACCCAAGCGCTGGACGACTGTCGGCAGGGCGTCCGGCAATGGAACCCCGCCCGTAGTGACACAGTTGAGCTCAACCGGCGACGGGCCGTCGGCCGGATGCAGGATGGGCCCGCTGTCATACCGGTAGCTGAACCGGTCGGGATACAAGCACAGGCCGGCGGAGGCACCGACTTCGATCAATGTCAGCGGGCCGGGAAGACGGGCCAAGATCGGCAAAAGCACGGCCATGCGACCGGCCTCGTTGGTTTGCGTGCTGTGGGTCAGGGCCACCTCGTAGACCTGGGCCCAGTGTGTGACCAGCCATTCACGGAAGTGCGAATATGGCCCCTCGGCGGCGCCACGGAACCGTGCGGCTGCGAGAACCAGGTTCGGTTGCCGTTTGGCCGGCGGCAGCTGATCGATCAAAGCCAGGACAGTGGTATCAGCCGCGATGCCGAGACCCCATTCCCGGTAGCACGCTGAGTAGCCGCCGACCTCTAGTTCGGCGAACCTTCGATACCGGTCAGCGGTCTCCACGATCTAGTCATACCTCGGTGTGACGGGTTCCCATAGCGCCGGTATGGCTTTGGCCCTGCCTGCCACTGCCGGCGCCGAGCTGCCGGACGCCACGCCAGCGCCGCGACTTTGGGCGACGTTCCACAAACGGCTATCGGATCGCTCGAAGCGACGAAGGCTGCCCGATGGTGTCCGGACGTGGACGAAAGCTTGGAGTTCAGCGGCGGATGGATGGGAGTGTCGGTGTATCCAGTTCTCGCATCACCTCGACGCTGAGGAACTCGGGAGCTTTGATCACCTTGCGGAGCATGAAGCGGATGAACTCGGGCATGTCGGTGGCGTTCTGGTCCCGGTAGACGCGGGGCGTGCCGACCTCGTAGTGCCTGCGTCTGGTTTGTAGTTCGCAGCCGTCAGCGGTGAGAACATTGCGCACCCAGTCTGCGTTCGAGCCGTACGTCAGTGCAATCACGTAGCCATCTCCGCGGCGGAATGCCCACAGCGGTGTCCGGAAGATTTTGCCCGACTTGCGCCCGCGGTGGATCACCACCGCCCACCCCGGTGCCCACGGGGCGATGAACTTGGTGACTCGATTGAGCCCGATCTTGTTGGCTCGGGCGATCCATCGTGGAGCCGGCATTGAAAAACTCCTCACTCGTTGAGTTCTCTGTCGAGCCTAAGCGGGGCGAAGCAAGAAAGTCAACGGCTGTAGAATTTCGAGCACTATGCCTCCGCTGGGACGACGACCGGGCAAGACCGACACCCGAGATGTGCTCGTGGCGACCGCGCGCCGCAAGTTCGCCGAATCCGGTTATGACAAGACGACCGTGCGGGACATCGCGGCTGCGGCCGGAGTCGACCCGGCACTGATCCGGCACTATTTCGGCAACAAGGCGGAACTGTTTCGCGCCACGATGGGATGGCCGTTCGAGCCCGCCGACCTCGCCGCGCGGATCATCGACGGTGCGAGCGGAAAGATCGGTGACCGGCTGACGCGGGTGTTCTTCGAGGCGTGGGAACAGCCGGAATCACGTGGCCCGCTGCTGGCGATCCTGCGGGGGGCGGCGACCCATGAGGAATCAGCCGGCCTGGTGCGGCAGTTCATCCAGGGCCAGCTGTACCCGCAGCTCGCCTCCGCCCTTGCCGGTCCTGATGCCGAACTCAGGATCGATCTGGCGATGGCCCAACTGCTCGGTATCGCCTACCTCCGCCATGTCCTGAAGGTTGAGCCGATCGCCTCGGAATCGGTCGAGGAGCTGATCGCGCGGGTCGCGCCCGTGGTCGCGACGCATCTGGCCGGCTAGTCGCCACTGTGCGCGGCGGCGTTCCTGCACCGGCGGGAATCCACTGGTGAAGAAACGCCGCCAGGTCGCGAAACCTGACGGCGTTCAGCTGTCGGACGCCACGCCAACGTCACGACTCGGGTCGACGTCCCACAAGCGCCTCTCGGCGAGTGGTCGCTCGAAGCGACGAAGGGTGCGGCCCGGGGCTGTCCGGACGCCGACAGGGAGCTTCAACGACCGGTCGCCGCAACCTATTCCGCCGCGAATTCGTGATGCGCGCCACAACCCGTTCGGCGACGGCGCTGGTCGTGGACCGGCGGGTACTACTCGTTCCGCGCGTGCGTAGCCACGGCCGCCGCGGACGCCCTGGCGACGTCCATGTCGATCTCCTGGATCTGCAGCGTCACGCCGTCCGGATCGACGACCCGCAGGCTGCGACCGAAGTCCTCGTCGAAGATTTCGTAGTCGTAGCCTTGCTCGCGCAGTCGGCTCGCGACCACTTCCAGCTTCTCGTCGGTCGCGAACCCGAGTTCGACCGATCCGGCCGGACGTCCCTTCGACACCCTGAAGTCGTGCAGTCCGACTGCCCCGGCATCGGCCGAAAGCTGCGCCCAGACATCGACACTCGCATCGGAGTCGAACGCGAGCCCGAGACCGGCGTAGAACTTACGGCACGCTTCCACATCCGAGACGTACCTGATGGGCAGCACGGTCAGCATTTCTCACTCCTTCTTGGAACGGTTGCGACCGAGTGTGGACCGACGCCACACGCTGCGGCCGTTTCCGCGGAGGATGCGCTGGGATCCGACACGTAACGCGGCTGATATGACGGATTCCGTCATGGCGGAGACGGATCGTGGTCGTCGCCATACGGGCGGGTCGGAACGGTGGCCCGAGTAAATGGGTTCACGCATGAGACAAACCGAGGGCGACACCTGTCGGCGAAGTCTTCGAGCGGAAGCTATGCGACGTTGTAGTAGACCTGGCCGGGCGGGACGGCCAGGTTCGTTCATTTACAGCAAGCCCCACCAGTAGAGCAGGCTGGCCAGAATCCAGACCAACACGGTTTCCATCGTCGCTCCCAATCTTCTTCGCGCACTTGTCTCTATCATCCCGCGATTGCGGCGGTGCGGCAGGAGCTTGCCACGTCACCACTTGGTAACGCTCCGCTACCTGCGGATTTGATCTTGCAAGGTGTTCTTAAGGGTGCGCCAAGCCCGCGCTTGCATTCTTGGTCTCGCGGGGAGGCAAGCCACCGGGGGCGGGAACCAGGGAGCGACCTGTCTCGAGGGGTGACAGGTCGGGCCTCGGAGGTGGTGTCCGCCGGGCCGGTCTACGAGGGGTGGCCGGCCCGGTGGGCATGGGGTGCGGAGCGGTCGCTCGCGCTGGCTCTTCCTGGAGCTGACCGGCACCGAACTCGGTCGTTGCTGCTGCCGAAGGTAACCCAACGGGTGTGCGGCACCGAACCCGACTTGGGGAAGGGGATCGCCGGGCCGGTTGTGTGGGTGATCGGCCCGGCCGACTGATCTGAAACCTGTTCTAGACAGTTTTCATATTTTGTCTTACCGTCGATACATGGTGAACGTTGCGTATCGGGCGGCTCCCGTTTTCGAACTTCGTTCCGGCCCCACCTGGGCGTCGCCGTGGGAGATGTACGCCGCGCTGCGCGAGCAGGACCCGGTGCATCACGTCGTACCGGCCGCGCGACCGGAGAACGACTACTGGGTGCTCACCCGGCACGAGCACGTGTACGCGGCGGCGCGCGACAGCGAGACGTACTCCTCGCGCGACGGGCTCACTGTGGAATACGGCGAACTCGATGAACTCGGTCTCACCGACAATCCGCCGCTGGTGATGCAGGACCCGCCGCAGCACACCGACTTTCGCAAACTGGTCGGCCGCGGGTTCACGCCGCGCCAAGTGGAGGAGGTCGAACCGGTGGTCCGCCGATTCGTGCGCGACCGGCTGGACGACATGGCGAGCCAAGGCGGCGGCGACATCGTCGCGCAGCTGTTCAAGCCGCTGCCCAGCATGGTCGTCGCGCACTACCTCGGCGTGCCCGGGCAGGACCGGGCGAGGTTCGACGGGTGGACCGACGCCGTCGTCGCGGGCAGCATCGACCGGACGAACACCCGAGCCCAAGCGGCGTCGGCGGAGATGATGGGCTACTTCGCCGAGCTGATCGAACGCCGCCGCACCGATCCCGGAGACGACACCGTGTCCCTGCTCGTTCGAGCGGGGATGGCCGCCGACGACGCGGACGTGCGTGGACTGGTCCAAATCCTGGCCTACACCTGGACCATGGTGGCGGGCGGAAACGACACCACGACGGGTCTGCTGGGCGGCGCGGTGCAACTGCTGCAACAGCATCCGGACCAGCGCGCCGCCCTCGCCGCCGACCCGGACCGGATTCGGGTCGCGGTGGAGGAGTTCGCCCGGCTGACCTCGCCGGTGCAGGGGCTGGCGCGGACCGCGACGCGCGATGTGGAGCTGGCCGGAAAGACAGTGCCCGCCGGGCGCAAGGTTCTGCTGGTGTTCGGGTCCGCCAACCGGGACGAGCAGGCGTTCGGTCCGAATGCCGCCACCCTCGACATCGACCGGAATCCGCAGCGCATCCTCACGTTCGGGCATGGGCCGCACCACTGCCTCGGCGCGGCCGCCGCCCGGATGCAAGCCCGCGTCGCGCTCGAGGAACTGCTCGACCGGTTCCCCGAGTACGTGGTCGACATCGGCGCGGTCGAGTACGCGAACGGTCCCTATGTCCGCAGGCCGACCACCCTCCCGTTCCGGTGCACGGCATGAGCGGTCAGGCGCGGAGTGTGACCGCAGTGCGCTCCGAGCGCGCCGGAAAGGACTCCGTATGAGTGGCGACTGGCTGGCCGACGGCCGCGCCGAGCTGGCCGGTGAGCGCATCCTCGACGCGGTCCGCGCGCTGTTCATCGACAAAGGGGTCAGCGGGGTAGGGATGGCCGAAGTAGCGGATGCAGCAGGCTGTTCCAGGGCGACGCTGTACCGCTACTTCGACAATCGACAAGCGCTCTACGTGGCCTTCGCCGCGCGCGAGGCGCGTCAACTGGTTGACCGGGTATGGCGGGAACGGGCTGTTTCGGCGAACGCAAAGCCGGAGGAGCAGCTGCTCGATACGTTGACCGCGCTGATCGACGAGGTGCGCAAGACGCCGCATCTGGCGGTCTGGTTCGAACCGGCTAACGCGGGAATCGTTGCCCAGCTGGCGAATTCGCCAGGCGTGGTCGACGCGCTCGCCACGGAGTTCGTCGCCGGGTTCCGTCCTGAACTGCCCGCGCCCGCGGCCAAGCGTGTGGGCCAATGGGTGGTGCGTGCGATGGTATCGCTGCTGACTTTGCCCGGCGCGGGGGAAGACGAGGAACGTTCCCTACTGCGCACCTTCGTGCTGCCTTTCTTGCTCGACGGTCGAACGGTGATCGACTGACGAGGCGACGGTCGCCCGACGGAGCGGTGATCGACTGACAGGGCGGTGAGGTGGCGCGCGAAGTCGCTGTCGTGCAGGGCATTCCCCTCGATCCGTTCGAGTGCCCGCTCATGGACTGCGAGACGCCGAGGCCGCCTCGTCGTTCTGCGCGCCGTGCGTCTCGACCCCGGGATACCCCCGGTCCGCGTGGCGATTCCATCTTGGCCTGAGGCCGGCTCGGCACCTGGTTACGGTGTGTCATTCCGATGCTCCGGCCGACATGCCGTTCACCGGAGCCGCGCGGGACTCCGGTCGACAACGCGTCTAGACAGTCACCCTCGAGTAGTCGGGCAGGTCATAGGACTCGGTCTTGCTGAGCATTCGCATCATGACCGGCCGCATCGCCTTCGACATCATCAGTTTGCTGAACAGATGCCCTGCGCGAATGCCGAAGGCGGTCTTGGGCGTCATGGCGTGCAGCCCGCCCGGCTGCAACTGCTGCGCAATTTTCACGAAGGGGCGCAGCACCTCTTCGTAGCGGGCCAAGCCGCGTTCCGGCTCGGCGGCGTGCGCGGCGATTTCACCGGCGAGGACATACGCGCCGACCAGCGCCATGGCCGTCCCCTGGCCGGTCAGCGGCGAGCCGCAGTAGCCCGCGTCGCCGAGCAGCACCACCCGGCCCTGGACCCAGCTCGGCATGTCGATGCGTGCCAGCTCGTCGAAGTAGAAGTCCGGTGCGTCGGCCATCGCCGAGGCGATGCGGGCCGCCTCCCAGCCGCCGCCGGCCAATCGCTCGCGAATGAACTGCTGCTGCGCTTCGGCATCCCGGCGCAGTGCGGAATTCGCCTCGGCGCGGATCACGACGAGCGCTTTGCACGTGCTGGGGTCGGCATCGGGCCGCATGCCCAGCCCCGTGGCGCCGACCAGCGAGTGCATCGAAAACCAATGCGGCTCCAGGTCTTCTGGACGCGGAAGGGTGCAGAAGGACATGTATCCGCCGAGGTAGGTGGCGAACTGCTCCTCTGGGCCGAACACCATGCGCCGGGTCGCGGAGTGCAATCCGTCCGCACCGATCACGATGTCGAATCGGTCGGTGGCACCGGAGGCGAATGTCACGTCGACACCTGCGTCGTCTTGCTCGATCGCGGTGACCCACTCGCCGTAGCGGTAGTCGACGCCGCGCTCGGCGGCGAGCAGATCGAGCAGTACCTGATTGAGGTCCCCTCGGCTGATCTCGACTTCGGCGACCCCGCCCTTGCCTTCGAAGAGCTCCGCGGGCATGCGCAGGATCTCCCGCCCTTTACTGTCGACGTACTTCATGCCGCGCTCGTCGAGCTGGTGATCGCGGATACCCGGCATCATCCCCATCCGCTCGGCCACCTCCCGGCTCGGCCCGCGCAGGTCGACGGCCTGCCCGCCGGGCCGCGGCGCCACTGCCCGCTCCACAACGGTGATCTGTATCCCCGACCGGAGCAGTTGCAACGCAACGGCATTCCCGCCGATGCCGCCCCCGGCGACGAGCACTCGGAACTGGCTACTCACGGACTTGACACTCATAACTACCTCGGCTCCCACTACGTTGCCCAAACGTCTCAGACATATGTCTAACACTCGCTAGTACATTTGTCTAGCACAAACGTCTAAATCTGCGGGCATGCAATCGAGTGGCACACGGCTGCGGGAGACTCCACCACCATGTGCCACTCGGGGAGAAGGGATTATTGGAGGTAGGTTCGCCAGCTGGCGTAGGGGGTGATGTCGGTGGCAGTGCGCGCGGCGTCGTGGGTGCAGGTGAAGCCGATCGCGGTGCGGTTGTCGGCTAGGTCGATGCTGGTCAGGGCCATGGGGGCGGGGAGGTCGGCGAGGAAGCGGCCGAGGCCGGCCTCCGAGACGCGGAAGAGTTCTCCCGCGATCGGTGCGCCGAGACCGGGTCCGTGGCGGACCAGGCCCGGCTTGGGCGGTGTCGTGGCCAGCGCGGTGAGGCGGTAGGCGTCGGTGGTCCGGATCTCGCCCAGGAAGCGGGCGCCGAGCTGCTCGAGCTGGAAGTGCAGCGGTTGCCCGCGCAGGTGCGCGCCGAAGACGGCGAGGTCGACGCCCCGATCGACCAGCAGCGGGGCGTTCTCGCCGCCGAGCAGGCGAGCGGCCAGGTCTACGGCAACTTGGTCGGCGAAGGCCGGAGTTACCAGCATGACGCCGAACGGCGCGCCGTCGGCGGTCGGTGCGCCCGGGATGGCGACGGCGGCCATATCGAGCAGATTGCAGAAGTTGGTGTAGGTGCCCATCCGCCGGTTGATCCCGATCGGATCTGCTTGCACCGCAGCGATACTGGGGTGTTCGGTGGTGGTGGGCAGCAGCAAGGCGTCGAAGCCGTGCAGCAGCTCGGCGGCTGCCGCTTTGGCGTGGGCGAGCGCGTCGAGGTCGGCTGCGAACGCGGGGCCGGTCTTGTCCCGCGCCGCGCCGATAATGGCGGCGACCGTGGGGTCGGCGCCTGCCGGTGCGGTGTCCAGGAACGCGCCGACCGCCGCGTACCGTTCCGCGACGATCCCGCCGTCGTAGAGCAGCAGCGCGGCGTCGAGCAGGACGGAGATGTCGATCTCTTCGGTTTTCGCGCCCGTCTCGGCGACCCCGGCGACAGTGCGGGTGAACGCCTCCCGATACGGCTCGCTGAGCGCGGCCAAGTCCTCGGCGCGCGGCACCGCGATGCGCGGCGCGAGCGGAGCGGACAGCCGGACGTCGGCGGGCCAGGTCCGGC
>NZ_BDBA01000128.1 GCF_001612745.1 Nocardia amamiensis NBRC 102102 | reverse complement strand
AACGCCCACCGCGTCGAGCTGCACCTGATGCCCGGTTACAGTCCCGAACTCAACCCCGACGAGATCCTGAATGCCGACATCAAACGGCACGTTCACCCTGCCCGCGCCCGCTCGCGCGACGACCTCGCCCGCGAAACCCGCCGGTTCCTGCACCGCCGCCAGCGCCAGCCCGACATCGTACGCGGCTACTTCCATGCCCCACACGTCCGCCACACGACCCAGGAAGAAATGACATAGTTTCTGCTCAATACCTACGGCCGCGCCAGAAACTCCCACCTGATGATCCCGGGATGGCCGTATTCGGTGGTCTGTGCGCTCGAGACCGGCCGCGTTCCTGGACCGCACCGTTGGATGCGGTGCGGCTGGCACCCGGCGATGACGCCGCTGCGGTCACCGCGGGCCAGTTGCGGACCGTGATCGGCAATCTGATCGAAGCCGGGCACCACCGGCCTGGTGACCGCGATATCTGGGTCGTGACCGACGCCGGTTACGACGCAGCCCGGTTGGCGTTCTTGCTGGCAGATCTGCCCGTTGCGGTGCTGGGACGGATGCGGTCGGACCGGGTGTTGCGCCGTGCCGCGCCGCCACGGCTACCCGGCAGCACCGGGCGCCCGCCGCGGCACGGCGGTGAGTTCGTCTTCGGTGACTCGGCCACCTGGGGCGAACCGACGACTGCCACCGCGACCGAGACCCGTCTCTACGGGCCGGTCACCGCCAGATCGTGGGATCGGATGCATCCCCGGCTGACTCACCGCTCGTCCTGGGTCGCCCAGACCGGGCGACTGCCGGTGCTCGAGGGCACCGTGATCCGCCTCGACGTCGCTCGGCTGCCCAGCGGGGCGATACCGAAACCGGTGTGGCTGTGGCATTCGGTCGTCGACCTGGACACCGACGAGGTCGACCTCTTGTGGCAGGCGTTCCTGCGGCGGTTCGATATCGAGCACACATTCCGCATGCTCAAGCAAACCCTCGGCTGGACCTGCCCGAAACCACGCGACCCACAAGCGGCCGACCGGTGGACCTGGCTGCTATTGGCCGCCTACACCCAACTGCGCCTGGCCCGCGGCCTCGCCGCGGACCTTCGTCGCCCTTGGGAGAAACCCGCTGCCCCGCAACGACTTACACCAGCACGGGTCCGGCGAGGGTTTCGGCACCTCCGCACACAAACCGCCTGTCCCGCCAGTGCACCGAAACCCTCCCGCCCAGGACCGGGACGACCCACGGGCCACTCCAACCAGCATCCGGCACCACGCTACGACGTGCACATCAAGACACCCAGTAACCAGAAAGCATCTAAACCCACCGGGCCCCGACCACGCCGCACAGGTTAAAACTCAAGCTAGGAGGATCGTTCGAGCGGCGGTGAGATCGTGGACGACGGCTGCGGCGCCCGGCAGTCCGTCGGGGTAGGCACGAGTGCGGTCCAGCAGGATCACCCGACAGCCTGCCGCGGCGGCGCTGCGGACACCTCGCGGGGAATCCTCGACCAGTCCGCATCTCGTGGCGTCCACGCCGATCGCCAGCGCTGCGGCCAGATACGGCTCGGTGCCGGCTTGGGTTCGGTTACGTCGTCGCCACTGACAGACGCCACCACATCCGCGGCGATGCCGAGACGATCCAGGACGTGGTTGATCAACCTTCGATTACCTGAGGTAGCCACGGCTACCGGCACGCCCGCTTCGGTCAGCGCTCGCACCACTGCGACGCTTCCGGCGATCGCGGGCACACCGACCCGGTCGATCATCGCCCAGAGCCTGGCCTCGCGAGCCTCGAACAGCGCCGTCGGATCGAGTCCGTACTTCCGGGCGAGGAGATACATCTGATCTTCGACGCGCATCCCGATGTGTTCATCGAAGTGCGACTGCGACAGCGTGACGCCACGTGCCCGCGTCTCGTCGCGAGTGGCGGCGTCGTGGACAGGCTCCGAGTCGACGAGCACACCGTCGCAGTCGAACACCACGCCTTCGAGGTCCCAAGTGCTCGCCGGTTCGGTCAAGGGGAGGACGTTGACACGCCCGATCTCCGATCGTTCATCGGCGGCGAACCCGCCGCCCGGACTTGTGATACCGGTCATCAACCGATGTGTCATGCCCCACATCGCGTGCAGGGCGATTCGATTGTGCCAATCGTGATAGCTAATCACATATGTGACAGTGTGGTGATGCAAATCTAGTTTGCGTGCGGTTTCCTCCAGGTCTTGGCATGATCCAGATCACATGCTACAAATGGCGGGGATAAACGTGATTGTCATGAACGGATGTGAACATGACCGCAGAGCGGGACCGTGAGCAGTTGGTGAAGGCCGCGAGGATGTATTTCGTCGACGGTTCCTCGCAACAGGAGGTCGCCGACGCACTCGGAACGAGTCGGTCGAACGTGTCGCGCATGTTGACTTCAGCGCGGCAGCAGGGGATCGTGCAAATCCGCATCGTGGACACCGCGCAGCGGCGCCCCGACTTGGAAGCCGAGTTGAGGAATCGGTTCGGCCTCCACGACTGTCTGGTCGCTGCCTACGCTCCTGGCGCGGTCCCCAACGACGCTGTCGCAAAGCTGTCGTCGCAGTGGTTGCTCGACAATCTCAACGAAGGGGAGCGGCTTGCGGTGTCGTGGGGGACCGCGCTGCAGGCGATGGTGTGGGAGACCACGGCGACACGTCGGTATGACGTCGAGGTCGTGCAACTTGTCGGTGGGCTGTCCTCGGTCAACAACGAGGTCACCGGGCAGGAGTTGGTCCGGGAACTGGCGACGCGACTCGGGGCGCGGTACCGCTATCTCCATGCGCCGGCCTTGATCACCAATCAGTTGACCTTGGACGCTTTCCTCAGTGAGAAGTCCGTCGCGTCGGCCTTGGACGCCGCGAAGACCGCTGATATAGCGCTCGTCGGTGTCGGCACCTACGGCGATAGCTCCTCGGCCGCTGTCATCGATTCGATGGCACTTACTGCCAAGGACCGTGCTGAGTTCGATGCGCTCGCGCCGGCTGGCGATATTTGCGCCAGGTACTACGACATCAACGGAACGCCTATCCCGTTGGCTGCGGTCACCGACCGCGTTATCGCGGTCCGCCTCGAGGACCTCCGTCGGATCCCCATGGTTGTCGGCGTGACCTCCGGTCGGGTCAAGGCGCCTGGGCTGGTCGGCGCGCTTCGCGGCCGTCACCTCGATATCCTCGTCTGTGACGAGAGCGCCGCGCGGGCGACTCTGGCGCTCGACTCCGCCACCTCCGCCTCCGGAGAGGGCCTTGCCTGATGCTTACTTTCGCCCTTGTGTTCGCCGCCCTATGGGTTGCCCAGATGCTCCTCATGTGGAGGCAGGGCAATGTCTTTCGTCGTGCGGTTAACGCCATGAGCTCGAGCGGCCGCGTTGTGACTGGGATGAATCGGCGCCGCGGCCTTCGTACCTTCGTCGCCATTGCGGTCCGCGACGGGATCATCACCGATGCCCGAATTTTGAAGGGTTTCACAGTCTTCGCCAAGCCCGTGGCTGCTCCCGTGCTGGTCGGAATCACCGTCGTCGACCTTGCCGGGGGAGCTCGCGCTGACGGTCTCTCCCGACGTGTGTCCGACGCCGCAGCTCATGCGTCCTCCCTATATCTCGCGCACACCGCTCGGACGCGTCCGGGCTCGGTTACGCGCTGATCCGATCCATTCAAGTTAGACAGGAATTCCGCCCGCCATGTACACCGCTCTCAGCCTGTTGGCCGCAGACCCGCCGAAGCCTCCGGAACCATCCGGCGGGATCAACGGCGTCCTAGCCCACGCCGCGGAAGCGTTCATTCACGTATTCCAAGAAGGCGCAACACAACTCACGACCATGGCATCCGGCATCCTGCCGCTCCTGGTGGTACTGCTCACCGCTGTCAATGCACTCATCCGGCTGATCGGCGCACACCGCATCGAGAGATTAGGGACCATCGCCGGCCGTGACGGTCTCATCTATCTCCCGCTGCGTTATTTGATCCTGCCCGTGCTGTCGGTGTTCTTCCTGACCAACCCGATGGCGTACACGATGGGCCGGTTCCTTCCTGAACGCCGGAAGGCGGCGTTCTACGACTCGTCTGTCAGTTTCGTGCATCCGATCCTCGGGTTGTTTCCCCATGCGAACCCCGGTGAGTTGTTCGTGTACGCCGGTATCGCGGCCGGGATCACCAAACTGGATCTGTCGCTTCCCGATCTGGCGATCCGGTACTTCTACGTCGGACTGATCGTCATCTTCATCCGTGGTGTCGTCACAGATGTCATCACAGGGATCCTGATGCGCCGGAAGGCCCGCACCGCAGCAGATTCCGAGCCCCCGTCCCCGGCGATCGCCTAGGAGTACCACCATGATTTCCACCTCCACGCCATTGCGGATGAGCAGCGTTTTCGACCGGAGCGCGGGTGCTCTGACAACGCTCGGTCGTAAAGTCGGCGGCGTCGTGAACGTCTTCTATCAGGCCGGCCGCGACACCATCGACACCGTCATCAAGAACGTTCTACCGTTTCTGGCATTCATCGCCTTCCTCATCGGCTTCATCCAGGCCACCGGTCTCGGCAATCTGATCGCCGAGCACCTGGCACCGATCGCGGGTTCGCTACCTGGGCTCGTCCTCATTGCGCTGATCTGCTGCTTGCCGTTCCTGTCACCAGTGCTCGGCCCCGGCGCAGTCATTGCCCAGGTGATCGGCTCGCTGCTCGGAGTGCAGATCGGTCTCGGGGCGATTCCACCGCAGTATGCGTTGCCAGCGTTGTTCGCGATCGACGGGCAGGTCGGCTGCGACTTCATTCCTGTCGGCCTTGCGCTCGGTGAGGCCGAGCCGGAAACCGTCGAAATCGGCGTCCCAGCGATACTCTTTTCACGACTCCTGACGGGACCGCTTGCCGTCGTCATCGCCTACTTCTTCAGTTTCGGCCTCTACAGCTAGCGGTCGCTTCAGATACCCGTCACACACGCACTTGTCACCAGGAGCTTCATCATGACCGATTACACGCCCGTCACTGTCAGCAAGGGATCCGGCGGTTGGGGGGGACCTCTCGTCATCAAGCCAACCGCCGAGCGTCCCCTTATCTACTCGGTCACCGGCGGTGGCATACATCCGGTCGCGCAGAAGATCGCCGATCTCACAGGGGGAGAGCCGTTCGATGGGTTCAAGAGCACCGCTCCGTTCGAACGGATCGCAGTCGCGGTGATCGACTGCGGTGGTACGGCCCGTGTCGGTGTGTACCCGATGAAGAAGGTACTGACCGTCGACGTGAACGCCGCGACACCGTCGGGTCCGCTTGCGAACTTCATCACGGCCGAGCTCTTCGTGTCCGGCGTGGGGACGCAGAACATCGAGGCAGGTGCCTGATGAGCCAGCCCGACACCGCCGACGAGATCCGGTACGACACCGTCGTCACCCACGTGGGGGAGATGGTCCCCGGGTTCGTCGAGCAGGGCATCGTCATCCTTTTCGGTGACCAGGCACCGGCGGAGCTGCATGAGATCAGCGTGTTGCACAAGCCGACGGTCACGGTCGGTGGCCTGACTGCCGGAGACGTCATCGAGATCGGCGGAGAGCGCTTTCCCGTCCTTGCGGTCGGACACGTCGCCGACCAGAACCTGATCAACCTCGGCCACATCGATCTGAAGTTCAACGGGGAGGGCACGCCGCAACTCCCCGGCGATGTGTGCCTGCCCAGAGCCACCCCACAAGTGCCATCGCCCGGCAGCGCATTCCGCGTCATCGCCGGACCCACCGCTGCATAGAAGCCCCAGGAGACAGCAGCACCATGAGCTACACCGCACGCCTGCTCGCTCGGCAGAACGAGTTCGGCAGGCCGATCCGCGTCGGACTCGTCGGAGCCGGCCAGATGGGGCTCGGGTTCATCGCCCAGGTCGGCCGCATCCCCGGAATGCACATCGCCGCCGTGGCAGACGTCCTGCCGGGCAAGGCGGAGGGTGCCCTCCGCCAGGCCGGTGTCGATCCGGGCACCGGCAGCGACGTCGCGTCCCTATCGCAGGCTATCGTGTCGGGAGCGTCGGTCGCAGTCGAGGACGCCGGCCTGCTGAACTCGCTCCCTGTCGACATCATAGTCGACGCCAGCGGAGTTCCAGAGGTCGGCGCCCAGGTCGCCTTCAACGGTCTGCTCGCAGGCAAGGACATCGCGCTGCTCAATGTCGAGTGCGACGTGACGATCGGCTACGTCCTGACCACGATCGCCAAGCAGACCGGGCGCATCTACACCGTCTGCCGCGGCGACGAGCCCGCCGAAGCCAAGCGCTTGGTCGACTTTGCCCGGGACCTGTCGTTCCAGGTCGTGTGCGCGGGTAAGGGGAAGAACAACCCGCTGGACCCGCATGCGACACCCGAGAGCCTCGCAGAGGAGGCCGCGTCGAAGCGCATGAACCCAAAGATGCTGTGCAGCTTCGTCGACGGTTCGAAGGCCATGATCGAGATGGCGTCGCTCGCCAACACCACAGGGCTCGAGGTCAGTCGCCGCGGCATGTACGGTCCCGCCTCGACGGTCGAGACGTTGGCGGACACGTTCCGGCCGACCACCGAGGGCGGCATCCTCGATCGTCCGGGTGTGGTGGACTACTGCACGGGACCTGTCGCACCGGGCGTCTTCGCGATCGTCAAGACCGACGACCCGATCGTGGCTGAGGAGATGACCTACCTGAAGATGGGTGACGGTCCTTACTTCACGCTCTACCGCCCCTATCACCTTGCCAGCGTCGAGGCCCCGCTGACCATCGCAGAGGCCGTCCTCGACGGCGTTCCCAGCCTCGCGCCGGAGTATTGGAACGCCGAGGTCGTCGCCGCAGCGAAGCGCGATCTGAAGGTCGGCGACACGATTGACGGCATCGGCGGCTGCACGGTGTATGGCGTCATCGAGTCCGCAGCCGCAACCGAGGCCGAGAACCTGGTGCCCCTGGGCCTGTTGCAGGGCGCCAAGCTCATTCGCGACGTGGCCGCCGACGCGGTCATCACCGCAGACGACGTCGAACTGCGCCCCGGTACGACCATCGCCGCCCTGCGCCAGTTGCAGGACAAGCTGCTCGCCGGTGCTCCGCTACCCACCTTCGCGGGTGTCCGCAACGTTGCGTAACCGCCGGGTTCGATCGAAGGGGCAAACACCCATGACAACCACCACCGCCACACGGAGGACAACCGTCCGGTTGGCCCAAGACGCCGACCGCGCGCGCGAGGTTCTCACCACGATGTGGAAGATCCGCCGTTTCGAGGAGGCGGTCGACGACCTCTTCGCGCGTGGTCTCATGCACGGAACGATGCACCTGTCGATCGGACAGGAAGCCGTGCCCACCGCGGCATGCCTCGCGTTGACTCGGGACGACCTGATCACCTCCACCCACCGCGGCCACGGCCATTGCATTGCCAAGGGCGCCGACCTCGGCCGCATGATGGCCGAGCTGTTAGCCAAGGAAACCGGCTACTGCCGCGGCCGTGGCGGGTCGATGCACATCGCCGACGTCGAGACCGGAAATCTGGGAGCCAACGGAATCGTCGGCGGTGGCATCCCGATCGCCGCCGGTGCCGCGCTCGCACAGAAGATCAAGGGCACTACCGCGGTGGCCGTGAGCTTCTTCGGCGACGGCGCCACCAACGAAGGGGCCTTCCACGAAGGCGTCAACCTCGCCGCCATCTGGCAGCTTCCCGCGGTATTCATCTGCGAGAACAACCACTACGGCATGTCGATGTCGAGCGCGCTCTCCATGAACGTGGCCAGCGTGGCGGACCGCGCCGCCGCCTATGGCATTCCGGGCATATCTGTCGACGGGAATGACGTCCAGGCCGTCGCCGATGCCGTCGCAGAGGCCGTCGCCCGCGCCCGGGCCGGTGACGGTCCAACTCTCATCGAGGCCGTGACATACCGCTACAAGGGCCACTCGAAGAGCGACCAGAACCTGTACCGCACCCGTGAGGAGATCGACGAGTGGCGGGGCAAAGATCCGATCACCAGATTCGAGCAAACGGTTCTCGACGCCGGAACTCTGACAGAAGCCGAGCTCGAGGCCGTCCGCAACGATGTGCGAGACGCACTGCGCGCCGCTATCCGCGCCGGAAACGCCGCGCCGCCCTCGCGTGCCGATGAACTGATGTCCGCCGTCTTCGCCCCCGTGGAGGTGACCGCGTGAGCGAGCGCGGCAAGCGAACAATCAACATAGCCGCCGCGGTCATGCCGGGGCCGAGCATCAGTGAGGTGGAGGCATGAGCGCACCTGTGCCCGTCCTGACCGATATGAGCTACTCCGACGCTGTGCGAGACGCGCTGACGATTGCGATGACGGAGGACGACCGCGTGTTCGTTCTCGGCGAGGACATCGGAATCTACGGTGGCGCATTCGGCGTGACAAAGGGCATGTACGAGCAGTTCGGTGCCGAGCGGATCCGGGACACTCCGATCTCCGAACTCGGGATCGTTGGTGCGGCTGTCGGCGCGGCTCTATGCGGGTTGCGGCCCGTCGTCGAGATTCAGTTCTCCGACTTTACCAACCAGGCGATGGATCAGATCGTCAATCAGGCCGCAAAGATACACTTCATGCTCGGCGGGGCGCTCACGGTGCCGATGGTGCTGCGCGCCCCGTCAGGGTCGGGTACCGGCGCAGCTGCGCAACATTCGCAGAGCTTGGAGGCCTGGTTCGCACACGTCCCTGGTCTCAAGGTCGTGCTGCCGGCGACGGCGGCGGATGCCAAGGGGTTGTTGCTGTCCGCGATCGACGATCCCAATCCGGTGGTCGTCCTCGAGCACAAGCTGCTCTACCGGACCAACGGACCCGTGCCGGAGGGCAATACCCGCGTGCCCCTGGGCAAGGCCACCGTGCACGGCGACGGCGGTGATCTGACCATCGTCGCCACCGGTGTCATGGTCGGCAGGGCGCTTGAGGCTGCAAAGTCTCTCGAGGAGGGCGGGATCGACGTCACCGTCGTCGATCCTCGCACTCTCGTGCCGCTCGATGAGAAGGCGATCCTCGACGCTGTGAAGGCGACCGGCCGCGTCCTGCTCGTACAGGAGGCGCCGCTGACCGGCGGATTCGCCTCCGAGATCGCCGCCAGGATCTCGGGCTCGGATGCCATCTACAGCCTGCTTGCCCCGATCAAGCGCCTGTGTGGTCTGGACGCACCGATTCCGTACGCCCCGGAACTGGAGCGGGCCAGCGTGCCCCAGATCGATGACATCATCTCCGCCGCAATCGAAATCGTGAGGAACAGCTGATGCGTGAAGTTCCTCTCGTGATGCCCAAGATGTCGATGACCATGACCGAGGGGACGTTCATCGTGTGGCACAAGGCCGCGGGTGACGTGGTCACGTCGGGCGACGTGGTCTGTGAAGTGGCGAGCGACAAGGTCGATATGGAGGTCGAGTCACCCCTCGGCGGCACTCTTGCCCGGCTGGTCGCCGAGCCGGACCAGGTGATCGCGGTTGGTGAGCCACTCGCCTTCATCGCCACCGATGCCGACGACATGCTGGAAGGCCTGTTCGACGTCGGCGCGGCACCGGATGCGGCCGACGCCGGAACCGCTGCCGACGCGGCGCGGGCTAACGACGCACCCACTGGTGCCCCGCTGCTCGCCACGCCGCCGTCCCGCCGCGGGCCTCGGCCGGCGGTGCCGCGAGCTCGGCGACGTGCCAGCGAACTGCGGGTCGACATCGACACGGTTACTGGGACCGGGCCCGACGGGCTGATCACCGTTGCGGACGTCGAGGCCGCCGAATCGGGCACTCCGGCTCCCGCAGCCCAGGTCCCGGCAATGACCGTCGCCACTTCGGCTCCCGCCCCTGCGGGCTCCCGCGGATTCGAACGGTTCGGCGAGGTCGAACTGTCCCCGCTGAGCAGGATCAGTCGGATTTCGGGCCCGGCTCTGGCGAACTCCTGGGTCACGATTCCCCATGTGACGCAGCACGACGTCGCGGACATCACCGACCTCGAGGTGTTCCGGAGAGAGCTCGACACCGACGCCAAGCGAGAGGGCTACCGGGTCACTTTGCTGGCCTTCGTCCTGAAGGCGGTCGTCTCCGCCCTGCAAGAGTACCCGCGGGTGAACAGCAGCCTGTCGGGTGACGGAAAGTCGTTGGTACTGAAGAAGTACTACCACTTGGGCGTGGCCGTAGACACGGACCAGGGGCTTGTCGTACCCGTGGTCCGCGACGTCGACCGCAAGGGCATCTCTGCGCTCAGCCGCGAGCTCGGCGCGATCTCGGAGCGCGCGAGGTCCGGGAAACTCACCGGGGACGACGTCACGGGTGCCACGTTCACCGTCTCGAGCCTCGGCGGCATCGGTGGAACCGCGTTTACCCCCATCGTCAACAGTCCGGAGGCGGCTATCCTCGGTGTCTCCAGAAGCCGCATCGAACCCGCGTGGGACGGAGAGACGTTCCAGCCGCGGCTGCAGCTCCCGATCAGCCTCTCGTACGATCACCGGATCATCGACGGGGCGCTCGGTGCACGATTCGCCACTCGGGTGGCAAGCCTTCTCGGTGACGTCCGCCGGTTGATTCTGTAAACCGCCTCTACCACCAGCGCCGACGGTTCGCTGGGCGCGCCAGACCGCCCGGCGAAACCCTATCTTGACATTGGAGTCACATCGTGATCAAACGCACGGTCATCATCGGATCCGAGCACGGTCTCCATGCACGCCCGGCCGCCAAGTTCGTCCAGCAGGTCAACGTGCTCGGCGTCCCGATCACCATTGCGAAGGACGGCGGTGACCCGGTCGACGCCCGGAGCATCATGGGTGTTCTGTCCCAGAACATCTGCCACGGCGACACGGTGACGCTTGCCTCCGAGTCTCCCGGTGCCGAGGCTGCGCTCGATGATCTGGTCGCGATGCTCACTACCAACCTCGACAACGACGCTCACGGCCATGTCTGACACGCGCAAGGGGTTCGGTGTCAGCCGCGGCGTAGCGGTCGGACCGGTTGCCCGGATGGCTGCGCCCGCGGTGGTCACGCCCGGGTCCGATCACTCTGGAGATGGCACGCCTGCCGAGCGGTCTGCCGCGGCTGCGGCCGCGCTGGCCTCGGTGGCAGACATGCTCGATGAACGCGCTTGTGGGGCGGGCTCGGATTCCGCCGATGTGCTTGCCGCGCTCGCGATGATGGTTCGTGATCCCACGCTGCTCTCCGCGGTCGATTCGGCGGTCGGCAGCGGAGCATCGGCCGCCGTCGCGATCACCACCGCCTTCGGGTCCTTCCGGGCGATGCTCGAGGCGGCCGGGCCGTATTTCGCAGAGCGGGTCAGCGACCTCGACGACCTTCGAGACCGCGCCGTCGCGAAGGTCCTTGGACTACCGATGCCGGAAATCCCCGATCTCGATCATCCGTTTGTGCTCGTCGCACACGACCTGGCACCCGCGGACACCGCCGTTCTCGATCCCGCAAAGGTGCTTGCGATTGTTACGGAGAGGGGCGGTCCCAGTAGTCACACCGCAATCCTGGCCAAATCGCTCGGAATCCCTGCTGTCGTGTGCGTAGGTGATGGCATCACTGTCGCGGACGAGGACGTCGTCCTCGTCGACGGTGCGCTGGGCACCGTACAGATCTCCCCCTCCGACGACGAGATCGAGCGAGCCCTCGCCCGGTACCGTTCGGAGGTCGAGGAGGCACGTCGTGCGAGCGGCCCGGGTCGGACCGCGGACGGGACACCAGTAAAGCTGATGGTGAACATCGGCGCGTCACGTGACCTGGAGACGGCGGCCGCCGCCGATTCGGAGGGAGTGGGCCTGTTCCGCACTGAGTTCCTCTTCCTCGAGCGGGCGACCGCTCCGACCCAGGCAGAGCAGATCGCCGTCTACACGGAGGTATTCGACGAGTTCGCCGGACGGCGGGTTGTGGTGCGGACCCTCGATGCCGGTGCCGATAAGCCGCTGGAGTTCGTGCGGCACGGCCAGGAGCCGAACCCTGCGCTGGGTGTCCGCGGGCTACGGACGTCCCGATTCAACCCTTGCCTGCTCGGCGACCAGCTCGACGCCATCGCGGCGGCCGCGTCGAAGAGCTCGGCAGACGTTTGGGTGATGGCGCCCATGGTGTCGGTCGCCGCCGAGATCCGCGAGTTCGCGGATAAGGCCCGTGCAGCGGGGCTCGCGGTGGCTGGCGCGATGATCGAGGTGCCTGCGGCGGCTCTTCGCGCGTCGACGATCCTCGAGCACGGTGATTTCGTGAGCATCGGTACCAACGATCTGGCGCAGTACACCTTCGCGGCCGACCGCATGCTCGGCGCTGTCGGCGACCTGCTCGATCCATGGCATCCGGCATTGCTCGAACTGATCCGGATCACAGCATCAGCCGGACAGGCCGCCGGCAAGCCCGTCGCCGTATGCGGCGAAGCCGCAAGCGATCCCGAACTGGCACCGGTTCTCGTCGGGCTCGGTGTGCGGAGCCTGAGCATGGCCCCGTCGGCGATCCCTGCGGTCCGAACCGTCCTCTTGCGGTATCCGATCGACGCTCTCGAGGACGCGGCCGCACTGGCGCTGGGTGCCGAGGATGGCGCGTCGGCACGGTCGGCCGCACTGAGCCGACTGGACCGTGATCGAGCACCGATCGCCTGATCGCCGATTAGGGTGAGAAGCATGGGTATGCATACTTCGAGTGGCGCCGCCGCCGTGGTACTGGCGGCTGGTACGGGCAGCCGGATGGGCACAGACGGCAACAAGGCGTACCTTCCTATCGCCGGTCTCGGAATGGTCTCGTGGACGCTGGAGGCGGTCCGCGCTGTCCCGGAGTTCACCCGTACCCTTCTGGTCACCCGCATAGTCGACCTGCCGAACGCAGCGAAGATTCTCGATCGCGAGGTCCCGGATCTCGATGTCGAGGTGATCGTGGGCGGGGCGTCGCGGCACGAGTCCGAATACCACGCACTGCAGCACTTAGCCCCTGCGATCGAGGCGGGCACGATCGACACGGTCGTGATCCACGACGCCGCCCGACCACTCGCAGGCGCGGAAATGATGCGGATGGCCGTGTCGACGGCGCGTAGATTCGGCGGCGCGGTCCCGGCACTCGCAGTCGATGACGTCGTCACAATCCACCCGGATGGCAATGTCACCGACCCCGGGTTCGCAGATCAACTCGTTCGGGTACAGACACCCCAGGCATTCCGCGCAAAACCACTTCTCGAGGCATATCGGGCAGCCGAGCTTGCGGGATTCGAGGGGACCGATACGTCTGCCAGCGTCGAGCGGTTCACCGACCTGCGGGTGCGGATCTTCCCGGGCGACGAGCGCAACATCAAGGTGACGTACGCACACGACCTATTTCTCGCTGAACGGTTGCTCACCGAACAATTGCGCTAGTTCAATCGACCCAGGAGGTGGACCAGCAATCGTGGAAGGGCACGAGCACGCGATTTTGACGTGCGATTCATGCGGACTCGACACCGAGCATACATTGACATACGCAGGTCACGTCCTGGTCTCGACAGTCTGTGGGGCGTGCAGGTACACGATCCACCACTCCGACCGCGAACTCAGGAGAGCATATGCGCACGACCTACGATGGCGCGTGGCGCACAAGCCGAGACAGTTGTACCTGCGCTTCCGGCGGCATCCGCTCGCCACGGCCGCTACATTCCCCTTGAAGGTGGCCTGCCTGCCGATCAAGCTCGTCCGTGAACTCATCACGGTTCTGAAAAATTGAGCGCCCTCATGCGACCGGGGCTGTGAATGCCGACCGGTCGACCTCTATGAACCGGACACCGCGCTGGGCCCCCATGGCATAGGCCAGCTCGTCGACGCCGTCTGCCGCTGGATCACTGACGGCTCGATGAAGTACCTCCACGCGAATCATTCTCGGAAACTCAATGGTGCGCAGAACCGCTCGGTCGATAGTGGCTCGAACCACTCCGTCCGCATCGACCAACTTGACGCTGTCGACCAATGTGGTCGTAGGTGCAGCCACATCCACCCCCGTTCCCGCAAACGCTGCCAGCTGCCGCCAAACCGCCACCGACGCCACTGGTCGGGAGTTGCTGTCGTATACCAATACCGACTCTGCTGTTGCCCGGGTTTCCTCCAACCATGCGAGCCCCCGCGCGAGGCATTGTGATCGGGTCGCCGGCCCCGGACAGTCGATTACGGTCGCCCGGTGCTGGATCTCCCGGTCACGGAGTTCTTTCCGAACTTCGTGCAAGCGGTCGGCACCCACGACGACAACCGGCCAGATGCCTGCGTCGATGGCGCGATTCACAGACTCGATGAGCTGCCGTTCGACGACTGCGGTGTCGTGCCGAAGTCCATAAGACGGTATCGGCATCAGGGCGAATCCCCTATCTCGCCCGTTCACCGCGCGGGCGTCTCGCCGTAGTTGAGGGTGACAACGTCTCCTCGATGCAGGGGTGTGAACCGCGTGTACATCGTCACGATGCTATCGGCCAGTCGGCGACAGGCACATCCGACCCCGACAGAGTTCTGCACTCCCCTTCACACCAGTGCTCCGTCGTGACATTATCTCCGCACAGAAGTGCAACGTCTGCACATATGTGATAGAGGAGTGAATGAATGGGTAACCCGCAATACGATCTCGTCGTGCTCGGCGGTGGAAGCGGCGGATACGCGGCCGCCTTGCGGGCCGCGGAACTCGGCAGTCGTGTGGCACTCGTGGAGAAGGACAAGCTCGGTGGGACCTGCCTGCACCGGGGTTGCATTCCGACCAAGGCGCTGCTGCGATCAGCCGAGGTCGCTGAGACGGTCAGGCACAGTGCCAAATTCGGCGTCACTTCGACGCTCGACGCGATCGACTTCGCCGGAGTCGACAAGCACAAGCAGAGTGTCGTCAATGGGCTGTTCCGTGGGCTCTCCGGCCTGGTCGCAAGCCGTGGCATTCACGTCGTCGCCGGCACGGGTCGCCTGACCTCGCCAACGCAGGTGACCGTCACCACCGCAGACGGGCCCGAGGCCGTCCTCACCGGCGCGGCCGTGATTATCGCGACGGGTTCGGTTCCCAAGACGGGCGCCGGCATCGATGTCGATCACGAGCGGATCATCGACAGCAACGATGCTCTCGGCTTCGACCACGCGCCCGCCTCCGCGATCATCCTCGGTGGAGGCGCAATCGGATGCGAGTTCGCGACCGCGTGGAACGCGTTCGGCACCAAGGTGACAATCGTCGAGGCCATGCCGAATCTCCTGCCGCTCGAGGACACCGCGTCGAGCAGGGCTCTCGAGAAGGCTTTCAAGAAGGAGGGAATCTCCACTGCACTGGGCGCGGCAGTACAGCACGCGACGGCGAGAGACAACGGGGTGGAAGTGACGCTCGATGACGGGAGGGTGCTGACTGCCGAGGTACTCCTGGTTGCGATCGGCCGCGCACCTGCCACCGATGGCATCGGACTCGAGTCTGTTGGTGTGACCACCACCCGCGGTTACATCGACGTCGATCCCCGGTGTCGCACCGCGGTCCCGACGATCTATGCCGTCGGTGACGTCATCCCAACCCTTCAACTCGCCCACGCCGGATTCGCAGAGGGCATCTTGGTAGCGGAGACGCTGGCAGGGCTCCAGCCCGACGAGATCGACTACGCCCGGATCCCCCGCATCACATACTCGCATCCGGAAGTCGCTTCGGTCGGTCTCTCGACCGAGGGCGCCATTGCTGCCGGCCATGAGGTAATGGACGTGACCTACGACCTCGCTGGTAACGGGAAGGCGCGGATCCTGGGCACCTCCGGCCTCGTCAAGGTGGTCGCCGCGAAGGACGGACCTGTCCTCGGTGTCCACATGGTGGGCGAGCGGGTCGGTGAATTGCTCGCTGAGGCGCAGCTCGTCGTCAACTGGGACGCCCGTCCCGATGAGGTCGCGCAGCACATCCATCCCCACCCGACCCTTTCGGAAGCGATCGGCGAGGCGCATCTCGCGCTCGCCGGCAAACCCCTTCATGCCCACGCGTGAACCTGACGACTCTCGAACCGCCACCGATGGTCCCGCATTCCGTGGAATTCAGGTAGTGCGTGACGGTTCCCGCGGACAACCCGCGTTCAGCCTCCAGATAGTTGCGATACTCGGACAACGGAACCTCCTGCGGTGTGACCGCGGCGACCGCCGAATACGTTGGGGCAACACCCAATCGGCGCCGATACGGTGGCCTCGTGCGCGCCGCTCACGCAGGAACTCCTCGGCTACCTCGCTTGTCAGTCCAGCACCGGTCAGGCCCCGGC
This sequence comes from Nocardia amamiensis NBRC 102102, assembly GCF_001612745.1. Classification (GTDB taxonomy): domain Bacteria; phylum Actinomycetota; class Actinomycetes; order Mycobacteriales; family Mycobacteriaceae; genus Nocardia; species Nocardia amamiensis. Next base: position 77 of record NZ_BDBA01000128.1, on the reverse strand, counting down.
CCGACAGCCAGTCACTCAGATCCGCCAACTGATGCACGTGATCGCCGACCGTGTCCAGGGCATATCCCTGACCGGTC
>NZ_BDBA01000127.1 GCF_001612745.1 Nocardia amamiensis NBRC 102102 | reverse complement strand
GCGAATCCTGCTTGCCGGAGGGGTTTCCACCATGGGGCCCAGCGGACCCGAAAAGATGATCTCCCCAGCGCACAGCGGATTTCCCAGTGCTTTGGCGGTGCGGGCCGCCCATGCCAAGCCATCGAGTGGATCACCGAGGCAATACGTGCCGTCGCCCTCTGCGGCAATGATGTCGTCGCGATACATGTGCATCTCGATATGGCGCGGGACGAACTCGTCGAGCCTCAGCTGCCTGTCCGCGAGGACGAACAGACCACTGGAGGCATTGTCCGCAATGCTGTCGATGATCGTGACATCCCAGCCTGCGATGCGGCTGTCCACTATCTCGACTGCTGCTGACGCGAAATCGACAGCCTCGGCGACTCGGTGCTCTTCGATATTCTTGTCGGCCAGGTCTCGCTTCAGGATGAAGGCCACCACGGCGACAGCTCGGGGTTGAAGCAGTCGGCCTGATGGTATCTCGGCAGCTCCAGAGACGTCCATGTCGGCGAACAGAGTGCCCAATTCGAGATGGTCCGCGCCCGAGATGCGTTGCCGGTCGTTCGATGTGCACCCGACCTTCCTGCCGACGAAGACCCCTCCACCCCATTCCCGGCGTCGTGTCACTTCGTCCTGTACGGCATAGGCGATCCGGGCGTCACAGGAGCCGAGCAGTTCTCGGACGGGGGCAACCGTCCGCCTTCCGGCGATGCCTTGACCGATCCAATCGGCAGCCGCGTCCACCACCTCCATATCGATCACCGTCGCACTCATGGCGGTATCACTTCCTTTCGATAACTCCGAATCGGCCCGTATCCCGGTCAGCCGCCGCGAAGGCTTCCGTCGTGGAAGATGAGGGGCTGCCCGCCCGGCGCTTCGTACCTTTCGATCTCACCGATGATGACAATGTGGTCACCAGCTTCGACACACTGCACCGTTCGGCATTCGAACCGTGCTATCGCATCGGGTAATACAGGCGTTCCGCCTACCCCCTCGACGAGTTCGACCGCGGCGAACTTGTCCGCCGCCGGAGTCGCGAATTGGCGGCAGATATGCTCCTGTCCCGCGCCGAGGATATTCACGGCGAAATGAGTGGCTTCGGTAAAAGCAGAGTAACTGGGCGCATTCTTACTCGGGCACCACAACACCAACGGAGGATCCATCGACACCGAGGTGAACGAGTTGGCTGTCATACCCACCCGTCGCCCATCCGCTCCCCGCGCCGTCACCACGGTGACCCCGGTCGCATACTGGCCGAGAGCCCGCCGCAGGTCGCGATAATCGAAACGACCGGATTTGGCAAGGCGTTTCTCGGCACGAAATCGGGTGGCGGCCTCCGGATCGAACCACCACTGGAAATACTGGCGGGGGTCATCGAAGCCGCTGGCTATCGCGGAGGCCAATTCGGAGTTGTCTGCCGCCTCGGCGAGCAGCTCGGCTTGGTGCGTGCTGAGCGTGGTCAGCATGGAGTTCGTCCAATGTACCACCCACTGTCCCCAGCCGCGCCAGAACCTTTCGAAAGTGCCTCGCATCCACGCTTCATCGAAATTGCCGGAGATGTTGCGATTGATACTGTCGAGGTAATATGTGGCTGCCTGCGCGGCCATATTCGCGCCCTGCCCCGTAAGCGGGTCGTTGAGGACCACGGCATCCCCTATACCCAGTACCGGCTTTCCGGATGGCAGAATCGCCACCGGTATTCGCACGCGAGGAGTGAACCTGCCGCGCAGCACACCGCCTCGGTCCGTGAGCGCGACGTTCGCGCATCGAGCGAACTCCGCCGGGGCAATCTTCTCCAAGAGCTCCAATGAGCGTTCCAAGTGTTGGTCGGGGTCCACTATGTCATCCCAGCAGTCCATCGGCCCGCCGGGAACGCCCTCGAAGACGAGAATGTCGCAACGACCACTGGTGGTCAGGGCAGGAAACGTGAGGCACTCGCCGATCTCGGGAATCATGGTGAAACTCAGAACCGCACCGTCCTGCCTCGGGCGCATACCGGTGACATAGGTGAGCGCCAGTACACGTTGCGGACGGTCGTACAACGACCGCTCATGGTCCGGCGGGAAGAGTCGGCCGATATCACCGCGCCCCGTGGCGACGACGACGATGTCGTGTGTGCGGGCATACTCCTCGAGATCCGCGACCTGGGCAGGATGCACCACAAGGGTGCCACCCTCGGCCTCCACTTGAAGGGCCCACCGCGCGCACTTCAACCGCTGGTCGACTGCTTGCGCGGGCGCGGAGAGAGCCGCGGACCACTCGTAGCGTTGCGCACCGGCGAAGGTGACGGCGACCGCCTCGATGTCAGGGCATTCTCCGGCCCAATGGTCGATTCCCAGTTCCCGTTCGGTAGCCAGTGCGGTATCGAACATACATTGGCTTGAAAGTACTGGGCCCGAGCGGATATCGTCCGGCGATCGGTCACTGACCAAGGTCACCTGATGCCCGGCCTGGAGTAGACCGAGCGCGAGCTGCCCGCCGGATTGCCCGGCACCTATGACTGCGACCCGCGCCATTAGAGGCCCGCACGGTATTCGGCGCTGCGCGCTGCGATGACCTCGGCGTCGTCAGCGCCGGAGGACAGTGCACCGGTAAAAGAGATGCTTGCATTCCGGTCCATCGATGGCTCCCATGGTCGAAGGTGACGACCGGCGTTGTGGTGCAATGTCCTGCTCCGTGAGAAGAACGTGCGAATGGACTATTCGGCGAGCCCGGCGATCGCGGGCACAGCCTGCTCTGGGCCCATCGCGGAGTAGCCGCCGTCGACGGCCCAGTCAGCGCCTGTCACCCCGGAAGCGTCCGACGAGAGCAGGAAAGCGACCACTGCGCCGACCTCTGCGGGATCACCGGCCCGACGAGTCAAATGGAATGGCGCGGCGACGGAATCGACCTTGTCGCGGTCGCCGCCGGTCGCGTGCGCCATGACCGACGACCATGTCCAGCCAGGGCTTACCGAGTTGACTCGGATTCCCTCGTCAGCCAAATCCATCGCCATGGATCGTGTGAGCTGCACGAGGGCAGCCTTGCCGGCCGGGTATACCCAGCGTCCGGTCTGCGCGACCTTGGACGAGATAGAAGTGACATTGACGATAGCGGCGCGGTGAGAGACGGCCAGATGGGGCCGGACATGGTGCGTCACAACGGCGGCGCCGACCAGGTTCACATCCAAGGCGGCATGCCACTGCTCACGAGTCGACGCGGAACCATCGTCCACGTAGCTACAGGCGAGGTTGACCAATCCATCTATTCCGCCGAACTTTTCGACGACATGAGCTACCGCGGACGCGATCTGTACGTCACTCGTGATGTCGGTCTGCTCGAAGGAGACCCGCCCAGGCATTTCTTCGACCAGCGGATGTGCCCCGGCGGCGTCGATATCCATGATCACGACCGAAGCGCCGCAATCGCGCAACGCACGGACGACACCGTGACCGATGAGCGTGGAACCTCCGGTCACCACAATGGTGTGATTATTCAGATCCGCCACCTGGACTCCTCAGTTGAAATCATCGAAACAAACGTGTCCAATTCCTCGGTCGGCGACGGGCCGATCAAGGCTGTTACCGTAGGTGGTTGACAAAGGACATCATCCGCGGTCCTGGGCTCGAATTGATCGTGTCTCAACGGGCATCCGCTCGCTCGGATGCCAGCCGATCGCGAAGTATGCGCTTGGCGAACTTCCCAGCACCGGTCTTCGGGACCTCGTCGATGAATCGGAACTCGTCGGGCACCCAGAATGGGGGAAACCAGTGCAGCAGGTGTTTCCGCAGTTCCTCATCATTCACCTGCGCACCGGAGCGCAGCACTACAAACGCGAGCGGCCGCTCGACCCAGCGTTCATGGGGAACAGCGACGACCGCTGCCTCGAGAACAGCTTCGTGCCCCATGAGGGCGTTCTCCAACTCGACGGAACTGATCCATTCGCCACCGGACTTGACCAGGTCGTTCTTGCGATCGACCAACGCGACGAACCCTTGGTCGTTGACGGCCGCCAGGTCGCCGGTCGCGTACCAGCCGTCCCGGAACGCCGCGCTCGTCCGCTCGTCACGGTAGTACTCATCGGCGATCCACGGACCACGCAACTGGATTTCGCCCGGGCCGGTGCCCGGTGTGACCGGCTCACCCACATCGTCGACCAGCCGCATCTGCAAGCCGGGCAGCAATCGGCCCTGTGTCGACCGAACAGCCATTTGTTCGTCCCTCGGACTGTCGCTCATCGAGCGGGGAAGTCGACAGATGTGCGTGCACGGCGATGCCTCGGTCATTCCGTACGCCTGGATGAACACGGTGCCGTAGCGGGTTTCGAACTCGTCGGCGAGCGCTCGCGGAACCGCCGAGCCGCCGCTCATGATCCGGTTCAACCCGGTGAAGTCGCGCTGCCGTTCGTTCTGCGCTTCCAGGACGCCGGTCCATACCGTGGGAACGCCTGCGGCCACCGTGACTCCGTGGGTTGCGATCATGTCCGCGATATCGGCTGACGTTGGTCGCATTCCCGGAAGAACCAGCGTCGCTCCGGCGATGGTCGCCGCATAGGGCAATCCCCAGGCATTGGCGTGGAAAAAGGGAGTCATGGGCAAGATGACGTCCCGCTCCGAAATCGCCAGCGCATCGGCTGTGCACATCGTCAGGGCGTGCAACACCTGAGAACGATGAGTGTAGAGCACTCCCTTCGGCCGCCCAGTCGTCGCCGAGGTATAGCACAGCCCGGCCGGCTCGTCCTCCGGTAGAGCCGGCCACTGGTAGCCGGGGGCAGGTGACGCGACCAGATCGCTGTAGAAGTGGACTGTTCGCTCCGTGATATTCACACCGAGGTCGCCGGAGAACGGACGGGTGATGACGATATGCCGCACGCAGGACAGCCCTGCCAAAGCTTGATCGAGCCAAGGGAGATGATCCGGGTCGACGATCACAACGTGGTCGCCGGCGTGATCGATGACGTACCGCAAATCCTCCACCGGCAGGCGGAAGTTCAATGTGTGCAACACGAAGCCGCCGGTCGGCACCCCGAGATAGCACTCGAGGTGCGAGACCGTGTTCCAGCACAAGCTCGCCACACGGCTGCCTGGGGCGACCCCGAGTTCGGTCAGTGCCGCCGCCAGCCGCCGCGCTCGCTCGATCACCTCCCCGAAGCGGGTGACGTATACGCTGGTCGGCGCAATTTCCACGATCTCCGTATTCGAGAAGATCTGCTCGGCTCGAGTGATATAGAGCTCGAGCGTGAGACCTACGCCCATCATGGCCTGTCCCCTTGTGAGAAGAACCGCTCGACTTCGCTCACGAACTTCTCTGAGCGCTCGACCTGAGCCCAATGTCCGCACCGCCCCAGCACGACGAGGTCGGCGTTCGGCATGACTTCCACCAAGTTCAGCGAGGTGGCTCGCACCGGAACGACTCTGTCCTGCACTCCGTGGATGAGCAGCGTCGGCGTCGAAATGTTCGCCAAGGTAGCGAAGGGCAGAGCGGCGTCATCGACATGTCGCTGCCGCGGTGCGGGAAATAGCTTCGCCCACCGCTCGGCAACCTCGGGCGAGGTTGTCGCCTCGTAACGCGAACGCACCAGTTCCGGTGTGACACGGGATTTATCGAACGCCATCAGCTCGAAGATCCCTCGCATGTTTTCCTCGCTGGGGGTGTAACCGTAGAGCTGGTCGACCTGGGGGGTGACCGGGAACGACACACCCGCCGTACCCATCAGAACCATTCGCGCGACGAGTTCGGGATACCGTGCGGCGACCCCGAGGCCGATAGCGCCGCCCATGGAGTTTCCGACCAAGCCGACCGGGCCGAGACCGAGTGCACGAAGGAAGGAGACGATGTGGGCTACCCGATTGTCATGGGTCAGAACGACCTCCGGCTCCTGCTCCGTCACGCCGAAGCCGACGATGTCCGGTGCGATCAAGGTGAACCGCTCGGCGAGAACCGATTTCATGGCCAGTTGCCAGTTGGCGCGGGCGGAGACACCAGGCCCGGAACCGTGCAGTAGCACAATCGATGGGCCAGAACCGGCCGTCAGGTAGTAAGTTCGGTATCCGTCGTGTTCGATCGTCGACTCGATCGGGTCGGACGAATGATCGGCCTTCACGGTGGCCGGGCTGTGGGCCGCAGGGCTCATTGGACTATTCGTTCCTGTATTTGGGGTTCGGTCGAAGTTCCCGATGGAGGGGAGCGGTCAGCGACCGCTCAGCGGGCCGTTGGCGACATGCGTCGCCAACGCGCCATCAGGGGGCGGCATCCTTCGTCATCCAGCGGCCGTGGTAGGCAAACGACTGGCGCTCATGGCTGCGAGCGCGGAGGGATCGGCCGCCCCTCGCTCGACTGCCAATCCGGCATCAGTTCATTCGACGGCAACGTTTCGTCAACGGCTTTCCGTGCCACCTCGAGACCCGCGACCGGCAGACCTCCGGGCTCCAGAAGTCCGATCTGGACCAACAGTGAGGCCTGATCCCAGTAGATGTGCTCATGGTGCAGCTTTCCGCCTCGGAATCCGACGATCGAAACCACGGGTATTTCCACATACTTCCCGGTGGGCTTCACCCCGGGCAGCAACCAGGGGATCTCCCGGTCGTGATTCAGGCAGGCGACGAACTCGTCGACGACTCGATTCACGCCGATGGTCCGTGAAATCGGAATGATCCGCTGTTCGGGATTGTGGTGGATGAAGTGATACTGGTAGAACCTGGCCAACAGGTCATATCCGGTCCCACCGGTAAGGGTGGGAACATGGTTGACGTATGGCTCGGATACCATTGTGGCCATCGTCGCGCCGGCATCCTTGGCGGCGAACTCCAACCGCAGGTGCTCGTCCCACAGCGCACTGAGGTCATAATGCGGCCCCATTGTCGATCGCAGAACTTCGATCATGCGGGTGTAGGCCAGCGCGGCAACCCCCCGGTCGTAGCCCTCGCGATAGGGATTGGCGAAGGGATGACTCGCGCCCGGGTAGACATCGATCGTCACATCGGGATGGTCGGCGACCGCAGTCGCCACAGCCTGCTGCACCTCCTCCGAGCTGTACTGGTCGGCTCCCGCGATCTGCAGTGCAAACGGAACCGAAATGCCCTTCAACTCCGGCAGGTGATCTTCCAACTGAGTCGGATAATAACCGACGCCGCAGTCGACGCGGGTGCGAGCAGCGGTCAACACCGCAAGAAGTCCGCCCATGCAATATCCGACCACACCCACTTTTCCAGCGTGTTCCGGCCTTGATCGGATGAATTGGACGACCCGCGCTATATCGGCGACAGACCGGTCGAAGTCAAATGATTGGTACAGTTCGAACGCGCGGGGCCGATCGTCTTCACTGTCGTCGAGTTCGATGCCGGGCTCGACCCGCCAGAAAAGTTCCGGAACGACAACCACGTAGCCCTCTTCAGCCAGAAGATCGGCCTGCTCGCGCATGAATCGCGTCACTCCGAATATTTCGTGCAGCAGGACGACTCCGGGTCCGGAGCCATTGGCCGGCGTGGCAACATATCCTCGCAGCGTCCCATCGCGGAAATCAGCGATATCAACATATTCGCCCATTATCATTCATCTTCCTGTAGTTGCTCTGGGGATCAAAGGAAGAAACTCAGGTTCGCGATGGGCTCATCGAGGTTGACCAGCGTGACCTTCTTGCGCTCGATGAGCCAGTCCGCTCCGTCCACGCTGATCGTGTATTCGTACCGCCCGGCGAATGTGTGCTGCTCATGCCGGCGGAGTTCGGTGAGGTTGAAGTTCGCGTAGACATCCACCTTACCTCCGTCCGGTCTGGGCTCGATTTCGATATTTCCCACTATTCGATTCATCTGGGATGCTGGATCCTGTGCGTGGGCCTGTCCGCTGTTCAGCCTCATCACACGGCCTTCCAGCGCCTTGCGATCGAGGTAGGCCAGAGCGAGGTGCGTTTTCGGATCGCTGTTCTCATCGTTGACCGGGATCCAGTATTCCGCCTCCGTTGCCCACAGCTCCAGCCAATCAGAGTAACGTCTCTGATCCAGTATCCGCGCCTCGCGGAAAAGGAAACTACTGGCCTGGTCGAGTGTCATGGTCATGCTCGTATCACTTCCCAGCTCCGTCGGTCATCACTTCGGTCCAATGGCGGAAAATTCCGCGGACATTCGCTTCGTCGGTCACCTGGGATGTGATCGAACCGTTCTCATGGACGGTTTCCCGGTGCATTCCACGTCCGATGTACATCCAGGGATTCGCCGTCGACTGAAGGCCGAGCTGAACGCGTTCGAAGACTTCCTGGTCGTCGCTTCCGCCCATACCGGCCGGCGGGAAAAAACTCTCATGCCCTCGAAGCCGGGCGGTGTTCACCTGTTCCGGCACGCCCTTCAACAATGCAGGCGTGAGAATAACTTCGGTCAGATCGACGCTGATGGGACGAATTCTGCGGATCATTCCCGACAGCACGCCGAGATTGGGCCAGACCGCCATATGGGTTCCGCCCGCAACCAGCAGTTCTTCCGTTCGCTCTTCTCCGTACGCTGCCTTCAACGCATTGATGTAGTCGCCCTGCGGTCCACCGCCGCGAAGCACCGTATCGCGGACGTGGCCCCCGTGCTTACGGTTGTACGGGCGAATATCCATCAGTGTGTGGCCGCCGCCGAGGCTGACATTGAGAGCCTCCGATTCCTCGCTGCTCACCTCACTGATGTCGATGCCCTGCTGCTCCGCGAGCACATCCACCAAGGAGCGGTGCAGCAGATTCACGTGATAGAAGTCCGCGGTGTTGTCGATCTGGAACTTCCAGTTCCCCTTGTAGTAGAAGCGGTTGACGCCTCCGGTGCACTCGATTTCGCCCAGGGGCGACAAATCCAGAAACAAGTCGATCTGTTCCTTTACCAGTGGTCCGATGTGCTCATCGAGACTGGGCCCGTCGGGGGCCATACTGGCGAATAGGAATCCTCGATAGGAACCGATACGTGGAGGCCGCGCCAGATCGAACTCCGATTTATCGAAGTCCGAACCGTAGCCTTTCGGGTACGGAACGCCGACCAGTTTGCCCGAGTTCCGGAACGTCCACTGGTGGTAGGGGCAACGGAACGTCCGGCTGTTACCGGACTCTTCCATGCACACCAAGGACGCGCGGTGAGTGCATCGGTTCATGACAACATGGACTTCGTCATCGGTATCCCGCGACATGATCACCGGTTGCTGCCCGATGTAGCTCGTCCGGAAATCTCCTGGATTCGGTACTTCTTGTTCGTGCCCGATGAAAACCCATCCCTGCTCGAAGATCGTCTCCATCTCGGCTTCGAAGATCTCCGGGTCGGTATACAAGCGCCCGTGCAGGCGGTCGGGCAGCACTAATTCAGCGACGTCTGCCGCAGCCAGTTTCTTAGCTGTCACGATTGCTCCATACCTCGTCGATGCCAAAGTGGGCGTGTTCTGCTGATCTGTTCGGGGTACTTCGGCCCGTTCCCGCCTATTGGCAGTCAACGTACAAGCTGTGTATTTGTCGCACTATCCGGTCAACGCTGCGACTGTCCAGTGGCAGGCAAGCGGATAGTCGGTGCGTTCTCTGGATATTTCCGTGAGTGATCGGCAGATACTGTGAGCCCACGCTGCCTGGTCGGAATCGATGACGCCTGAGCAAGCGGATTTCACCGCGCGCCTCAGCGTCGGCTGGACTGTATCCGACGACTATATGGAGATGGAATGAGCCCGAATAGAGAGATCACCATAGTCGGCGCCGGCCAATCCGGCCTGCAGTTGGCTATCGGCCTGCTCGCGGCCGGTTTCCAGGTCCGCTTGGTCAGCGATCGCACGGGCGCGGAGATCGCCGCCGGGCGCGTGACCTCCAGCCAGTGCATGTTCGACACCGCATTGGGACATGAGCGCGCGCTCGGTCTGGACTTCTGGGCCGACGCTGTCCCGCCTATCGACGGCATCGCGATGACAATTCTGAATCCGCCCGGCACGCCCCTTGCCGGCAGCAAAGCGATCGAATGGGCGGCTCGGCTCGATGCACCTGCTCAGTCGGTCGACCAGCGAGTCAAGATGTCGGCATTCATGGCGGAGTTCGTTCGCCGCGGTGGCGAACTCGTCATCCACGAAGCGTCGGTCGAAGATCTCGAGATCTACACCCAGCAGTCGGATATGGTGATCGTCGCCGCAGGCAAGGGCGCCATCGCCAAGCTGTTCGCGCGTGACGCCCAACGCTCCTACTTCGACAGCCCGCAGCGCGCACTCGCTCTGACCTATGTCAACGGCATGGCACCCAGGCCGGACCACTCCGCCGTCGGCTACAACATCATTCCCGGCGTCGGTGAGTATTTTACTTTTCCCGCGCTGACGCTCACCGGTCCCTGCGACATCATGGTGTTCGAAGGCATCCCCGGCGGCCCCTGGGACTGCTGGGCCGACGCTCGCACTCCCGAACAGCACTTCGAGACATCGCAGCGTCTCGTCTCGGAGTTTCTGCCCTGGGAGGCCGAACGTTGCCGAAACGTCTCGTTGACAGATGAACTCGGCACTCTCGCCGGCCGTTTCCCTCCCACCGTGCGGCATCCGGTCGCCACACTCGATTCTGGGCGCAAGGTACTTGGCATGGCTGACGTTGTGGTTCTTAATGATCCGCTCACCGGTCAGGGGTCGAACAACGCGAGCAAGTGTGCCGCGATGTATCTGGGCAGTATCGTCAAGCACGGTGACCGCCCGTTCGATCAGGAGTTCATGCAGTCCACATTCGAGAACTATTGGGAATACGCACAATTCGTTACGGCATTCACCAACTCCATGCTCCTGCCTCCGCCGCCGCACGTGCTCGAGCTCTTCAAGGCGGCGGAGACATATAGCGAGATCGGACATCGATTCGCCGCAGCCGCCGCTGACGATGCCCGCGACCTCTTCACCTGGTTCACCGACCCGGAACTGGCCCAGGGCTACCTGTCCGGCCTGGTCGCCATGCGGTGACGGCAGAGACCTCGCTCGCCTGTGATGATGACGGACGAGACCTCTCTCGCGAGCGAGGTCTCGCCGCCTCGGCACTTCCCGGCGCGAGGATGAGCTATCGGCGCAATGTCTGTGAAGGAGATTCGCCGAAACGGCGCCGATACTCCACCGAGAAGCGTCCCAAATGCATGAAACCCCAGTTGAGCGCGACATCGGTCACGCTGACCCCGGAGGTTGGATCCGCCGCGGCGAGTGCTTCGCGGGCTCGATTCAGACGTACTTCACGCAGATATGCCATGGGTGAGCAGCCGACGACGTCGTGAAAGCCTCGCTGCAGTGCCCGCACGCTGACCCCGGAATCGGCTGCCAGCCTCTCGACCGTCAACGGAAGATCCGGATGCGCTTGGATTCGCTCGAGCACTTCCTTGACATAGCGTGGCGCCGCGGGATTCTGTTCGGCATGTAGCGCCGCGCTGTAGTTGTGGTTCTGGGCGAGTAAGAGGCCGCTGAGAACAACGGATTCGACCTGGGAAGCGAACAGCGGATGCTCGAGCAATCCGGCATCTTGCCCTGCCTCCGTGAGCAGAAGGTCCAGTGAAGCCCGCCAGCTTCTGCCCCGCCCGGTGCGCAGGTCCATGGCGAGCCCGAATCGGATGGGGTCGACCACCGGACGTCCGATGAGCGACTGCAACTGACGCTGTAGGTGTTCGTCGTCCACCCGGACGATCAGCTGCGTACAGTCGGGCTCCCACCTCATCGAGCAGAGCTCTCGGGGATCCGGGACCGAGGCGATGCCGGGCACCGACACCATCTCGTGCCGACCCGAAGCGATAGCCGCCGCGCCGGTCAGCGGAATCTGAACGATGTGAAACGGTCGTTCAGGAGGGGTTACGTCGATTCGCACGGTAGCGCCGTAGCCGAGATGCATCAGCGTGATCTTGCCAGCGTTGGTTGCGCTCAGGCTCGCATCCAAGCCCGACCGTTCGAGTACGCCGAGCCGATGGGCGGTCAACACATTCGACACGGCAGCCCGAACCCGGTCCAGGTCATCAGTGTGATCCAAGCGTTCGTGCTGCTGCGGGGGCGACGGGTGGGTCGTTGCCATTGTTGCTCTTTCACCCCCAGGTACACACCGGGGCGATGGGGAATTCTTTCAAGGCTGGCCACAGCGTACCCCCGATCGGCGACCCTCGCTGGCGTCGACCGGGGCGGTCCGGCTCAACCCATGCTAGCCGACGTCAACCGACCCCGGTTCGAATATGGCGAAGCATTTGTTGGAATTGAAGATGTCCGTGATCGCCAGGGTGGACCAGCTCAGTTCCATACCCAGTTCATTCATCGCGCCGGCCAAGCAGAACCAGTTGAGGATCTCATGCTGGCCGGCGTCGACGACTTGCCTGCTCGAAATACTGTTCCAATATCCCCAGTCACCGCGCAGGAAGGCGTCGTAAAGAAGTTGGTCTGCTTCGGTGTCTGGACGCAGGTGCCAATCCTTGTCGTTCAAAAAGGCGTGCGACCAGCTCGATGACGCAACCAGTGCGATCTTGGCGTCCGTCTTCGCCAGCGCTCTCGCTACCGCTGCTCCCAGTGCAAAACAACGAGCCGGCGAGGGGCCAACGGGGTCGAGACGTTCGTCGTTGATATCAGCGAACCGCGCCATGCCGCCGCGCCGGACAATGGCATGCTCGCCATAGCAGTTGACCGTGATCGGCAGTATTGTGTAGGGAAAATCCCTGCCCGCATTGGCGTAGTCCAGAAACACCTGTGTATTCGCGATTGCATGCGGGAAATGCGCGCCCTTACGCTTTTGATAGGAGTAGGCGATGTCGAAGCCGTCTCCGATCAGATCGCTCGCGAGCTGCCGTGCGCGTTGCTCGTCGCCTCGCAGCGTAAATGTCGTGTCACTCGGCATACCCCACACGTTCGGCATACCGCGCTCGTTGATCACCGCGAACGGCTCTACTTCGCTCTCCCCGTAGGCGAGCACGCAGAAAGGTGGTACGACTTCCTCTCGAAAGTTCTCGTACTGGTCGTCACCCCACACCACAACGACGTCCGGCTGGAAGTCGTCGAGGGCGTTGCGGCAACGTCGCAGCCCTTCCAGCAGCTCCTGGCGATGTTCGGCCGCCGCCGTGACCCCACCGTCTTCTCCCCACTCCCGTCGCATCAAATCCGGCCAATTCGACGGATACTTCTCCTCTTCCGGGATATCCGGGTCGGCCAGGGTCCATCGGAGCAGATCCGCCATACGATTATCGGTAACCATCAGAAGCGGGTAATGGGTCAAACCCAGGCCCAGAAATTGCGCCATAGCACTCTCCTAGCAATTCGGTCGGGCCGTGGTTCAGGATTCTTGTTTCGAGTTGGCCCGGATCTCACGAATCATTGAATCGGCGTTCGACCACGCGATAGCCGCACGCAACTCGGGATCGAATGGCCCGTCGGCTTCGGTGAGTACCGCTGCTGCCGGCGCCTCCCTGGCCGGGAACGGATAGTCGGTGCCGACCATCACGTGGTGTGCGCCGAACCGCTGCACCGCCAGTTCCAGGCTCGCGGTGTCATAGGTGAGCGAATCGCAGCGCAGGACGCGCGCAAGGGTAGAAGGAAGGCGATCGGGTGCACATGTCGGATCTTTCATCAGCACCTGCCGATCCAGCCGGGGCAGAAGCCAGGGCAACGTGCCTGCGCCATGCGCCAGACACAGGTGAACCGACGGCCGCCGCCGCAATGCGCCACTGATCAACAGATTCGCCGCCGCCAGGCCGGTCTCCGAGGGCATCCCAACGCCGAATGACAGGCCGAGTTCGGCCGGACGCGTATCGAGGGTCCTATCAGAAGGGTGGATGAAGACCAGGGCGCCGAGTTCGGCCGCGGCTGCGAAGAATGGATCGAAGTCCGGATGTGATAACTCGCGCTGCCCGACCTGCGTGCCGATCTCCACGCCGAGGAAGCCCAGCTCGGTCACGCAGAAATGAAGCTCTGCCACCGCCGCATCGGGGTCCTGCATGGGAACTGCCCCAAGGGCGCACAACCGGTCCGGAGATGGGCTTATCATTTCTGCGAGGAACTCGTTCTGCATCTTCGCCAACGCGATTGCGCCCTGTGCTGGGGCGTCATGACAGAACGTAATCGGAGTCGGCGAGATCACCTGTACCGCGACATCCTCGGCGTCCATGTCCGCGATCCGGCGCTGTGCCGACCAGCATCGATCATCGATCCAGCGATATGGGTCTCCGCCGACCCGGATTTGAGCGCTCGTATCGCTGTGCTGCTCGACCGAGGGCCAATGACCCCATGGATATTGCGCTTCCAGATCCGGAAGCGACGGCGCGATCGCGTGAGTGTGGATGTCGAAATACCGCGGCGCTGCCGATCTCTCGGATCCTACGTCGAGGTACGGTTGAAATCTCACTATCGTCTTCCACCTTCTACGCGACTTCGCTGCCGATCAACCGAGACGCAGCGCGCTCGATGACCAGGGGCGAGGCGCATCCTTGAAAGAGGGATGGCATCCATCGCAACCAGCCTCGCGCGCTGTCATCCCCGGAGACGGGCCAGCTCAATGTTGCGGCGCGCATCTCCAGCGAGTTTCGGAGCGCGGATCTGTCACGGCGCGCGGAACAATCGTTCACATGGCAGGCGCGGCAGCAGCCGCAAGTCCTGTATCGGGCTGCATACCAATTCGATGTGCACCAGCGAGCACGCATCCAGTCATGAATCAGCGCATCTACGGCCGATGCGGTCGCTGCGTAGTCGAAGGGTGTCCCGGCCAGCCAAATCCGCAAGTGAAGCTGCGCTTCATCGGCTGGCGCCGGCCGCGGCTCGGCTATCACGTTCACTGTCATTGAGCGCGATCCTGAGAGTGCTACCTGTACTCACGCGGCATGGCGTCGCCTGTCGCGCCCAGTTCGTTCCATGATCGCGTACCCAGTACTGGTCAGCTCCGCGGCGACGAGGTCGCCGATCCGCCCAGGACGCGCCGGGCGAACGAGCCCCGCGTGCGCCAAACCATGCGCGGTCCATTGATCGGTGACCGCCACACCGTCCACGAACATGTCCGGCTCGCAGCTCAGCGCGAGCTCGACCCGGCCGGCTTGCGCCGCTCGCAGCAAAGCCAGAGCTCGGCGGTTGAGGTCTGCGGAGGGCGGGGAACTGTAGTCTGACATGATCTCTTGCCATTCGATTGCTGGTAGCATGTGCCGTTCCGGACATCACACAATCTATGTGCGCGGCAACGCGGCCGATACCCGGAAAGCGCCCCGCTTATCCGGTTTGCGCACACTCACACAGGAGCCCCCACGTCCTGATCGCAATGGTCTATTGCGGCGAATGCCAAAGATCACTGACTGTGGGTGACGCGCTGGTCAGCGCGCTGTCAGCGGTGCTGAGCCGTGGCGTAGCAGCCCAGCGGCCGGGCTTGCGAGTACGAAATTCGATCACCGTTCGACTACGACGGTCGGCCGCATCACCGCCGGCTCAGCGGATGGGAGGTGCGGCGTCGCGCATGATGGTCAGCGTCGTGTTTTGCTGCGATATCAATGCTGCCCAGGCACCCGCACGGAAGCGATAGTGGTCGCGGCGGCTGCCGGGGGCGGGGACGCGTTCGATCAAGCCGACGGGGATGAGTTGCTTGATAGCGGTGGAGACCGCACCGGAGCTGATCGACAGCTCGTCGCACAGGTCCGCGGCGGTCATCGTGTCTTGTTCGGTGTCGCGGGCTGGTCGACCTGTCTCTGGAGATCCGCCGAGGCGAGGTCTTCGGCTTTCTGGGCCCGAACGGGGCCGGGAAGTCGACGACCATCCGGCTGCTGCTGGACCTGATCCGGCCCACGGCGGGCAGCGCTCGCGTGCTGGGCTGGACCCTCGGCGGGACGCGGTGCGGATACACGCGGAAATCGGTTATCTCGCAGGCGATTTCGTTGTGCTAGGGCGGGAACGGGTAGGCGCGCTCTTCGGCGCTGTTGCGCGTGATAAGGCTGATCAGGTCAAGAACCGGTTCGTGTGCGCGATCGCCTCAACGGGGTGTTATGCGCGGATGGCCGCACAGATCGGCGCGAAATGCCATATCTCCCTGGCCCTGGATATTTACTTTTGTAATCGGGTCCGTTGGTAGCGGGTTCGTTGGGCGCGGTGTTGGTGGTGGCGGCGCCAGCGGGAGGCGGCGAGGGCGTGGGTGAGGGTGCGGGCGGGGTGGAGCACTATCGCCAGGAGACGGCGGATTTCGGCGACTGTGATTCGGCCCAGCCCGCGTGGGCTTTTGGGTCGGTGGCGGCGGTGACGGCGAGGAAGGCGTGGGCGAGCATGGCCAGGGTGATGTGCCGGTACCAGGCGTCGTATTTGC
Source organism: Nocardia amamiensis NBRC 102102 (assembly GCF_001612745.1). GTDB lineage: Bacteria > Actinomycetota > Actinomycetes > Mycobacteriales > Mycobacteriaceae > Nocardia > Nocardia amamiensis. Next base: position 5,426 of record NZ_BDBA01000127.1, on the reverse strand, counting down.
GGACTTGGTAGTGGTCGAGGCCGCATTGGCCTTTGGCGGCTTGGAAGCATTCCTCGATCGCTCACCTCGCACCGGCGACGGCAACGATCTGGCCGCGGTCGATGGTGTCGGGGTGGAAGCACATGTAGTAGGCGATATCCGCGGGATCGTCGAGGGATCGCCGGGCCAGCAGAGTGCGCACGAATCCGGCCGGGATGTCGTCGAAGGCCGGCAGGGTGGCCCAGGCGAAGTCGTATTCGCGTTCACCCCGGACTCCGGGACCGGCCGAGACACGATGCCCATGCTTCGGCGGGGGCGCGGCTGATCAGGGTATCGACTCTGCGGCGACCATCGAGGTCGGAGATGGTGTGTCTGACCGGGACCTCCACTACGTAAGGCATCCGGTGCGATTCCAGGAACGCCCGGAATCTCCCGTCACGCCCGTAGGCCGAATCGGCGGTCACCCACCCCTCGCGGCTCCGCCCGCCCGAACACCCCCCGCAACGCGAGCGAAGTCGTCATCCAGACTCGCTCGCCACACCGAAATATCCTGCGCTACAACATCACCCAGCACGCGAACAATCTACAGGTAACGAAGGGACTGTCAGGACGGGGTGATGGGCCCGCCCTGTGCTACCGTCGAGCCCTGGTCGGCAGGCCCTTCCATCAGGGGGTTCGCAAGCGACAGGCGGCACGTCGAGGAAGCGGGCAGTGGCAGGAAGGCGCGGGTGGGGCGGAAGTCCGCCGAAAGACGACGAGGAAGCGTCTCGTCGCATAGTCGCCGCCGCCGTCGAGCTGATCGGCCGGACCGGTTCGGAGATCAGCATCGCCGACGTCGAGGAGTCGCTGGGCGTCATCCGTCAGACGGTCTACCGATACTTCCCCAGTGCCGATGCGCTGATGACGGCCGCGGCCATGGCGTCGGTCGACGGTTTCCTCGATCGGCTGGCACGGCACGTCAGCGGCATCGAGGACGCGGTGGAAGCGATGACCGAGGCGGTGGTGTACACCCTGGCCGACGTGCGCCGGACACCCCATCTCGGCATCCTGCTGTCGAGCACCTACTCGAACGTCCACCCCGAGAGCCTCACCTCCGAGGAGGCGCAAGCCTTCGGAATGACGATGATCAAACGCTTCGACGTCGACTGGGAGCGGTACGGGTACGACGACGAGTCGCTGCACGAACTCGTCGAATACGTTCTGCGAACGATGCAGTCGTTCTTCATTTCCCCGGGCAACCCACCCCGCGGCGAGGATGATCTGCGGCGGTATCTACGCCGCTGGATGGGAGCCGCGATCATCGCCCAACTGAAGCCGTCCGCAAGCGTCTAGTGTCCCGCGCCGTGAATTCGTTATCTAAATCACGGTTGTGAGCTGGCGTGTCGGTGTGTCTGCTCGGGGTGCACCGTTCATGCTGGTGGTCGTGCGTGGGCGTCCGAAGCAGCGGTTGGTGTTGACCGATGAGGAGCGGCAGGTGCTGACCGGGTGGACCCGGCGGCGGAAGTCGGCGCAAGCGCTGGCGCAGCGGGCGCGGATCGTGCTGGCGTGTGCGGAGGAGGGCGGGCTGCGGTCGAACACCGACGTCGCTGCGCAGGAACGGGTTTCGCTGCCGACGGTCGGTAAGTGGCGTAAGCGGTTCCTCGATGAACGCCTCGACGGGCTCGGTGACGAGCCGCGGCCGGGCGGGCCGCGCACGATCACCGACGAGCAGGTCGAGCAGGTGCTGGTGGCGACGCTGGAGCGGTCGCCGCGTAACGCCACGCATTGGTCGCGGTCCTCGATGGCCGCTGAGACCGGTTTGTCGAAGTCGTCTGTCGGGCGGATCTGGAAAGCGTTCCGGTTGCAGCCGCACCGGGTCGAGGAGTTCAAGATCTCCAATGATCCGTTGTTCATCGAGAAGGTGCGCGACGTGGTCGGGTTGTATCTGGATCCTCCGGAGTCCGCGATCGTGTTGTGTGTGGATGAGAAGTCCCAGATCCAGGCTCTGGACCGGTCGTCGCCGGTGCTGCCGATGATGCCGGGCATGCCCGAACGGCGCACCCACGACTACGTCCGCCACGGCATCACTACGCTGTTCGCCGCGTTGAATACCGTCACCGGCGAGGTGATCGGCGAAATACATCGCCGCCACCGCGCGATCGAGTTCAAGAAGTTCCTGACCAGGCTGGACAAGGAAGTCCCGGCCGGGCTGGACGTGCACTTGATCTGCGACAACTACGGCACCCACAAGGCGCCGATCATCGTGAAATGGCTTGCGGCGCATCCACGTTTCCACATGCACTTCACACCGACCTATTCTTCCTGGCTGAACGAGGTGGAACGCTGGTTCGGCCTGCTCACCGACCAGCAACTCCGCCGCGGCGTCCACAAAAGCGTTGCCGCACTGGAGAAATCAATACGAGACTGGGTCGCCGCCTGGAACGAGGACCCCAAGCCGTTCGTCTGGACAAAGACCGCCGACGAGATCCTTGAACGCCTGGCCTCATATTTGCAACGAATTCCCGGCGCGCGACACTAGTAGGACTTTGTTAGGTCGGGAAGGTGTGGTGGCACAGGGGGCAGGTACCGATCCAGATGGCTAGTGCGCGTTGGATTTTGCGGAGGGTGCCGTAGTTCATAAGCATATTTCGAATGGAGAACACATCGTCTGATCTCAACACGGTCGGTCACTTTCTGTGCCAAGCTGCTGCCGTACGCTATTCCGCAGTTAACTGGCAGGAAGGATCGATGACGCGTATGTCGCAAGGAGATTCGATCGTCGGGACAACGTCCGAACAGCTCGCTCGGATCGCCGTCGAGGGGCCCTGGGACGCTCAGGGGCAGGTCCGCCCGGAGGCGGTGCAGTTCGCGTCGAACTTGGTGAGCGCCCTGCAGAAGCGGAGCGGCAAGGGCCTGGTGCCCGATGACGTGGACGACATGGTGAGCCGGGCGCTGAACGTGGCCGTGCCGACGTTTCCGCGCATCGAGACAGAAGACGGGACCGGGCTGTCGGCGCACATGCTGCGGCAGACAACGAGCAGCCCGTGCCCGCTGGTGGTCGTTCCGGCCGGGTGGACGCCCGTCGGGTGGCCGTTGTTCGAGTACGCCTATCTCACGCTCGCGCTGAAGGGGTATCACGTACTGGCCTACACACCACGCGGTATCGGCTGGACCGCAGTACCGGGAACGAACTTGCCGTGGTTCGGCACTTCCGTAGGCAAGATCGATGTCGCCGGTCTACGGGACTGGGAGGACGGCTCGGAGGTGCTCACCTACGAGATCGACGCGCTCGAGCCCAGCGGTGTCGCCTTCATGGGGGAGTCGTACGGCTCCGGCATCAGCCAGCTCGTGGCCGCGCACGACGAGCGGGTCGACGTCGTCGTCGCTCTGAGCACGTGGGGCAACCTGGCTACCAGTTTGTACGATAACGCCACCCGGCACGTCAGGGCCGTAGAGGCGCTGCTCGACCTGACCGGCGGCGCCAAGGAGGACAAATTCGATGAGGCGACGCTGGAGATCCTGGCGAAATTCGCCGAGGGCAAGGACATGAATCCGGTCGTCGATTGGGGCACCGAACGAGCGCCGGAACAATACGTCGGTTCCCGCGATATCCCGACCTTCTTCTCCAACACCTGGCACGAGGGGCTTTTTCCGGTGAACCAGGTTCTGGAGACCTTCGAGAAGCTCCCGCGACCCAAAACGGCTGAACATGTGGATCGGCGATCACGCGGCGCCGGAAGGCCCCGGCCTGATCGCTCCGCCCATGCCCGGCGCGGGACCGAACGAACCGCTGCGCGAGGCGTATGCCTGGCTCGACCACTACCTCAAAGACGAGGAAAACGGGGTCGATACGTGGCCGGAGATCAGCAACCAGGTCATGTTCACCTACGTGACCACTCCGGCAGCCGGGGACGGCCAGAACGTGATCGTCGAACCCGCGCGGCGCGAGGAGAAGGCCTCGTGGGCCGACGTCACCACCGACACCGAATCACTGATCTTGACCGATACGCGCGAGGGCGGCGACGGTGCGCTGATCGCCGACCTGACGGCCGGCTGGCACCGTGAGTTCACGGTGGGCGAGGAGGCCGAGGTCGTCGCCATGGACAAGCTCATGACGACCGGCCAGGAGGAGTGGGCAGGAAATCCCAAGATCTACCGGACGAGCGAGATCGATCGCAGCCATGCCCTGGTCTGGTCGACCGGACCGCTGCTCGCGGTGCGAGGTGGCGTAGCCCGGCAGATTCGCGGAATCCCCCGGTTGCAGCTGACCGTCGACAGCACCGGCGAGTCCGCGACGGTGATGGCCTACCTGCTCGACGTCGACGAATACGGTTCGGCGCGGATCATCACGCACGAGCCGACAACCGTCGAGTCGGAAATGCCCGCCACCGTCTCCTGGGAGTTGCAGGCGGCCGCCTACGACCTGCTGGATGGTCACCGGTTGATGCTGGTCGTCGACAGCATGGATTTCCTCTATTCCAGCGCCAACACGGTCGGCTCGCGGATCACCATCAGTTCACCGCAGGGCGCCCCCTGTTGCCTGGAGTTGCCGCTCGGCTGATCGTCGCGCGTGGCCCGGGGGAGCGAGCCCGGGCCACGTGAGGGCCGATGGCCCGAGAACGGCTGATCCAGCCCGGCCGCCTCAGCCCGGCGCGAAGGTCACCACCAGAACATCACGATAGGCGGGGCGGCTCGGGTCCCTCGAATGCACCGGCGAGACGCTGTGCAGGGTGCGGCGGTCGTCGCCGAGCAACAGGGCTCCCGGCCTGCTGAGCGTGGTGCGCAGTAGCCGTCTTTCGTTCGAGTCGAACACCGAACTCGCACCGCCGACAGCGTTGCCTGCCGACCAGCAGCGACGACACCAGAGTGACACCGTCGCGGTGGCGGCCTTCCGGGGTCGGCAGGCCGGTCGCGTCCGCCGATGCGACGACTCGAAAGGGATGCACCTTCGCACTCCACTTCGACGGGTCGTCCAGTGCCGTCGCCAATCGCGCGAGCAGCCGCAACACCGCCCGGAACACGGGATCGGCCATGAAGGCATCGGTCAGGGGCTCGAACGTGCGGTCCACGTCCACGTAGAGCGGATTGCTGTTCTCTGGCTGCACGAAGGACTCCTGCGGCAGCAGTTCGATCCGTCCGGCTGGGTCGGTGAGCGAGAACTTCCCGTAACGGCGCAGCCTGCACGTGCCGCGGGCCCCCGCGTAGATGTTCGCGCTCAACTCGTCCCAATGTCGGCGGAAGTGGTCCCAGTCTGCTGTCGCCATGCCGAGACTCGAGGTCGTGACGGTAGCGGGCATGAGGTGGACGCCGTCGCGGGCCAATGCCGCGCGGGCGGCTTCCACCGCCTGCTCGGCCCGCGGGGCCGCGGACCGGGCAACCGTTCCTGCCGCGGTAGGGATTCGCTTCACAGGTGGTCTGCCTTCCTCTGACCTCTCGGGACCGGGTCGATCCTCGTACAGGGCCTAATA
>NZ_BDBA01000126.1 GCF_001612745.1 Nocardia amamiensis NBRC 102102 | reverse complement strand
CTTGTGCGCCGGGCCGAGCGGAGGCGAGGCAGCCGCCTAGCGGTTGCTGACGGCCCCTTCGGCGGCCTCGGCCCACTCGCGCCACTGCTTGGCCTGCTCCAGCGCCTTCTCCGCGTCGCGGACGTTGCCCGCGGCCTGCGCCTTGGCGGCCTGTTCCTCGAATTGCGCCACGCGCTCGCGGAACTGGGCGGCTCGGGCCACCGCCTCCGGGTCGGTGCGCCGCCACTGCGCGTCGGCGGCGTCGCGGACGCGCTTCTCGATCGCGCGCAGCTTGCCTTCCAAGTCCTGCATGCGATCGCGCGGCACCTTGCCGATGGCGTCCCATTTGTCCTGGAGTTCGCGCAGCGCGCTGCGGGCGGCCTCCAGGTCGGCGGAGGGGTCGATGTTCGCGTAGGTCTGGAGCAGTTGCTCCTTGTCCGCCGCGTGCTGCTCGAACTCGGCATCGCGTTCGGAGACCGCGGCGTTGCGGGCGGCGAAGAACACGTCCTGCGCGCTCTTGAAGCGCCGCCACAGCGCCTCGTCGGCCTCGCGCGGTGCCCGCCCGGCGGCCTTCCACTCGGCGAGTAGGTCACGGAAGACGCCCGCGGTGGTCACCCAGTCGGTGGAGCCGGACAACTCCTCGGCGCGCACGCACAATTCCTCCTTGCGTGCCTTCGCGGCGGCGCGTTCGCGATCCAGCTCGGCGAAGTGCGCGCCGCGGCGGCGGTTGAACGCCTCGCGCGCCTTGGAGTAGCGCTTCCACAGCGCGTCGTCGACCTTGCGGTCCACTCCGCGGATGGACTTCCACTCCTCGAGGATTTCGCGCAGCCGATCGCCCGCGGCCTTCCACTGGGTGGACTCGGCGGCGATCTTCTCCGCCTCGGCGGCCAGCGCCTCCTTGCGCTCGGTGTGCTCGTGGCGAGCGCGCTCTTTCTCTTCCTTGGCGTGCGCGGCCGCTTCCTCGGAGTGCTCGGCGATGGCCTGCAGGCGCCGGGCCAGGCCCTCGATGTCGCCGATGACGGCGGCGGTCGGCAGGGATTCGGCCAGCGTCATGGCGGCGGCCTTGGTCTTGCGGGCGTCCGCACCCGCCGCCAGCCTGGCCTCCAGCAGGGCGACTTCGGTGGCGAGGTCGTCGAACCGGCGGCCGAAGTGGGCCAGGCCCTCGGCGGCGTCACCGGCCTGCCAGGAGCCGACCTGGCGTTCACCTTCGGCGGTCTTCACCCACGCGGTGCCGTCCTCGTCGACCCGGCCCCACACGCTGGGGTCGGAGACGGTGGGCACGACGACGGGGTGCGGATGTTGCTGGGCCGGGCCCGGGGCGGGTTTGACCGCGTGCGGCTTGGGCGGTTGAACCGAGCTGCCGGGTTTCGGAGCTCCGGAAGAGCGCGGCATCTTGCCGGGGCTGGCTTTCGCGGTTCCGTTGCTGTCGGTCATTTTTCCTCGTCCCTGCCGCGCGTCACGGCTGCCTGGTTACGCCCTAGCTCATCCCATTCAACCCGGTCCGAGCCCTTGTGACCATCGATCCTTGCCTTCCCGCGGAGGAAATCCCGGGGATTCCAACCCCTGATGACCTGGGTTGTAGCTTCTCGAACACTATCAATTCCGGGCGTGTTTCCGGCAGAGACACTCGAAGCCGGGCGAGGCCGGTGGTCTCGGCAACGACTACGGTTACGACGTGTTCTCGATCGCGGCCCTCGTTCCCTCGCCACCCATCCTGGTGCCCGAGTTGTGCGGCGGGGTGGCGGACGTGACGGGGACGGCCGAACCCGACTCGCGCGCCGTGCTACGGGCGGCGGTGCTCGACACCGTGCGTGCTTTCGCGTCGGTGACCGACCAGTGGGTGGTGGTCGGTCCGGGCGCGGCCGAGGCGTGCTTCGGTCCGGCTTCCGTCGGCACGTTCCGTGGATTCGGCGCCGATGTCCGAGTCGGTTTCTCCGCCGCCGCGGTCGCAGGCGCGGCGCAGGCGGATCTGCGACTGCCGCTGGCCGTGCTGATCGCCGGGTGGCTGCGCGGGCAGGTCGCGCCGGGCGCGGTCGCCGAGGCCCGCATCGTGGCGGCGGACGCACCGCCGGAGCATTGCGGCGAACTCGGGGCGAAACTGCGCGCCGACCTCGACGGCGCCACCGAGCGGCGCGGCGTGCTGGTGGTCGCCGATGGCGCGGCGACACTGTCCACCAAAGCGCCCGGCTACCTCGACGAGCGGGCCCGCCCCGTGCAGGACGAACTCGATCGTGCCCTGACAGCAGGTGACCGCGCCGCGCTCCGGGCGCTGGATCCGGCGTTGTGTACCGAACTGGCCCTCGCGGGACGTCCCGCCTACCAAGTGCTGGCCGGGCTTTTCCGCGCCGATCCGGTGGTGGAGACGCGCTATCGCGACGCGCCGTTCGGCGTCGGCTACCACGCGAGTCTCTGGCGCCCCGCCCAAGAGGATGCCCTGTGACGGATTCCGGCATCACGCCCATCGCTGTCGTCGGCCCCACCGCCACCGGCAAGTCCGACCTCGCCCTGGATCTGGCCGAACGCCTCGGCGGCGAGATCGTGAACATCGACGCCATGCAGCTCTACCGCGGCATGGACGTCGGCACGGCGAAGCTGCCCGTAGCGCAGCGGCGCGGCATCCCGCACCACCAGCTCGACGTGCTCGAGGTGACCGACACCGCGTCCGTGGCCGCCTACCAGGCGGCGGCCGGCGCGGACGTCGACGCGATCATGCGGCGCGGGCATGTCCCGGTCATCGTGGGCGGCTCGATGATGTACGTGCAGGCGCTGCTGGATCAGTGGGACTTCCCGGCCACCGATCCGGCCGTGCGGGCGCGCTGGGAAGCGGTGCTCGCCGAGCGCGGTGTCGCGGCGGTGCACGCGGCGCTGCGCGCGGCCGATCCGGCGGCAGCGGCGACCATCCTGCCCACCGATGGGCGGCGCATGGTGCGCGCGCTCGAAGTCGTGGAGCTCACCGGGCGACCGTTCGCCGCCTCGGCGCCGACGATCGGGCAACCGCGCTGGGGCACGATCGTCGTCGGCGTGGACCGGGAGACAGCGGCACTGGACGCGCGGATCGAGCGGCGCACCGACGCGATGTTCGCGGGCGGGCTGGTCGAGGAGGTTCGCGGCCTGATCGAGCGTGGCCTGCGCGAGGGCGTCACGGCCCGGCGCGCTATCGGCTACGCACAAGTCCTGGCCTACCTGGACAACGAATACGACCTGAACCACGCGCGGGAACGCACGCTGATCGGCACCCGGCGCTACGTGCGCAGGCAGCGCTCCTGGTTCCGGCGCGATCCTCGGGTGCGGTGGGTGGACGGTGCGACGGCCGATCTGGTGGCGGCGGCGCTGGCCCTGCTCGACGAGAAAGAGAAAGAACGGACTCCGCAGTGACCCGACGTGTGAGCACACGCAACGCCTCCGTCCAGGTGTGGCAGGCCTACCTGAACAATCGCACCAAACGTCATCGAGACGGACGGTTCCTGGTGCAAGGAGTTCGTCCGATCACCCAGGCCGTGGCCAACGACTGGCCGCTGGAGACGCTGCTGTATCGCCTCGGCGGCCCGGAGCTGTCGGGCTGGGCGCGCGAGCTGCTGGACACCAGCGTGGTCCCGCAGGTCGGACTGGTGCCCGAGCTGATGGCCGAGCTCGGCGAAAAGAGCAGCGGCGTACCGGAACTGGTGGCCGTCGCGATGTCACGGGAACCGGAGCTGGAGACCTTCGAGCCGGGCGAGCCGGGGGAGGACGCGCCGGTGGTCGTGGTGTTCGACCGTCCCAACTCACCGGGCAATCTGGGCACGCTGATCCGCTCGGCCGACGCCTTCGGCGCCAGCGGCGTCGTCGTCACCGGACACGGCGCCGATCAGTACGACCCGCAGGCCGTGCGCGCCTCGACGGGTTCGCTGTTCGCCGTACCGGTGATGCGCGCCGCCGGCCCCGCGCAGGTGCTCGAATTCCGCAACCGGCAGCTGCGGCGCGGCATTCCGACCCGGATCGTCGGGACCGACGAGCACGGCCATCGCGCCGCCTACGACTACGACTTCACCGACGCGACCATCCTGGTCGTCGGCAACGAGACCAGCGGGATGAGCGCGGCCTGGCAGGCGGCCTGCGACGATATGGTGCACATTCCGATGGGTGGCACCGCCAGTTCACTGGGTGCGCCCTCCGCGGCGGCGGTGGCCCTCTACGAAATTTCCCGGCAGCGCCGCACGTTTGCCAAGTGACGACGACAGAGGAGACAGCGCACGTGCCGGATATCGAGTTCACCAAGGGCCACGGCACCCAGAACGACTTCGTGGTGCTGCCGGACCCGCACGCCGAGCTGGCGCTGACTCCGGCGCAGGTCGCCGCGCTGTGTGATCGGCAGCGCGGGCTCGGCGCGGACGGTGTGCTGCGGGTCGCGCGCGCCGGTGCGCTGCATGCCGCGGGTGTGCTCGCGGAGATTCCGGACGGTGTCGGAGCCGACGACTGGTTCATGGACTACCGCAACGCCGACGGGTCGGTCGCCGAGATGTGCGGCAACGGCGTGCGCGTCTTCGCCCACTATCTGGCGGCGTCGGGCCTGGAGACCCGCGACAGCTACGTCGTCGGCAGCCGCGCCGGAGCGCGCCCGGTCACCGTGCACGCCGGGGACGCGGTCGACGGCGAGGTCACCGTCGGCATGGGGCCGGTGCGCGAACTCGGCCCATCCACCGCGACCATCGGGGGCTGGGCGCTGTCCGGGATCGGCATCGACGTCGGCAACCCGCACCTGGCCTGCGTCGATCCCGGGATGTCCGCCGAGGCGCTGGGCAAGCTCGACCTGACCGTGCCGCCCGGCTTCGATCCGGACCTGTTCCCGCACGGAGTGAACGTGGAGATCGTCACCGCGCTGGACGACGAGCGCTCGGTCGACATGCGGGTCTATGAGCGCGGCGTCGGCGAAACGCGTTCCTGCGGCACCGGCACCGTCGCCGCGGCCGCCGCGGCGCTGGCCGCCGACGGTTTCCGGATCGCCGAGGACACCGGACGGGTGACCGTCCGGGTGCCCGGCGGAGCGCTCACCGTCGGCCTGGAGCGCGGCTCGGCGTGGCTGCGCGGGCCGTCGGTTCTGGTCGCCACCGGCCGCCTGGCCGGATCCTGGTGGAACGGTCTGTGAGCCGCAGCCCGCTCGCGCCCCTGCCGGTGGTGCGGTAACAGCGTGAGCTGACCATCCGAGCCGCACCTGGGCGCGACCGGCGCCGGTCGATCCTGGCGCGCGGGGTGCCGCCGATGTGCGGCTGGAGCTGGCCTGCTCGAGCGCGCCATGTCGGCGGATTGCGGTCGGCGTTGGCGAGCGACGCCGACCGAGCGGCCCTTCGGCCAGGCGGCGCATTCGGCCGGTCGCACGCTCGCCTGGCTGTCCGGCTGCGTGGTGCCGCGCGTCGCCCACGAATAACCGGGTGCGTGCTGCGGTGATGTCGTGGCAGCATGGATGGTGTATGAGGAAATCAAAGACGTATGAATTCACCCCGGCGGACGCAAGCGATCGCTCCGCCGAGACCTCCGACGACACTGTGACCGGTGCGGATGCCGTGACCGGCGACGTCGTCGCCGAGCACGCCGCCCGCATGCGGCGCTCGGGCTGGTCGGCCGATCCGACCGTCGGAGAGTTCCAGCTCGACGAACGCAGTTCGCTGCGCCGCGTGGCGGGCCTGTCCACCGAGCTCACCGACATCACCGAGGTCGAGTACCGGCAGCTGCGCCTGGAACGCGTCGTGCTGGTCGGCGTCTGGACGGCGGGAACCGCCGCGCAGGCCGAGGCGAGCATGGCCGAGCTGGCTGCGCTGGCCGAAACGGCGGGTTCGCAGGTGCTGGAGGCACTGATCCAGCGCCGCGACCGGCCCGACCCGGCCACCTACATCGGTTCCGGCAAGGCCGACGAGCTGCGCTCCGTGGTGCTGGAAACCGGCGCCGACACCGTGATCTGCGACGGTGAGCTGACCCCGGCGCAGCTGACCGCGCTGGAGAAGGTCGTCAAGGTCAAGGTGATCGACCGGACCGCGCTGATCCTGGACATCTTCGCTCAGCACGCCACCTCCCGCGAGGGCAAGGCGCAGGTCTCGCTGGCCCAGATGGAATACATGCTGCCGCGGCTGCGCGGTTGGGGTGAGTCCATGTCCCGGCAGGCCGGTGGTCGCGCGGGCAGCAACGGTGGCGTGGGTCTGCGTGGCCCCGGTGAGACCAAGATCGAAACCGATCGCCGGCGCATCCGTGAGCGGATGGCGAAACTTCGCCGCGAGATCCGGGAGATGAAGACCGCACGCGACACCATGCGGGCGCGGCGCACCTCCAGCGGTATCCCGTCGGTGGCGATCGTCGGCTACACCAACGCGGGCAAGTCGAGCCTGATGAACGCGCTCACCGGCTCCGGAGTGCTGGTGCAGGACGCGCTGTTCGCCACCCTCGACCCCACCACCCGGCGCGCCGAGCTCGATGATGGCCGCGAGGTGGTCTTCACCGACACCGTCGGCTTCGTCCGCCACCTGCCCACTCAGCTGGTCGAGGCGTTCCGCTCCACCCTGGAGGAGGTGACCGGCGCCGACCTGCTGCTGCACGTGGTGGACGGCTCGGACGCGCTGCCCGCCGAGCAGATCAAGGCCGTGCGCGAGGTGATCACGGACGTGATCAAGGAATCCGGCACGCCGCCCCCGCCGGAACTGCTGGTGGTCAACAAGACCGACGCGACCACACCGACCGACCTCACCCATCTGCGCGCGATGTTGCCGGACGCCTCGTTCGTCTCCGTGCACCGCGGGCTGGGCATCGACGTGCTGCGCGAGCGGCTCGCCGAGATGCTCGGCGGACTGGACGTGGAGATCAGTGTGCTGCTGCCGTACACGCGCGGCGACCTGCTGGCCCGCATCCACGCCGACGGTCGCATCCTGAGTGCCGACCATGAGGAGGGCGGCACGCGGGTTCGCGCGCGCGTCCCGCATGCTCTCGCCGCCGCGGTGTCCGAGTACGCGCACGCGGGCACGGACGGTGCGCATGGGGACGGCGAGCACGTCTCCGCGTAGACGTGCGGTTCGCGGTGGTGCGCACTGTCGTTGGTCGGGTGACTTCCACAGTGGTGTGGGCGTATCCACAGGTAGACGTGCGGCTTACGGATGTTGCGCACCTGTCGTCGCTCGCTGATTTCGGCTGTGGCGTGGGCGTATCCACGTCGGGCCGGGTAGACGTGCGGCTTGCGGATGTTGCGCACCTGTCGTCGCTCGCTGATTTCCGCTGTGGTGTGGGCGTATCCACGTCGGGCCAGCCGCCTTGCGGTGCTGTGCACGGCCGCCGGGCGGCGGCTTCCGCTGTGATGTGGGCGTATTCACATCGGACCATGACGCTGCCGCGGCGTGGCTGCCCCGACGGCGATGACGTGCGAATTCAGGCTGGGCTCCCCGGTGCGGGCGGGGAGCCGGTCGATCGACCGCACCGGGCGTGTCGCGGCGAGACGCGCACATTCGATGCGACGCAGTCGATTTCGTTACGCTATCGTCGTCGAATCGACATCAGGAGGGTTCATGTCGGACGCCCGCTCCGGTTCCGGTACCAGCCGATCCGGCGCCGTGGACAGCGCTGATCCGGTGCTCAGCGACGGTGCGCCGCTGTCGGTTTCGCTGACCGACACCGATTTGCGGCTGATCGACACCCTACTCGGGCCACTGCGCGCGTGGACCAGCCCGCGCTTCTACGGCTTGGAGAACATCCCCGCCGACGGCCCGGTGCTGCTGGTCGGCAACCACAATCTGATGGGCGGCATCGACGCCCCGCTGCTGCTGCCCGAGGTGCTGCGCCGCCGCGGGCGCCTCATTCGCGGTCTCGCCGAGAACGTGCTGATCAACGTCCCCGGCGTGCGTCACCTGCTGCACCACTTCGGCGCGGTGCGCGGGACCAGGTCCAACTGCCTGACCCTGCTCGCCCGAGGCGAGGCCGTCATGGTGTTCCCCGGCGGCGGTCGCGAGGCGGTGCGCCGCAAGAACGAGAAGTACATGCTCAAGTGGGAGGGACGAAGCGGCTTCGCGCACATGGCGATCGAGGCGGGCGCCCCGATCGTGCCGGTCGCGATGATCGGCGTCGACGACGCCTACGACATCGTGGTCGACGGCGACCACCCGCTCCTGCGCCCGCTGCGCTGGACCGTGGAGGCGCTCGGGCTCAGCCGCGAACTCACCCCTCCACTGATCCGTGGCGTCGGCCCCACCGTCATCCCGCGGCCCGAGCGTTTCTACTTCTCCGCTGGCGCCCCGATCGACCCGGCGCCGTGGCGCGGAGCCAGCGACAAGCACGCGGCCGCAACGGAATTCCGCGACGTTGTGCGCAAGGCGCTGGAGGAGGAGCTGAAATTCCTCTTCGCCGAACGGGAGCGCGACAAAGGCCGCACCTTGGTGGGCCGTTTACGTGGTTGGCTGAAACGCTGACGACAACATCTCTCCGTTGAACTCGGGTACGCGACCACGCCCGCCAGTTCGTCCCTGTCCACCCAGACGAGGCCTTGGCTCCTACCTGGGACGACTGTCCCGGTGTGCTGCGGAGTGCATTCAGGACGAGATTGTCCACTTGCCCGACGTGATGCCCTCTCGAGCCGATTTCGGGGAGTTCTGTCTATCCTTCAGCATCGTGTCTGTGACCGATGACCCCCTAGGCGTGTCCCTCGACGAGCTGCGCAGAGTGTTCGGTGTGCTGCTGAATCATGTCGAAGCCGTCACGGCCGATGAGGCTGTTGTCTTGGGTAAGGACTACTTTTGGTCCGTCCCGCTGGCCGAGCAGTACGACGTGTACAACGAGCCGGCCGACCTGACGATCGGTCAGCTGTCCGAGTCCTGGCAGCATCTGCAGGATCTGCTAGCCGATCCAGATCGGGCGCTGCGCTACCACCTGGTGTGGTTGGCCGATGTCCTGAGGGCCATGGGCCAGGGCATTTGACGCCCCAGGTGCTGCACATCAACCCGGCTCGTTTGCCGAGAATCTCACCGTTCGCTGCGAGGCCGCACCGCCCGTCCAGGTCAGACCACTCTGCTGGCCCAGAAGTGAACCTGGATTCTGATTCCGGGTACCGTATGGGGCAACGACTGGTCGGTGTGGACCGGCCGGTGTGGTCACTAGGAGGTTGGCGTGGAGCGCACACTGTTCGAACCCGAACATGAGCTGTTCCGGGAGTCGTTCCGCAAATTTCTGGATCAGCACGTCGCGCCCAACCACGCGCGGTGGGAAGAGCAGGGCATCGTCGACCGGGAGGTCTGGCTCGAGGCGGGTAAACAGGGCTTCCTCGGCATGGCTATGCCGGAGCAGTACGGCGGCGGCGGGGTCAAGGATTTCCGCTACAACGCCATCGTCGCCGAGGAGTCGGTGCGCGGGCAGTACTCCGGTCTGGGCTTCGCGCTGCACAACGATGTGATCGCGCCTTATCTGCTGGAGCTGGCCAACGAAGAGCAGAAGCAGCGCTGGTTGCCCGGCTTCTGTTCCGGCGAGATCATCACCGCGATCGCGATGACCGAGCCCGGCACCGGCTCGGACCTGCAAGGCATCAAAACCCGCGCGGTACGCGACGGCGACGACTGGATCCTCAACGGCGCCAAGACCTTCATCACCAACGGCATCAACTCCGACATCGTGATCGTGGTCGCGCAGACCGACCCGGACAAGGGCGCGATGGGTTTCAGCCTGTTCGTGGTGGAGCGGGGCATGCCCGGCTTCGAGCGCGGCCGCAACCTGGACAAGCTCGGCCTCAAGGCGCAGGACACCGCCGAACTGAGCTTCGCCGACGTGCGGGTGCCCGGCGCGAACCTGCTCGGCACCGAGGGCATGGGTTTCCTGCACCTCATGCACAACCTGCCGCAGGAGCGCCTGTCGATCGCCGTCATGGCGGCCGCGGCGATGGAATCCTGCCTGGACATGACCATCCAGTACGTCCGCGACCGCAAGGCGTTCGGCAAGCCCATCGGCGCCCAGCAGAACACCCGCTTCGTGCTCGCCGAACTGGCCACCAAGACCACCGCGGTGCGCCTCATGGTGGACAAGTTCATCGAACTGCTCAACGAGGGCAAGCTCACCGCCGAGGACGCCGCCATGGCCAAGTGGTGGACCACCGAGGAGCAGCTGGACCTGATCAACCGCTGCCTGCAACTGCACGGCGGCTACGGGTACATGAAGGAATACCCGATCGCCAAGGCCTACATGGACGCCCGCGTCCAGACCATCTACGGCGGCACCACCGAGATCATGAAGGAAATCATCGGCCGCAGTTTGAAGCTGTCCTGATGCTTTCCGGCTCTGGCCAGCGGGTCTTCTGCCGCGGCCAGAGCCCGGAAATGCCCAATCTGGGGGCAGATTCGCGTTTCTGTGGTCCAGGCGGCGAACCTATGGGCGGCTGAACTTGCCGTCTTGTACGCCAGCGGTGAAGGCATCCCACTCGCCCGGCATGAAGACCAGAGCGTGACCGCTCGGATTCTTGCTATCGCGCACGCCGACCATGCCCTCGGCCAGATGCGCCACCTCTACGCATTCCTTGGCTCCCGTGCTTCGTCTGCTCTTGAACCAGCGCGCACCGGATAGGTCGATCATTTCCTCAGCTCCTTCATCGCCTTCAGCACCAAGTCTCTGGACGCTGCTTCGGGCAACGCTATCTGGGTCAGCCTCCGGGCTCCCTCCGCATACTGATCAACTTCGACCTCGCGCTCTACATAGAGGTCTCCGACGAGGCCCTCCTCGTAGACAAACGGCGGTTCAACCTGCTTCGACGTTGGCAGTGGCCGGAATTTGAGCATGACGAATGAACGCATCAACAGCCCTATTGGACTCTCTATCCCGAGTGGTACGACCCGCACCGAGACATTCGGCATTGCCGACCGCTCGGCCAGGTGCTCGAACTGGCTGGAAGCCACCCCTCGGCCGCCCACCGGGCAGCGCAATACAGCCTCGGATATGAGGGCATCGAGGTGAAAATCCTCCTTTGCCAGGAGATCCTGTCGCTTCACGACCAAATCGAGTATGCGCTCGACCTCGTCCGGTGGCATGTCCGGACGCCCGGCCCAGATCAGCGCACGACGATACTCGCGGGTTTGCAGCAGTCCGGGGATCACAGCCGATTGCCAGGAGATGATATGGCTCGCAGCCTCTTCCAACGCCAAGTAGTAGTTGAAGTCTTTCGGGATTACGTCGGCAAGCGCTCGCCATGACCCAGCTTTGGATGTTGGGGCTTGCCGGATCTCCTGGGCGAGGTCCAGCAGTAGCCTGCGCTCCGCGTCGTCGGCCCGGTAGGCATTGGCCAGGGCGTTGATGATCAGATCCGTGGTCTTGGTGACCTTGCCTTCTTCCAAGCGCCCATACGTCTGTGGCGACGTTTCGATGATCCGAGCGGCTGCGCCTTGCGAGATGTCGTTGCGCTCCCGCAGTTTTCGCAGCTGACGGCCCAAGGCCCGTCTCGGCAGGGTAGATCCAGCGGCCATTTCGTTCCCCTCGATAACGATTCGTGAAATATCGCATGCCCCCGTGGTGGAACGCCCGATAGTGAATTGGTGGCGATTCCGCCGCAGATCCACCACGATAGCCCTGCGAATCCGACTGTGTCCCACGTCTACTGAAGAAGCGCCCGGTGCAGGCCAGCCCCTAAAGGGGACATCGCCGCGAAGCCCGGAGTGCTGAGCGGCGATGGTCCGGCAACTCGGACGGCCATCCCGCCGGACCCTGCACCGGGCGCGTACCAAGACTAGCCAGGAGCGCCGCGTGGCCACAGCGATCATCTTTCTGCGAGCCGAACTGTTCAACGCGATCGAGACCCGGGACATACAGGAACTGCACTGCGGCAGACTCGCCGCCGCTCACGGCTGCGACGTGCGAAAGACGATCATCGCCGACCAGGCCGACCCGATCCCGTGGACGCTCGAGGAGGCGGTCGGCCTGGGCTACCAGGTTCTGATCACCTACAGCCTGCCGCACATCAACTTCCGAGCCCCGGAGATCGTGCAGCGATGCGGTTTGCTCGTCGGCCACCCTTATGGCTGGTACCACAAGGGGCATACCGGGGTCATTGCGGGCATGACCATGGCTCGACCGCGCTCGTGGACGTGAAAACGGGGTGTCATCCCGGTCAGCAGCTCTCGCCCTGGCCTGACGAGCCGGACAGCTGGATGAGGACGCCGAACAGTGGCATCATGACGAGAATCCCACAGCTACTCATAGTGAGTCGAAGTCGGCTGATCCGATGGCGATGAGCCCACAGAACAGCCAGCAGGACAAGTCCGCCTGCCAGCATGGCGACGGCTCCAGTGACCTGGAAGCTTTGAGCAGCCGTGAATCTCGCCTCGCGTGAAGCCGTGCCACCATGGACCGGATCGCAGTAATCCTCGACTCCTTGGGTGAAGAGTGCATAGCCGCCCAGGTAGATGGCAGGCCCGAAAAGCACCGAGCCGAGGATATAGATCATTGCGAGTACAACGGGACGTTCCAGGGGCTTCACCATGCGTACCGTAGATCACCACCAGCAGTGGAGATCCTCACCAGTAGGGACTGCCGCGCCGGTCTGCTCTGCGGCAGTTCTTCGGCTCGTAGCGGCCCGGTCCGGCTCTCCGATCGCTGAGTGCGGGCGGTGCTGGCACGACCCGGCGATCACTCCTCGGTTTCCAGGTGCGAATCCAACCGCGCGAGGATCTCCTCGATCCGGTCGTGTACCCACAGGGCCATCCGGTCGCTGCCCATGGCGGTGGCGACCGGTGCCGGGTGATCCAGGGGCATCACGTAGCGGCCGTCGGCGGGAAGGTCCCGCCACAGCAGGCCCGCCTCGACAAGTCCGCGTGGTCCGTACTTCGAGCGCCCTTGCAGCACCTTGACGATTCCGGTACTGACGGCGGGAGTGTCGAAGAACGCCCCGCTGCGCAGCACGTCGTCGTCGGGTTCGTCGTCGTTGTCGGAGATCGTGGCGGCCGGGCGCTCGTGCTGGTACTCGGGTTCGGCGGCCGGGAGCGAGAGACGGATGTCGTCGAGCGCGCCCGCCGCGCAGTGGGGAAGAAGTCCGATCACGGTGTCGGCCAGGGCGTGCGGGTCGCACTCGACTGCGTCGAATCCGCCGCTGTGCGCGAGTGTTTCACCTGGCCGCTGGGTGAATACATAGCCGCGTGCCCGGTGCCGGACCGCGTGCACCCGGGTACGCGTTCCGGGATTGTCGAAATCCTGGTCGCTCCAGGCGTGCGCGACGACGAAGACGTAGGGTTCGGCGAGCGCGCCCGCCATGGCGTCCAGATCGCGGTCGAGCCGTTGCCGCAGCCGCTGCCGGACCTGCGCCTTTTCCTGCTCGTAGTCCGCCTCGAACCGGGTCCGGCTGGTGAAGACGAACGGCGCGGGCAGCTCGCCCTGGCGGACCTCCTCGCAGAGCAGGTTGAACTCCACATCGGTGAATTCCCACGCCTGGTTCACGACTCGACCACCGGCTTCACCCGGTTGGGCACGGCTCCGATGGCCTCGTCGAGATGGACCTTCGACTGCAAGAATTTGGCGGGCTTGTGTGAGGTGTTGTCCTGCCCGGCGGCACCGCCCGCGGCGGGCGCGCCCATCATCGGCGCGCCCATCATGGGCGCGCCGGAGTGCACACCGTTCTGACGCGCACCGGCCGCCGCGGCGGCATAGACCGGCGTTTCGGCGCCCGGCAGCGATGCGCGCGGAAACAGCTGCGCGGCACGGGATTGCTCGGTCGGATACTGCGCGAGCCCGGCCTCCACTCCGGTTCCTACGCCGCTGGACCCCGCGTCGCCCGCGCCTGCGTGGTCGGCGGGAGCGTCCCCGGCTGCGGCAGCCAGCGCATTCGGATCGAACTGCCGCAACAGCTCCTGCACTTTTTCTGCACCCGGCAGCGTGCTCCCGAGCTGCGTGAGAGCCTCCACGCCCTGGGTCAGCGCCTTCCCCAACTGGCCGAGAAGATCCCGCCCCGCGGAGGCGAGTGAATCGGCGCTCTGCGCGCTTCCAGTGCCCGCCGCTGTCGCGTTGTGCGGTGCGAGCCCGGCCGACGGGCCGCCGGTGCGGGTCGCCGCCGCGAGCGCCTGCTCGTCCAGCGCCTTGGGAAGGTTCTCCAGGACCGAGCGCACTCCCGCCGGGTCCACCCCGCTGAGTTTCGACAGCGCGTTCTCGTCGACGACGTCCGGGATACTGTCCAAGATCGAACGCACCTGCTCCGGCGGCAGCCCGGTGAGTCGCGACAGGGTGTCCTCGTTCAGCAGTCCCGGGAGATTGTCCAGGACCGACTTCACCTGCGCTGGATCCGCTCCCGTCGCCCGTGCCAGCGCGTCCTCGAGGGACTTCGCGCCCGCACCGGGAGCTGTGCCGCTCGAACGCGACGGTGTCCCGCCGGGCGAGCCGCCCGTTCCGGAGGACATGCGCGGCAGCGGGACCGAGCCGAGGGAGGGCACATCGGGCATGGTGCCACTCGCGGAGGACATGGGTTCCGCGCTGGGCGAGACGCTCTTCTGGGGGGAGGTGGAACCTCGCGGACCACCGGAGGAACGCGCGGGCGCGGCGCTGCGCTGAGGTCCGGCGGAACCGCCGAACAAGCCCGCGGGCCCGGAACCGGTGCCACTGCGCGTGGGGCCGCCCTCCGATGGTGAGCCGCTGCCGAGAGCAGCGGCGTCCAAGCCCCGCGGCAGCGGGACACTGCCACCGCTCTCCCGCGAAGTGCCCGCGAGCTCGGTGTCGCCTCCGGGCACACCGGCGCCCGAGTTCGGGCCGGAGCTCGCGGTTTCGGAGCCACCGCGTCCCTGTCCGGCCTCCTGGCCATCCTGGTAGTCAGCCGGATAGTCCGCACGGGGCTTCTGGTTGCCGTTGCCCTGTTCTCCGTCGCCGGGGCGCTGACCACCGGTATTCGTGTCCCGGTCTCGCCCGTTCGTGTTGCTCCCAGGCCCGTTCTGGTTGACGCCCGGCTTGTTGCTGCCGGGCTGGTTCTGGTTGGCGCCCGGCTTGTTCTGGTTGTTGCCCGGCTGGTTCTGCCCCTGCCCACCGGAGGGCTGAGGTGCGGGGATCGGGCCGTTCACCACCGGCATCACCGACACCGTGTTCTTCATGCCCTCGCCGTAGTGCTTCTGCCACTCGTTGCGGTAGCGCCGAGTCACCTTCCCCGGGCAGCAATCACCGGGATCCGACGTCGCGGGCATGCTGAGTTTGGTCAAGTACAGCCACTGCGCCGTGTAGTCCAGGTTCTGGCTCATCGCGATCATGGAGGTGATCAGCGGTTGCACTCCGTCGGAATAGCCTCGGACCGCTTCCGCCGCCGCGGAAGCGCCTTGTCCCTCCCATGCCTCGGTGCCCGCGGAGATCACACTCACAAAACCGTTCAACTTACCCAGCAGGTCGTTGGCCAGGCTGTGCCACGTGCCCGCGGCGGCGAGCACCGGCTGCGGATCGAGGTCACGCCCCAGCTCGTACAGTTCGGCGAAGCTGAGACTGTCCTTGTTCTCGATGTTGGCCGTGACGCCGGGGTCTTTCGCGCCCTGGTAGTCCTTCAGTGAGGAGGCGAAGGTCTCGGCGTTCGCCTTCGAGACGTGCAAGTTGCCGTCCTTGTCCTTCCAGATAGCGCCGCCGCTGGGTTTGTCGAATTCGGCATCGGGAGCGCCGGGGGCCTTCTTGCCGGGCGTGTAGGGCGTCGCCTCGGTCGGCATCTTCAGCTCGCCGAGCGCTTTGAAGGTGTCCCCGGACTCCCCGTCGGCCTTCGTGTACGCCTTGCCCGCGGCGATGTAGGTCTCGCCCATGTCGGTGACGATCTTGGCGTGGTCGTTCAGGATGGTGTGCAGGCGAGAACCCTTGGTGGTGAACGCCATCGCCAGCTGGGCGCCGGAGGTCAGCGTGCCGATCGGGGCGACGTTGTTCAGGCGCAGGTCGGTCACCGCGGCGGCCATCCCGAGCAGGTCGTCGACCAGATCGGCGCAGGCCTTGGCGGCGGCGAGGGCGTCGGCCGGGTCGAATTTCAGATACCCCGCCTTCGCCTGCTTCTCCAGGCCGGACCATGTGTTCCGTTCGAGGGCCATCGGTCACCTTCCTCCGCCGGGGATCTCGTCCCGGCTCTTTCGGATGTCCACTGCGGCGTCAGTCGTCGTTGTCGGCGACCACCGACCGCGGGCCCGCGGCGCCGGAATCGCCGACGCGCCAGCGCGCCGGATCGGGCGGCGTCATCGGTGGGGCGGGTGCGGTCGGCAGCAGCGAACCCAGATCCGGTGCGCCTTCGACGATCTCGGAAAGCTTGGGCAGCGCGTTCTTCCGTTCCAGCAGCGGCGTCATCAGATCCCTGCCGCGCTGCGCGACCTCGGCCGCCGCCTGCTGCACGGCCGCCGTGACGTTCTCGGCGATCTCCTCGAGGCTCAGCTCGAGGACGTCGTCGGCGAATCTGGTGGCGATCAGGACGCCGTCGGCGTTCACTGTCACCTCGATGCGCTTGTCGCACGCGGTCACCGTGGCCGTGAGCAGCGACCGCTGCTTCTGCAGCTCGGCGATCCCGCGGAACTGCTCTCCGAGGCCCTCCAGCATCGTCGCCATGTCCGCGCGCAGGCGTTCGTTCACCATGTGCCGCTCACTTTTCCCGGAACTGCCCGCTCGAGGCGTGGTCGGTGCCGCCCAGCGCGTCTGCGGCCTGACGCTGGCCATCCGACATGTCGTCGAGGGTCTGCGCGGCGCCCGCCGCGCCGTCCAGCAGGTTCTTCCGTGCCGCCTGGTAACCCTTGTCGCCTTGGGCGAACTTCCTGCCCCGTTTGTCGTCTCCCCACGGCATCGTGGTGGCATCGGATTCGATGCCCGCCAGTGTGTTTCGCAGCCTGTCGGCAATCGCTGTGACCTTCGTCGACAACTCCGCGGTCTGCTCCGATGCCCGGCGCAGTTTCTGCGGGTCGACCTCTACGCGGTCGGTGGCCATGGCACTCCCTTCGAGGTCGGCGGTCTAGAGGGTGAAAGGAACATCGACGTCCTCGGGACCCCCGGCGGCCTGCGCACCGGCCTTGGGGGCCGCGGGCAGCCAGTCGTCCGGCTGGTCGGCGCCGCCGGAAGGCGGCTTGAAGGGACCGGGCAGCGGCTCCACCGAGGGCCACTGTTTCGGGCGGGGCTTGCCGCGTACATCCTTGCCCTCACCGAGGAACGGCTCGTCGGCGCTGGTGGCGATCGGGTTCCCGTGCGTGCCGGACGAACCGGTCACCTGCGGTCCGGAGGGGCGTGGGCCCGCACCGGTCGGGCCGGGCGGTGTGTGCCCGCTGGCTGTGGGTGCAGCGGGCGCTGTGTGTCCGCTGGCTGTCGGCGGCGCGGGCGGTGTGTGCCCGCTGGCTGTCGGCGCCGCAGGCGGTGTGGTACCGGAGGTGGCGTGCGCGGGTGGGAGCGGAGTTCCCACGGTAGGTCCCGTTCCCGTGTTGGCGGGCTGCGGGCTCTCGGTCGACCGCCCGCCGTCGATCGACGACTCCCATGAGGTAGGTGGCCGACCGGTGGCATGGCCGGACTCGCCCGCGCCCGAACCGGTGGAGTAGCCGGAGCCCGCTCCCGTGGACGAGGAAGTGGAGTTCGAAAAGGTGCTGGCGGTATCGTGATTCACCGTCTGACCTGCCCCTGCGCTGACGTTGTCAGGCGCAGCGGGACGAGCGGTCTGCCCACTTCCGCTGTGTCCGCTGGTGGGGTCGTGAGACACGGTGTGGCCGGAGCTGCCCGCGGACGAGGCACCGTCGCCGCGGACCGAATGCGTGGACCCGGCATTTCCGTTGCTGATCTCGGCGATCGGTCGCGATTCGCCAGGCGGTGACCCGTTGGGATGTGGTGCCGGGCCTGCCGGGGTACCGGTGGGCCCTGCGGCCGTGGACGCGACATTTGCGTTGCCGGACTCGGAGTCCGGGCGCGAGCTGCTGGGTTGTGGTGCCGGGGTAGCGGTGGGACCGGCTGCCGTGGACGCTGCGTTTGCGTTGCCGGACTCGGAGTTCGGGCGCGAGCCGTTGGGTTGTGGTGCGGGGGTAGCGGTGGGACCGGCTGCCGTGGACGCTGCGTTTGCGTTGCCGGACTCGGAGTTCGGGCGCGAGCCGTTGGGTTGTGGTGCGGGGGTAGCGGTGGGACCGGCTGCCGTGGACGCTGCGTTTGCGTTGCCGGACTCGGAGTTCGGGCGCGAGCCGTTGGGTTGTGGTGCTGGTGTACCGGTGGGACCGGCGACCGTGGACGCCGTCGTCGACGATCGGCCGGAGAGCGCGTTCGCCCTCGCGCCGGATCCGGTCTCGCCGTTGCCGGTGGTCGTCGACGCGGGTCTGGTCCCGCTGGAGCTGGTGGACGATCCGTCGTGGACCGGCGGGCGTCCGGTATTGCCGGTCGACGGTTTCGGCATCCACACGTAGGAGCGAATGTCCCCGCGCCCCGGGGGAATCGGCGTGCCGAGCGCGAACCCGCCCCTGGCCCCGCCGACGATGCCACCGCGCGCTATACCGCCGACCCAGCCCGCGCCGGACGAGAACGACGACCAGTCACCGGTGACCGCGCCCGCCGCCACGTTTCCGAACGCGGTGCCGACCGCGCCGGAGGCCCCGCCGATCACGACACCGCGGCCCACCCGGCCGAACACGTTGTCCAGGTTCTTGCCCGCGACCTTGTCGATGCCCTTCCCGAGATACCGGCCGAACTCGCGGCCAGGGATCACGCCGGCGGCACCGGCGAAGATGGACAGTCCGAACTCGCCGCCGTTGAAGTGGCGGCGCTTACCCGCCCCGAGCTGGCCGACCTGCACGGCTCCGTTGATCGTTCCGGTGATGGCGGCGGCCTCGATCGCCCGCGCGCCGTAGACGCCGTAGCCCTTCGCCGTGGGCAGCACCGGCCGCAAGTGCACCGCGCGAGACCAGAAGTGCCGCTTGACCGTGGGGGCGCCGAGCCGGGCGGCAATATTTGTGATGATCTTCTGGACGAAGTCCTCGAACACCTTGAGGAAGGACCGGGTCGTGGTGACCGCGGCCGCTTCCACCGCGGGCGCGGTCGGCGGGAACAGCCAGGCCCACAGGATCTCGAGTGCGAGCCAGGCCAGGGTGACAATAACGGTGAGCTTGGTCGCCTGGATCTCGCTGCCCATGTCGAACGCGCTGTCGCCGACCGTGCTCATCAGCTTCGCCAGCGCCTCCACGGAGTGATCCCCGGTGCGCAGGATGTCGTAGCGAGCTCCCATCGCCGCGCCGCCTTCGCCCTGCGGGTACGCCGACACCGTGGTCTGCTTGGCCTGGTCGATGGCCGCGAGCAGCGCCTCGAGTTCCTTGCTCGCTGTCCGCCACGCCTCCGAGGCGGCCCAGGCGGCGTCCTCGTCGCCCTCCGGCCAGGTCGTGCCCGCCACCCAGGCCAGCCACTGCAACCCGTCCGGTAGGTAGAGCGTCACCGCTGCTCCGTGGCGGGCCCGAAGCGGCCTCTCGGAGTGCTCCTCACAGCTCGCCTCCTCGGCGGTCGACGTCACCGGATTACACCGCGGAAAGTTGAATTTCCATCGACGGACAAGCTAATTCTATTCGGGCGCAGCATGAATCGATCGAGCGTTTTCGAAAACTGGTTCTCGGCAACGCCGTTCGTTTCGCGCGGGGTGGTAGCCTG
The DNA here is from genome assembly GCF_001612745.1 of Nocardia amamiensis NBRC 102102. GTDB lineage: Bacteria > Actinomycetota > Actinomycetes > Mycobacteriales > Mycobacteriaceae > Nocardia > Nocardia amamiensis. Next base: position 18,729 of record NZ_BDBA01000126.1, on the reverse strand, counting down.
CGCCGCGATCGAGGAGGTGCCACGTCGTGACCGGAGCCGAGCAGCCATCCGCGGGCGGAGCCGACCCCGCGGATGCGGCGAGCCGCCGGATCGCCCAGTTGCTGACCGAGCTGGCGCCGCGGGGCGGCCACGAGATCCACGCGGTCTTCGTGCTGACGGTCGCCGCCGAGCTGGCCTCGGTCGTCGCCACCGACGAGGAGGGCCGTCCGGTCCAGCTCCTGCCGCCGGAGGAGGTGATGGCGCTGGTCCGCAGGCATCGGGAGGCGTCGGCCTCCCGGCCCGAGGGGCCGTGGTGGCGCTACCTGCTCGTGGTGTCGGCGTCCGGTGAGGTGCGGACCGACTACGACTTCGGCGCCGAACCGGTCCCCGACGACCACCTCTTCCCGCCGGAGGTCTATCGGACCGATCTCGAGGCATTTCCGCGGGACCGGCTGCCGGTGTGGCTCGCCGCTCACATCGGGCATGCCGACCGGCAGTCGCGGCCCGCCGAGACCGCGGCGTGCGCCGAGGCGGGCGCGGCGGTGGTGGAGGACGGACTGCCCGCGCTGCCGTTGCTGGTAGCGCGCTGGGCGGTGCTGTCCGCGGCATTCGTGGCGGTCGGCTCCCCGTGGGGGCCGCGGGTCCTGCCCGCACTTGGCCTGTTCGAAGGCGCCGAGCGCAGCGGGTCCTCGCTCTGGATCGTGCCCGGCGACCGGGCCGTGCTGTCCGGCGGCGTGTGGAACGATCCCGTCCTCGACGCGGTCTACAACGCCGGGGCGCCGATGCCGGACCTCTACGCGGGCGCGCCACCATGGGTCGCGAATCCGCTGCTGAACCCACGCGCGGGCATCGGCCTGCTGTCCTTCTGTTACTGGTGGGATCGCGGCCGGTGGTACCGCGGAACCGCGCCGCCCGCCGGCGAGGTCGCCGCGGCCGTACCCGCTGTGTGGAGCGGGGAGAACACCGCGGCCATCGTCGCCGCACTGATCGAAGGCAAACCGGCCGCCCGTGCCCGCGAGGCGGCGCTCGGTCTGGTGCTGGCCGCCGAGCGTGGGGAGATCGATCGCGCCGCGCTTGCCGAGGTCTTCGGTGCGGGCGACATCGACGACGCCTACCTCCAGCTGGTCATGGCCGGCGTGGCCGCCGGATGAGGACTCGATAGTCACACAGTCCCGGGTCCGTCCACTGGCTGCGGTGCCTTAACCGGGTGCGTCGCGGGCGTCTTCCAATGCTGCTGCGGTCCTGGCGATTTCAGCGGCCTCGCTGGGCGCTACGCCCAGTCCGATCAGGCAGGCGCGGGCTGCCGCCACTTCGGGGTCTGGCTCGGTCCAGGTCTCGTCGTTGCGTGCCTCGAGCAGCGCCAGCACGAGCCCGGTCGCCATCCTGGGCTCGCTGCTGGGCAGCGCCTACACCGATGAGATCGCTCCCCTCGTCGACGGCAGGCTGCCCGCCGAGGCGGCCGACGTGGCGCAGGATTCCATCGGCGGAGCGCTCATGGTTGCCCAGCGGATCGGCGAGGCCGGAATGCACGAACAAGCCGCGCAACTCATCTCCGCCGCGGATGCCGCTTTCGCCCATGCTGTGTCGCATACCAGCCTGATCGCAGCGATCATGCTGGCGGCAGGCACCGTCACCGTCGCGGCCCTGCTCCCGGCGCGGCGCAAGTCCACCCCCGCTCCTGTGCCGAGCACTACCGAGGAGGTCGTGATGGTGGGCTGACGATATCGACACTGCATGACGGAAAGGGGGACGCTTTGCGAAGGGCGCCCACGCTGTCGACTCGGGTGAGCATTACCAGTTTCGGTCTCGCCGAGCCGGCCGCCAGACCACCGCGGTGCGGGTGAACAGGTCGAATTGCTCGACGAGGGCAAGCTCACCACCCAGCACCATGGCCAAGCGGTAATCAGTTTCCGCAGCTGATCGCCCGAAGCCCCGCGCGGCAGGGTCGATCCAGCGGCCATGCGGTGTCTATGGCAGGTGGCGTGCTCGGCGTGATTCGGTACCCGCGCATCAAGCGACCTTCGGCTCGTAGCATGGGGCGATGCGATCCACCGTCGACGAGGGTGACGTTGCGGCTGTATGGGATATCGCGCGACCGTCGAGGCCCAGCCGGGTGGCCGGTGTCAGGATGGCTGGGTTCAGTGGTCGGAGCGGGGGCCCGATCGATGAGTGGGTGGTCCCGCACCCAGCCTTCACCGTGGCTCTGCAGTTCGGTGACGGCTCGCTCGTCGTCGACAACGCGGCCGGGTGGCAGCGGCGGGGAAGTCTTGTCGCAGGGCTCGGCCCCGGCGCGATTCGTCTGCGAGGCAACAACATACAGTGCGTTGAGGTGCGCGTGTCGCCGGTGGTCGCGCACGCCGTGCTGGGTGTCTCCCCAGCGGAACTCGACTGCAGTGTGGTCGTCGTCGACGAGTTGTGGGGCCCGGATGCGGAACGGATCCGCCAGCAGCTTCGCGATGCTCCGTCGTGGGGAGACCGTTTCGCGTTGACAGACGCATTGTTCGCCCGCAGGCACGAGACGGGGCCAGCCGTGGACCCGGAGGTGGCCTGGGCATGGGACCGGATCATCGTCAGTCGCGGCCGGGTCCGGGTCGAGGATCTGGCAGTCGAGGTTGGTTGGAGCCGCAAGCGTCTGTGGTCGCGGTTCCGGTCGCAGCTCGGTGTGCCCCCTAAACGCGCTGCGAAGCTGGTTCGCTTCGACCATGCCGCCCTTCGCTTGGCCGCGGGCGACAGCGCGGCCCGGGCCGCGGCGGAGGGTGGTTACGTCGACCAGTCCCACTTCCACCGAGACGTCCTGGCGTTCACGGGAATGACTCCGGCCAGACTGGCCGGTGCTGCGGGGCTGGCGGAACACGACATCGCGTGGGCGGTCACGGAACGTTTGTACAAGACCGACGCCCGCGGTGCACGTGACGATGGGGTCATGCGCAGCCACTGACCCATCGAGGTGCACGCCGTTGCCGAGTTGTTCTCACGGCGTGCCCCAGCGTGGAATCTACCGCCGAAGACCCTCGCGTTTCTCCTTCGGCTGTGGCTGACGCATGAGACCTGCATGCAGAGCACGCGATAGGAGTACGTGACATGGATCTGCGCGGCGCGAAAGTGTTGTTGACGGGAGCAACCGGCGGGATCGGGCAGGCGCTGGCGCTGGAGATGGCTGCCCGCGGCGGTGATGTGGTGCTCACCGGGCGACGTACGGATATGCTCGAGCCGCTGGCCGAGAAACTGGGCGGCCGGGCCGTCGCCGCCGACCTGACCGACCGGGCCGGGATCGAGGAACTGTTGAACGCGGCGGGCGACATCGATGTGCTCGTCGCCAACGCCGCGCTGCCCGCGACCGGTTTGCTGGCCGACTACTCGATCGACGAGATCGACCGCGCTCTCGATGTCAATCTTCGCGCCCCTATCGTGATGGCGAAGCTGGCCGGGCAACGCATGGCCGCCCGGCGCCGCGGTCACCTGGTCTTCATCTCCTCGCTGGCCGGAAAAGCCGCGTCCGGGCAGATGTCCCTCTACAACGCCACCAAGTTCGGGATGCGCGGTTTCGCCCTCGCGCTACGCGAGGACATGCGGCCCCACCAGGTCGGTGTCTCGACAGTGTTCCCCGGCTACATCAGGGGCGCAGGCATGTTCGCCGATTCCGGCGCGACACTGCCTCGCGGGATCGGCACCCGTTCGCCGCAGGACGTGGCGCGCGCAGCCGTACGAGCCATCGAAAGCAACCTCGCCGAGGTGGACGTGGCCCCGCTCAGCTTGCGCTTCGTCGCCTTGGTCGGCAGCGCCGCCCCCGGCCTGGCCGCATCCGTCCGACGCCACACCGGTGGCGACAAGATCACCGAGCAGATTGCCGGAGGCTTGCGTGACAAGCGCTGACACCATCGCTCGGACTTCTGCTCGGGGCCGCCGCCCGGGCCGTCATCGGTGACCGTCAGCAGGGCATGCCCGTCGCTGCCGGGTTTCACGGCGACACGGACGGAGCTCTTGGCGTGCCGCTGGGCGTTGTCGGCGAGGTTGCCCAGGACGCGGGCGAGCTGGGTTCGGCTGCCGGTGACCACAATCGGCTCGTCGGGGACTGCGATGCTTACGGCGATCCGGTCGCCGCCCCGTCCGGAAGGGAATGTCGGGTGGGGTTCGATTTCAGGGTGGTCAGCCCCCGAGTTGCGCGGCCGACCACGCTGTAGTTGTTGCTGAAGTGGGATGGCTCCTGGGAAGCCTCTAGCTGATTCCGGTCAGTACAGGCCCAGTTGCAGGCCCATCCATGTCATCGCGGCCTCGCGATCATCCCGAGCGATGGACCGAGTCGCGTACTTCGGTTTGCTCACGAACCGGCGCGAACCCGTACCAGTGACAGGTCGCACCGTCCACCAACCCAACTCTCGATGCAGCAAATACCCGCCACCTGAATCCTGTGGGTGCAGTCGGTCAATCCGTGGGCGCGGCAGCGCTCGAACCGCGCTGATGACCCGATCGCGCACGCTGACCGGACCCGAGTACTCGGCGTAGCGGCGCCTTCCATTCGACCAAGCCATGTCACCCAACCTATCCCAGCTCGCACTCGTCAGCCGTGACGGCCCGAATATTAGAGGCGGTCTCACTGGTCGCGTTCAATCTGGTCGACGCGAACGGCGGGCCAGCGGGCGTTGCAGTAACCACCGATCCCGGCATCGTATCCCATTGCCGGACAGTAAAAGAGCGCCTCTGGTCGCTGGCTGCACCATTCACCGAATTCCGCCGGTGACCAGTTCGGCACAAGAAGCACGGGAGGCTCTCGGCAAGCGACTCCGAGAGATCAGACGTCGCGCCGGGCTGACAGGCCGAGAGCTTTCCCGCCGAGAAGGATGGCACGAGTCAAAGGTATCGAAGATCGAGTACGGCAGACTTCGACCATCTGATGCGGACATTCGGGCGTACTGCGAGCATGCGGGCACGGGGGACCAGCTGGAGGACCTTCTTGCCAGCCTGCACAATGTCGACTCCGCTTACATGGACTGGAAGCGTATCCTCGCCTCCGGAACGCAACGGCGGCAGCAGCAATCAATCAAGCTCGAAGCCGAAGCAAGGCAGATACGCAATTGGCAGCCCCAGGTAGTTCCTGGACTACTTCAGACGGCGGATTACGCGGAAGCTATCCTCCGCTATGGAATTGACTTCTACCAAGTCCCCGACGATGTCGAAGCGGGCGTTTCCAAGCGGATGGAACGGCAACAGGTCCTCTACCGAAGAGGGCATCGATTCCATTTCCTGATTGCTGAGCAAGCTCTTTATACGACGGTGGGCACTGATGCTGTCATGGTCGGACAGTTGGATCGTCTTCGTGCAATCATCGGTATGCCACGTGTGACGCTGGGCATCGTTCCCGCGATGGCCGAGGCCAAGACGGCTGTCGAGAACTTCGTCATGTTCGACAACCGAGTAGTGAAGGTCGAGGGCCATACGGCGGAGATAACCATCACCAAGCCGCGGGAGGTAGCTCTCTACGGCCACGCGTTCGGCGCGTTGGCCGAACAGTCCGTAACGGGAAATGAAGTGCGCGCCTTGATATCTGCGGCACTCGAACGACGCGCGAGGTCCATCTGACCGCACCGCGACTTCTCGGTTTGACCCGTTCCCGGTTCGGTGGATAAGAGGATCGATGTCGCCTGGTAGTGCGGGATTTCGGTGTTGAACTCGATGCGGCGTAATTCCGAGAAGTACCAAGGGCGGGTCTGTGAAACTCGGGTCCGCGGGCTTCAGTCGCGAGCGGCGGGCTGGGGCAGGCTGACGACGAAGTGGGCGCCGCCGGGCACGCCGTCGGTGACGTGGATGGTGCCCGCATGTCGCTCGATGACGTCGCGGACGATGGCCAGGCCCAGACCCGCGCCACCTTCGTCGCGGGTGCGGGCGTCGTCCAGCCGGACGAATCGCTGGAAGACGCGGTCTCGTTCGGCAGGCGGCACACCCGGGCCGTCATCGGTGACCGTCAGCAGGACTTGTCCGTCGCTGTCGGGTTCTACGGCGACGCGGATGGAGCTCTTGGCGTGCCGCTGGGCGTTGTCGGCGAGGTTGCCCAGGACGCGGGCGAGCTGGGTTCGGCTGCCGGTGACCACAATCGGCTCGTCGGGGACTGCGATGTCGACGGCGATCCGGTCGCCGACGCGGTGGGCCAGTTCGTCGCGGACGAGGGCGGTCAGGTCTACGCGGTCGGAGCGTGGTTGCTCGCCCGCGTCGAGCCGAGCCAGCAGCAAGAGGTCGGCGGCGAGGTGCTCCAGGCGGATGGTGTCGTCGATCAGGCCGTCGAGTTCCAACAGGTCCGGATGGGCTTGGGCCACTTCGAGTTGTGTGCGCAGGCTGGCGATGGGGCTGCGTAGTTCGTGGGCGGCGTCGGCGATGAATTGGCGTTGGCGCTCCGAGGATTCCTCCAGGGCGGCGAGCGTGGCGTTGGTAGTCGTTGCCAGCCTGGCGATTTCGTCGCGTGAGCCGGGTTCGGGAACGCGGCGGGAGAGGTCACCGTCCATGATCTCCGCGAGCTGCGCGCGGATCGCCTCCACCGGACGCAGGGCGCGCCGGGTGACCAACCAGGTCACGGCGGCGACTACGACGAGCAGGGGTGACAGGCCGATCAGCATGGCTTGCCGCGCGTCCGCCACCGCGCTGTCGGCGGTCTCCAGGGAGGCGCCCGCGTAGACGGTTGCGGGCTGCCCGTCCGGGAGGGTCACCGGGAGCGCGGCGACCCGGAACGGCTCGGGTCCGTCCTCGGCATCCACCGTCAGTCGTACGTCACCGAATTCAGCTTCGGCCGCCGCGGGATCGGCGGGCGTCGAGGCACTCTGCTCGTCACGCTCGTCCTCGTCCTGCTCCTCCTCGTCGTCGTCCTCGTCGTCGCGGGACTTCGCGTAGGGGTCGAAGTCGATTATCGGCGGCTTCCCTTGGAGTTCTCGAGGGGCTGCCAGGACTCGGCGGTCGACCGAAACCACTTGGACCGGATGGTCTTCGGCATCGGGCAGCGTCAATCGGGCGGGGTCGCCTGCCGCCGCGAGCTCGACCGCCACATCGCGTGCGGTGGTTTCCGCCTGCAAGCTCGCGCTCTCGACGAGGTTGTGCCGCAACACCGCCAGCACCGCGAACCCGGCCGCCGTGAGCGCCACCGCGACCACCGCTGTCGCCGCGACGGTGGTGCGCGCCCGCACCGATCGCCACCACGACCGCCTGGGTAACCGGCCGCTCACGCCTCGGCCGCCAGCCGGTAGCCCGCGCCCCGGACGGTGGTGATGGACCGGCACCCGAACGGCGCGTCGATCTTGCGGCGCAGCGTGCTGATGTAGACCTCGACGATGTTCGGGTCGCCGTCGTAGGCGAAGTCCCAGACATGGTGCAGGATATCGGCTTTCGACACCACCTCCCCGGCGCGCACGGCCAGTTGCTCGAGGACGGCGAATTCCTTGGCGGTCAGCGGCACGTCCTGAGTCCCGCGTCGACAGGTCCGCGTGCCGGGATCCACGATCAGATCGCCGACGCGCAGAACTCGTGCGCCGCCGCGGGTCCGGCGGCGCAGCAGGGCGCGGATGCGGGCCAAGAGCACCAGGTAGGAGAACGGCTTGCTGAGGTAGTCGTCGGCTCCGGTGTCCAAACCTTCGGCCTCGTCGTATTCGCCGTCCTTCGCGGTGAGCATGAGCACCGGCGTCTCATTCCCCGCGGCGCGCAGCGCGGCGCACACCCGGTAGCCGTTCATGCCGGGCAGCATGATGTCGAGGATGACCAGGTCGTACTCGGTGGTGGTCGCCAGATGCAGGCCCTCGGTGCCGTCGTGCACCACGTCCACGGCAAATCCCTCGGCCGACAACCCTTTTGCGAGGGTGAGAGCCAACCGCTTTTCGTCCTCGACGATCAACAAACGCACCCACCAAGGGTCGCAGATGGATGCTGAAACGGTCTTCAGGTGACTTCAGCTCGCCTTCAGCTTCCTCTTGCGACAGTGGTCCCGGTATTCGAGATCGCAACTCCCGCAGGAGGTTCCCATGACAACCGCTTTCCGCCGCGCCTACGCCGGGCTTCGCTGGATCATCCTCGGCACCGCCGTCGCGGCGGTCGTCGCCGGCGTGAGCTTCGCCCTCGGCGCCGTCGCCACCGGCGGCCATGAGCACACCGTCGCCTTCCATCCCTCCGCGCGGGACTGGTCGCTGGTCGCGGACCCGGGCATAAACCAGCAGCAGGCCATCGATAAGGCGGTCGAGGCGGTGCCCGGCGGACGCGTCGACTCCGCCGAACTCGACACCGATCGCGGCACCCCGGTGTGGGAGGTCGAGCTCACCACGCCCGACGGTGTGGAGCACGAGGTGACCATCGATGCCAACAGCGGCAATGTGCTCGCGAAGGTCAACCACGACTGATTCTGTGCGACCCCTCCCGAGACGTGTGACGCAGAGCGGTTCGGGTATGCAGCAGGCGTTGCTACCGGGCAGCCGAGACCAATGAGGAGCGTCTCGGCCACGCCCGGTTTACCGCCCGTCATGGGCCTTGCACGTCGGAGTATCGGTTCGCGGGAGCATCGATAGATTCGGCCCGCGTCATGTTTGCCCGGGAGTAGCCTCAGAAGGGTCCGCTCGAGGAATCGAGGTCGCGATGCACGAAATGGCGATCACCCAGAGCGTCATCGACGCCGTCTGCGAGCATGCGGCGGGACGACGGGTGTACGCCGTCACCGTCGAGGTCGGCGCACTGTGCGCCGTCGTGCCCGAGGCCATGCGATTCTGCTTCGAAGTCGCGGCCGAGGACACCGTGGCCGATGGTGCGGATCTGATCCTGGTGGAGATTCCCGGCGTCGCGGCATGCCGGACCTGCGGAGCCGAATTCCGGCTCGCCGATCCCATCCTGCTGTGTTCCTGCGGTAGCGCCGATGTCGACATCCGCTCCGGGCGCGAGCTGCGAATCCGATCGATGGAGGTGAGTGAGTCATGTGTGCAACCTGCGGATGCGGCGACGACACCACCGCGGTGATCCACGTCCCGCACGACCATCAACACGATGACGGGCACGACCACGCCCACTCGGCAAACCATCAGCACGCACACGAGCACCATCACCAGCACGGCGACCACGTGCATCCGCCCGCCACCGAGACGGTCAGCCTGGAGCTGAAGGTTCTGGCCAAGAACGACGAACTGGCCCAGCGCAACCGGGCCTGGCTGGCCGAACGCAACATCGTCGCGCTGAACCTCACCAGCTCACCGGGCGCGGGCAAGACCACTCTGCTGGAGCGCACCATCCGCGAGTCCGGCCAGTCCCCGATCGCGGTGATCGAGGGCGACCAGGCGACGATGCTGGACGCCGAACGGATCACCGCCACCGGCTGCCGGGTCGTGCAGATCAACACCGGCGCGGGCTGTCACCTGGACGCCGAGATGATGTACCGCGCGCTGGAGACGCTCGATCCCGCGCCGGGCACTGTGCTGCTGGTGGAGAACGTCGGAAACCTGGTCTGTCCGGCGCTGTTCGATCTGGGGGAACACGAGAAGGTGGTGGTCATCTCGGTCACCGAAGGCACCGACAAACCACTGAAATACCCGCACATGTTCCAGGCAGCGGGACTGGTGCTGGTGAACAAGATCGACCTGCTGCCCTACGTCGACTTCGACCTGGACCGATGCCGGGAATACATCGCCGCGATACACCCCGGCGTCGAGGTCCTACCGCTGTCGGTGACCAGCGGTGCAGGCCTGTCGCACTGGTACGACTGGCTGGCCGCGCAACGCCGCGTGGCCGGTTCGGCGGCTCTCGACCGAGCCACCGAGCGAGCTAACATATAGCGATCAGGATCACATCTCCGGGTGACCCCTTCTTCGAGAAAGGTGAGATTCGGCCCCCGGTGGTCCGCTGCGGAAGGTGGCGAGGTATGCCCACTCAGGAAGCAGTACAAGCCGAAGAAACGTTGATCCACGTTCTGTGGATCAATGCAGGACTCAGTTGTGACGGTGACTCGGTCGCCCTGACCGCCGCCACCCAGCCGAGCATCGAAGAAATCGCGCTCGGCGCGCTACCCGGTCTGCCGAAGATCGCCGTGCACTGGCCGCTCATCGACTTCGAGTGCGGTCCCAACGGCGGCGCCGACGATTTCCTGGAGTGGTTCTTCAAGGCCGACCGCGGCGAACTCGAGCCGTTCGTCCTGGTGGTCGAGGGATCCATCCCGAACGAGCGACTCAAGGAGGAAGGCTACTGGTGCGGGTTCGGCAACAACCCCGACACCGGTCAGCCCGTGACGACCAGCGAATGGCTGGATCGTCTCGCGCCGAAGGCGACCGCCATCGTGGCGGCGGGCACCTGCGCGACCTACGGCGGCATCCATGCGATGGCCGGTAATCCGACCGGTGCGATGGGCGTTCCCGACTATCTCGGCTGGGAGTGGAAGAGCAAGGCGGGCATTCCGATCATCTGCGTGCCCGGCTGCCCCATCCAGCCGGACAACTTGTCGGAGACGCTGACCTACCTGCTCTACATGGCGACCGGACAGGCGCCGATGATCCCGCTCGATGAAGCGCTGCGGCCGAAATGGCTGTTCGGCGCGACCGTGCACGAGGGCTGCGACCGCGCGGGCTACTACGAGCAGGGCGAATTCGCCACCGAGTACGGGTCACCGACGTGCCTGGTCAAGCTGGGCTGCTGGGGCCCGGTGGTGAAGTGCAACGTGCCCAAACGCGGGTGGATGAACGGGCTGGGCGGCTGCCCGAACGTGGGCGGCATCTGCATCGGCTGCACCATGCCGGGCTTCCCCGACAAGTTCATGCCGTTCATGGACGAACCCCCCGGCGGAAAGTTCTCCTCCACCGCATCCGGGCTCTACGGATCGGTGATCCGCAGCCTGCGTCATATCACCGAACGCACGGTCGACAAGGAGCCGCACTGGCGGCACAAGGGCCGGAAGCTCGAAACCGGCGCGACTCGCACCTGGTAGGAGGACCTCCGATGACCCATATCATCCCGGAGCCGTCGCATCGAACGATCGAACCGGACCGTCTCGTCGAGATGTCCTGGGATCCGATCACTCGCATCGTCGGCAGCCTCGGCATCTACACCAAGATCGACTTCGACAATCGGGAAGTGGTCGAGTGCCACAGCACCTCGTCCATCTTCCGCGGCTATTCGATCTTCATGCGCGGCAAGGATCCGCGCGACGCGCACTTCATCACCAGCCGCATCTGCGGTATCTGCGGTGACAACCACGCCACCTGCTCGTGCTACTGCCAGAACATGGCCTACGGCGTGCGCCCGCCGCATCTGGGGGAGTGGATCGTCAACCTCGGTGAAGCCGCCGAATACATGTTCGACCACAACATCTTCCAGGAGAACCTGGTCGGCGTGGACTACTGCGAGAAGATGGTCTCGGAGACCAATCCCGGCGTGCTGGCCAGGGCGGAGAACACCGAGGCGCCGCACGCGGGCGACCACGGCTACCGCACGATCGCCGACATCATGCGGGCGCTCAACCCGTTCACCGGCGAGTTCTACCGGGAGGCACTGCAGGTCAGCCGGATCACGCGCGAGATGTTCTGCCTGATGGAAGGCAGGCATGTGCACCCGTCGACGCTGTACCCCGGCGGCGTCGGCACGGTGGCGACGATCCAGCTGATGACCGACTACATGACCCGGCTGATGCGCTACGTGGAGTTCATGAAGAAGGTCGTGCCGATGCACGACGACCTGTTCGACTTCTTCTACGAGGCGCTGCCGGGTTACGAGAACGTCGGCCTGCGGCGCACGATGCTGGGTTGCTGGGGCTCGTTCCAGGATCCCGAGGTCTGCAACTTCGAGTACAAGGACATGGAGGACTGGGGCCGCAAGATGTTCGTCAGCCCCGGCATCGTGGTCGACGGCAAGCTGCTGACCACCTCCCTGGTCGACATCAACCTCGGCATCCGGATTCTCTTGGGCAGCTCGTACTACGACGACTGGTCCGATCAGGAGATGTTCGTCAAGAACGACCCGCTCGGCAATCCGGTGGACCGGCGTCATCCCTGGAACCAGCACACCAACCCCAAGCCGCAGAAGCGAGACCTGGAGGACAAGTACAGCTGGGTGATGTCGCCACGCTGGTTCGACGGCACCGACCACCTCGCCTTGGACACCGGCGGCGGCCCGCTGGCACGGCTGTGGGTGACGGCGCTGGCCAATCTGGTCGACATCGGGTACGTGAAGGCGACCGGGAACAGCGTGCAGATCAATCTGCCCAAGACCGCGCTCAAAGGTCCGGTGACGCTGGAGTGGAAGATCCCGGCGCACGGCAGCAACACCATCGAGCGCAACCGGGCGCGCACCTATTTCCAGGCCTATGCCGCGGCGTGCGCGCTGCACTTCGCGGAGAAGGCGATGGCCGAGATCCGGGCGGGCCACACCAAGACCTGGGAGAAGTTCGAGGTCCCCGACGAGAGCATCGGCTGCGGATTCACCGAGGCGGTGCGCGGCGTGCTGTCGCACCACATGGTGATCCGGGACGGGAAGATCGCCAACTACCACCCGTATCCGCCGACGCCGTGGAACGCCAGTCCCCGCGACAGCTTCGGCACCCCGGGCCCCTACGAGGACGCGGTGCAGGGCCAGCCGGTCTTCGAGGAGAACGACCGCGAGCACTTCAAAGGCATCGACATCATGCGCACGGTGCGCAGTTTCGACCCGTGCCTGCCGTGCGGCGTGCACATGTACCTCGGCAAGGGACAGACGCTGGAGAAGCTGCACTCACCGACGCAGACGCTCACGCCGGAGTGAGTCCACGTCCAGTAGACCGACGGGAGGTGACAGTGGAGGCTCGCCTGGACGACCAGGACGACGCGACGCTCGAGGAATCCCGCTGGCGCGAAGCCGGGGATCGCATCGAGACCTTGCTGGAGGCGAGCTCGGCGGGCGGTGCGCTCGCGCGCGAGCGCGCCGAGCAACTCGTGCGCGAGATCGTCGAACTCTACGGTGCGGGACTGCGCCGTGTGCTGCGGCTGCTCGACGCCGAGGCGATCGAGCGGCTGGCGCGCGACGACCTGGTCGCGAGCCTGCTGCTCGTGCACGGACTGCATCCGCACGACGTGACGACCAGGGTGCGGACGGCGCTGGACAGCGTGCGCCCCTACCTCGGTTCGCACGGCGGTGATGTCCACCTCGTCGACGTCGCCGACGGGGTGGTCCGGCTGGAGCTCGCGGGCAGCTGCCGCAGCTGTCCGTCGTCGTCGGTGACGCTGGAGCTGGCCGTCGAGGACGCGGTGCGGGCGGCGGCGCCGGAAATCGAGTCCATCGAAGTCGTCGCGGCGCAGACGGAGTCGGCGGGGGTGATCTCCGCCGACTCGCTGTTCTCCCGAGTCCACACCGGCGGACACCGGTCCGGCAACTGGGTCGCGGTCCCCGAGCTGGCCGAGCTGCGCGCGGGGGAGGTCGGCGGTTTCGCCGTCGCCGGGCTGGCCGTGCTGGCCTGCCGGGTGGGCGAGGACGTGTATGCCTACCGGGACCACTGCCCGGGCTGCGACAGCTCGCTCGCGGGCGCTGCGCTGGAGCGACGCGTCGGATTCCCGCTCGGCGACGCGGTGCTGCGCTGCCCGGCCTGCCAGGCGCACTTCGACGTCGTGCACGCGGGCGCACGCGTCGACGGTGACGGACACCTGGAGCCGTTGCCGGTCCTCGTGCGCTCCGGCGAGCTGTCGGTGGCGGTACCGGTGGAGGTGCACGGGTGACCATGCCGTTCCGCGCATTGCAGCGGATCGCCGCCGATCGCACGCCGCCCCGGGCGGGCGAGCGGTGCGAGATGTGCGCCGAGCCGATCGCCGGCGAGCACCAGCACGTCGTGAACGTCGAAGGCAGGCAGCTGATGTGCGTGTGCCGCAGCTGCTATCTGCTGTTCGTCGACCAGAACGCGGAGCTGCGCTATCGGGCGGTGCCGGATCGGTATCTCGCGTTTCCCGATGTCACCATCAGTCAAGCGGAGTGGGACACGCTGGAGATCCCGGTGGGTCTCGCGTTCTTCTTCCGCAACACCCCGCAGGGGCGGACGGTGGCGTTCTATCCCGGCCCCGCGGGCGCCACCGAATCGGAGCTGCCGCTGGCGGCGTGGGACTCGGTGCTCCAGCGCCATCCCGAGCTGGACGTGCTCGTCCCCGACGTGGAGGCGCTGCTGATCCGGATGCCCGAACGCGGGACCGGGCAGGTCGGCGGCTGCCTGCTGCTGCCGATCGACGCCTGCTACGAATTCGTCGGCCGGATGCGAGTGCTGTGGCGCGGATTCGACGGCGGCCAGGACGTGCGGCGCTACCTCGAGGAATTCTTCACCGCCGCCTCGGCGCGCGCGAAACCCGGCGGTGCGGCATGAGCCCGGTCTACTCCACGACCTTCGCCGTGCTCGAGATGAAGCCGGAGCCGTACGCGGCGGCGCCGATCCTGTCCGCACGCGTCGGGATCGCCGCGCTCGCGGAGGAACCTGTGCACGCCATCGCCTTACGCGCACAGGTGCGCATCGAGCCGTTCCGCCGTGGCTACTCCGACGAGGAAGCGGCGGGTCTGGTCGACCTGTTCGGCCCGCGTGAGCGGTGGCGCGACACCCAGCGCTCGTTCCTCTGGATGCACTGCGCCACCATGGTTCCCGGGTTCACCGGGGGCGCCGAGATCGATCTGCCGATGCCGTGCACCTACGACTTCGAGGTGACCGGATCGAAGTACCTGCACGCATTGCGCGAGGGCGTGGTTCCGCTGTTGTTCCTGTTCAGCGGGACGGTCTTCATCAAGGGCAGCGGGGGATTCGCCATCCAGCAGATCCCCTGGGATCGGGAGGACAAGTTCGGCATGCCGGTCTCGGTCTGGCAGGACCTGATGGCCGCGCACTTCCCCAACACCGGCTGGCTGCGCCTGCACAAGGACACCCTCGACGCGCTCGCCGCCTACAAATCCGGCCACGGCCTGCTCGGCTTCGACGACGCGGTGAGCAGGCTGCTGGCGCACGCCGAGGAGCGGCCGTGACCACCGCCGAATCCCGTGCCCGTGCCCGCGCCGTGGCCGACGCGGTGCTCTACGAGGGGTACCTGCTCTATCCCTATCGGGCCGACGCGCGCAAGAACCAGTCGCGGTGGCAGTTCGGCGTGCTCGGCCCGGAGGGAGCCGCCGCGGCCGGGCTCGGCGAGGAGTCGGCGCTCTCGGCGCAGTGCCTGATCGATGCGGGTGAGAATCCCCAGCTCACCGTGGCGGTCCGTTTTCTGCAGCTGCAGCACAGGCAAGTGATGGATGCCGGCGGCGCACCCGTCGCCGAGCTGAGCGATGGACAGCGGTCGTGGTTGTCCTGGGACGAGGCGGTCGAGCAGGAGATCGTTCTCGGGCCGGTCGCGCCCGCGAATATCGTTCGGCCACTGCGTATCCCGGGTGGAACGGACACCGAGCAACTTCCCGGGGCAGCCGGTGCCGCGGAAGGCGCGCTGGTACGGACCCGCCTTCCGCTCGCGGGCGAACTCACACTTGCGACCGACTGCGACGACGGCTACCTGCGGCTGACCGTCGTGTTGCGCAACGAGGGGGCGCCCGCGACCGACCAGCGCGACGCCATCGCCCGCTCGCTGATCGGCGCGCACGTCATCCTGGAGATCACTGGCGGGCAATTCATCTCGCTGCTCGACCCGCCACCCGCCGCCGCGCCCGCGGTCGGTCGCTGCGAGCGGCGCCGCTGCTTCCCGGTGCTCGCCGGACCGCCCGGCGACTACAGCATGCTGCTCATCTCGCCGATCATCCTCTACGACCATCCGGAGATCGCCGAGCAGAGCGAGGGCGCGCTGTTCGACTCCACCGAGATCGACGAGATCCTCACCCTCCGCGTGCTGACGATGACCGACGAGGAGAAGGCGCGGGCGCGTGCCACCGATCCGCGCGCGGCGGAGATCATCGACCGCTGCGAGGCCATGACACCCGAGGCGATGCGGCAGCTGCACGGCGTCCTGCGCGACCCGCACCCAGATCTTCCGCGGCTGATTCCGGACATCCCCGAGGGCATCGATTGGTGGGATCCGCTGGCCGACAGCGCCGTTCGCCCCGAGTCCGACGCGGTGGCGGTCGCGGGAGTGCTGGTGCGCCAGGGCAGCCGGGTGCGGTTGCGTCCGTCCCGGCGGGCGGACGCGCAAGATCTGTTCTTCGACGGCAGGTGCGCCCGGGTCGTCTCGGTGCACGAGGACGTGGACGGTCAGGCGCACGTGGGAGTGGTCCTGGACGACGACCCGGCGGCAGATCTGCACGAATGGTATGGCCGCTACCTGTATTTCGCACCCGACGAACTGGAGCCGCTCGACGGCCCCGACAAGTGAAAGGACGTTCGCTATGCAAGCGGTGGGAGTGATCTCGACAGCCATCGTCGCCGGACTGGCGGCGGTGGGGCTGTACCTGGGTGTGCGGGCGATACCGGATCTTCGGCGATACCTGAAGATCCGGCACATGTAGTGGACGACCGGAAAGGAACATCATGGGTGAGCAACGTGAAGAGCCGCAGTCGGCTCGCGGCGCGCCGGGTTCGCGTGACACCGGCGCCGACACCGTCGCCGGAGGACCGGCCGACCGGGAACCGGGCGACATCGGCCACGAGGAGACGACCTCCGCTCGCGGCACCGATACCGATCGGGAGGCCGAGTTCACGACGGCGCCCCCCTCCGGCGCCGAACCGGCGACCCCGCCCTTCGAAGGACGTAAGCAGACCGCCAATGCGCCCGACGAGACGGCAACGGGCAAGGTCGACGACGCGGACGTCGGCGGCGCGACGGCGCCGACCGAAGGGGAGGAGTGAGCCGACGGCCACGGTGCTGATCGCCGGGATCGGCAACATCTTCCTGGGCGACGACGGATTCGGACCCGAAGTGGTGCGGCGCCTGCCACACCACCCTGGCGTGCGCGCGGTGGACTACGGCATCCGCGGCATGCACCTCGCCTACGACCTGCTCGATCCCTGGGACGCGCTGGTGCTGGTCGACGCGGTCCCCGGCCGCGGAGCGCCCGGCCGTGTCGAGGTGTTCCGCGCCGCGCCGGAAGACGCAGACGCCCCGCATCTCGACGCGCACGCGATGACCCCGGCCGCGGTTTTCGCCGGAGTGCGCGCGTTGGGCGGTGCGCTGCCGCCGACCGTCGTGGTCGGCTGCCAGGTCGCCTGCGTGGACGAGGGCATCGGCTTGTCCACGCAGGTCGCCGCCGCGGTCGATGAGGCTGTCGCCGCCATCGGCGATGTGCTTGCCGGACTGGTCGCGAGTCCCGGTGCTGCGGGGGAGCCGGTGCCCCCATCGGGGGACACTTCGCCGCTTTCGCCGACCACAGTGCGACAGGAGGACTGACCCATGTGTCTGGGAATCCCGGGGCGGGTGGTGGAGATCCCCGCGGGCTACCACGACCAGATCGCGCTGGTGGACGTGTCCGGCGAGCAGCGGAAGGTCAATATCGGCCTGCTGGAGGACGATCCGGCGCGACCGGGCGACTGGGTGATCATCCACATGGGCTTCGCCGTGGAGAAGACCGACGAGGCGGGGGTCGCGGCGGCGCTGGACGGGCTGCGCCTGCTGCAACGCGGAGACCGGCCATGACCGTCGCGCGGCTGCGGCGGCGACTGCTCGTGCGCGGCGTGGTCCAAGGCGTCGGGTTCCGTCCGTTCGTCTACACCACCGCGGCCGAGCTGGCTCTGTCCGGCAGTGTGAGCAATGACAACAGCGGGGTCGTCATCGAAATCGAGGGCGCGCCAGCGGATCTGGACGCATTCACCGAGCGGTTGCGCCTGCGGCCGCCGCCGCTGGCCGTGATCGAATCGGTCGACCAGGCCGAGATCGCGGTGCGCGGCGGCACCGGCTTCCATATCGCCGGGACCACCAGCGACGGCAGCGGTCGCACGCTGGCCTCGCCCGATGTCGCGATCTGCGCCGACTGCGAACGTGAGCTGCGCGATCCCCAGGACCGCCGCTATCGCCATCCGTTCATCAACTGCACCAACTGCGGTCCGCGGTTCACCATCATCGCGAGCCTGCCCTACGACCGTGAGCGGACGTCCATGGCGGACTTCGCCATGTGCGACCGCTGCGCACGGGAATACGCCGACCCCGCCGACCGGCGCTTCCATGCCCAGCCGATCGCCTGCCCCGACTGCGGCCCGGCACTGGCCTACTCCGGCCCCGGTAGCGGCGCGCCACTGGCGGCCGCGCGGGAACTGCTGCGCGCCGGCGGCATCCTGGCGGTCAAGGGCATCGGCGGGTACCACCTCGCCTGCGACGCCGCGAACGAGGCGGCCGTCGCTGAGCTGCGCAGGCGTAAACGCCGCGGCGACAAGCCCTTCGCCGTGATGGTGCCCGACCTCGCCACCGCCCGCGCCATCGTCGAGGTCGACGACGCGGCCTCGGCGCTGCTGACCAGCCCGGCCCGGCCGATAGTTCTGCTCGCCCGCCGGTCCCCGCCCGGAGCGGGATTCGTCGCACCGGGCGACGCCGCTGCCGAAGGCCGATGCCTGGTCCCAGCCGCCTCGGTCGCGCCAGGCAACCCGGACCTGGGCGTCATGCTGGCCTACACTCCGCTGCACTTGCTGCTGTTCGGCCTCCCCGGCGATCCGCCCGGCCCGCAGGTGCTCGTGATGACCTCGGGCAACCTCGGTGGCGAACCGATCTGTTACGAGGATGACGACGCTCGCACCCGCTTGACCGGACTGGCCGACGGGTGGCTGTCGCACAACCGGCGCATCCTGGTGCCCTGCGACGACTCGGTGGTGCGCGCGCTCGACGGCCGCGAGCTGCCCGTCCGGCGCTCCCGCGGCTA
>NZ_BDBA01000125.1 GCF_001612745.1 Nocardia amamiensis NBRC 102102 | reverse complement strand
TTATTGGGAGGCAGAACCTAGTAATTCCGGACACCGGCGAACGGGCGAGGCTAACCTCCGGTGCGGATGATCTGCTCGATATTGCGTTCGGTGAGTGCGCTGATGGTGAGCGAGGGATTTGCGGCGCCGGCATTGCCGGGGATGGCTGCACCGTCCAGGACGTAGAGGCCCGGGTGGCCGTGGACTCGACCGTACGGGTCGGTTACTCGGCCGAGGACAGCCCCACCGAGAGGGTGGGAGCAGGCGTTGGCGTAGCCGAGACCCGCGGGGAGAAGGGACAGCCCGGCGGCCGCAATTCTGCTGCTTGCGGCGCCGGCGGCGGCCAAGGCCGCGTCGCCGCCGCCGGATGGCCAATCCAGGACGACGTTGTTCGTGGCGAAATCGTAGCGGAAGGTGCCGCGGGTTTCGTCGAGGACCAGGCCGATGACGACGAGCATCCCGACGTCGACCGGTACGCCGGGGACCGCGAAATTCTCAAGGACCGTGGGCATCCCGGATTCATCGAGGACACGACTGGCGACGGACGCGCCCTGCAGACCTAAGTCGGGAGAGTTGAGAGTCCACGGAGCCAAGATCACATTGCCGTTGGAGCCCCACCCGGCGCCGACATGTTCGTTCAACTCGGGTAGCGTCCCGGTCGCTTGGGCGCGGACGAGAAGTTCGGAGGTGCCGACGGACCCAGCGGCGAGGATCAGGCGGTCACATGTAAGCATGCGGCTGCGCAGTACCTCCCCGGTCGGAGCAAGTTTGGTGATGGCGACACCGAATCGTCCACCGGGCTCCTGGACGATGAATTCCACCTGATGCCCTGGATAGACCCGGGCCCGCCCGGTTTCCTGCGCATACCGCAGGTAGGTCTGGTTCAGATCGAACTTGGCGCCGTTGGAATTGCCCATGGTGCTGCGCCCAATGGTCGCCGAGGCCAGTGATCGTCCGGACAGTTCGTCGCGCAACACTGCCCAGTTCCACGTCGAATCTGCGGGCTCAGGGCGGTATCCAGCCCGGCGGGCCAGCGTGTCCCACGCTCGGCTGTGTGCAAAGGCAGGGGAGTGGTAGATATCGTCGGGCATTGGGCTGATCCGCAACATCCGACGTGCGCGAGGGAAATAGATCTCATCCAATTCACGGTAATCAACCAGCCCGCCGAACAGCGTGTCGAAGAACCGCCGCTCCGGCTGTGCGGATACTCCGGTATAGACGATCGAACTTCCACCCACCGCCGCGCCCCGCAGAATACGCATATTCGGATAGTTGTCGATGCAGAGCACGCCGCCGAAATTGTCGACCCCCAAGGAAAACGGGACTCCGGACAGGCTGTGCAGAATGTCGGAGAAGGTGTCGCGATGCCACACACCCCGGCCGTCCGGCAGCATTTCCGAGCTGAAGATGTCCCGCCACGGATCATTCGGCCACCGCGAACCGCGTTCCAGCACAGTTACGTCCACGCCTACCTCGGCCAACCGCAAGGCCGAGATCGCGCCACCGAACCCGGAGCCGATCACGATCACCGGGCTATGCTCCGGTGGGTCGGGTAGTGGCGCAAAAATCTCGGGCACTGTACTGCGGTACCACTCCGTGCGTGGGTTTTCCCCGACGTTAGCCGAAGCCCGCGAACCTGCTGTTGCGGCAATCGAAACGAGCGATGCTGCCGCTGCCAATGCGGATTTTCTAATGAAGCCGCGCCGGTCCATCTGGATAGTTCCTCTGAGTGTTGGGATTACAAGGATTTGTCGGAGCCGCTTGCAAGAAATGCCGCCGTCACTTCACGGCGAAGACTTGTCTCGACATGTCGAATGGCTTGGGCGACGATCATCTCGTTGATCCTGCCCAGCAGGCGACCAGTCAGCCCTGGTGCGATCGGATAGTCGATCCGTACCCGCACCAGCGTCGTCTCGGCGCTTGCGGATTCGAACGCGAAACGGGCACTCACATATGGCTTTTGCTTGGATTTCAGCGCAATCAACTCGCCGTCGTGCCATTCGACAGCGGTCAGTTCGACCGTGACCGAGGTCGCGCCATTGGAAAATGATGTAGCGAAAATGCTACCAGCACCGGAGGTTTGGGCGCCGCACGGCTGGAATTCTGAGACGCCGAACATCCATCTCGGAACGTTGCGATAATCGGCGACGAATCCGAAAGTGAAATCGAGCGGAGCGGCGATTTCTCCGCGTCGTTCAATCGTTCCCGGCACTGTTCCCCTGCTTCCGGATCGAGTAGATGTTGTCGTCACCCAGGGAGGCGGTATCGGAGAGCAGCAGCTCGGCCTCGCGCTCGCGAATCTCCGTGTCCTCAGCGCCAAGCCTGCGATCGGTGAGTCGTTTGAAGGGCGCGTTGCCGCCGCACATCGTCTGAACAAGGCGTTGCCTGCCCAGCGCTGCCCGCTCACTCGCACGCCGCAAGTACTCGGCCCGCTGCTCCGGATCGATCGAGCGGACGAATACCTCGGGATGCACCAACGCGATGAGCCCGGAGACATGACCGAAGCCGAGCGACGTTACCAGGCCGGCCTTGAGCGGGAACCCCGCTCCGAAGCGGAGCGGTTCACGCGGCCATACCAGCCGGGAGTACCGCTGCATCGCCTCGTCTACACAGTCCAGGCTGCGGTTGGGCGGCACTATGCCGTGGGTGAGCACCTGGCACAGACCGATCAGCTGGAAAGCGGCGGCACCACCCTTCGCGTGCCCGGTGAGCGACTTCTGTGAGACGACGAACATCGGAGCGCCGGGGGACCGTCCGAGAGCTGTGGCGAGTCGCTCGTGCAGTTCGGACTCGTTCGGATCGTTTGCTGCCGTGGATGTGTCGTGCTTGGAGATGACTGCTATATCGTCCGGGGTGACGCCGAGTGCGCGCAGCGCCACCGCGAGTCGCGAGTCCGTCCCGCCCCGGCCCGCGCCGAGCGCGCCGAGGCCCGGCGCCGGAATCGAGGTCTGCACACCATCACCGAACGACTGCGCCCAACCGACGACCCCCAACACCGGTAGGCCCATCTTCAACGCGATATCACCACGTGCCAGCAGAATCGTGCCGCCACCCTGTGATTCGACGAATCCAGAGCGGCGCCGGTCATTGGCCCGGGAGAATCGGCGGTCGGCGATACCCTTGGCCGCCATTGTCGCCGAGTCGGCGGTTGCCGACATATCGCCGAATCCGACGATCCCCTCGATGCCGAGGTCGTCGAAGCCGCCGGCTACCACGAATTCGGCTTTACCGACGCGAATTTTGTCGAGGCCCTCTTCGACGGAGATTGCCGCGGTGGCACAGGCGGCGACCGGGTGCACCATGGGACCGTAACTCCCGATGTAGGACTGGACCACGTGCGCGGCAACGACATTCGGTAATGCCTCCTGCAGGATGTCATTGGCGCGGGATTCGCCTAGCAGGGTGTCGATATACAGCGAGCGCATCGCGCTCATCCCGCCCATGCCCGTGCCTTGCGAATTGGCGACCAGACCGGGGTGTACCCAACGCAGGAGTTCGGCTGGTGTGAAGCCAGAAGACAGGAATGCGTCCACCGTGGCGACGACGTTCCACAATGCCACCCGGTCCACCGAGTCGGCCATTTCCGCCGAGATGCCCCAGCGTCTGGGGTCGAAACCGGTGGGAATCTGCCCACCCACTGTACGGCTGAGCGACATGGTGCGCGGTACCCGAATCTCGCTGCCCGCTTTGCGTATTATGCGCCAATCGGTGCTTCCCTGGCACGGGCCTATGACCGTGTGCTCGGGATCGGCGGCGGCGAATGCACGCGCATCCGCTTCGGATCCGACGACGAAACTCAGATCCTGGTCCAGAAATACCGACACCAGCAGCAGGGCAGTATTGTCGACCATTGCACCGTCATCGCCGAAGCGGCGGATACCGCAGCGTGCCAGAACCGCGTCGTGGTAGCGTTCCGCGATCTCGGCCTCCGGCACAAAGTCGCCGGAAGCGGCGTCGTACCAACCGGGTTCCGGATCGTTCTCCCACGTGATCAGGCCAGTGGTCCAGGCGAGTTCTACGACCCCGGCTGCGGAAAGTCGTTCGTTGACTTCCATATCGAAGCGGGTACGTGCGGAACCGTAGGGTCCGAGTTCGCCTGCTCCGACGATGACGACAAGGTCGGACGGCGCGACAGCAACCTCGCCCCACTCCGGGGTGGGCGGTGTGGCGGCAATCGTGGGAGGCAGTGGCAGGGCGTCGATGGTCGGCAGGGCCGATTCGCCATCGGGTTCTGGTGTAGTCGAGGACAGCTGGACGCTCAGGGTCGGAAGATCGAGTTTCGCTTCGGCGAGGCCGCCGGTCAGATCGACTGTGATCGGACGGTTGTCGGTGTAGTCGCGCGCCCGCGCGCCCGCCCATTTCAATAGTTCATCGGCCATCTCGCTGGATGACCAGGTGCGCACTCCGGCCTGCTCCACGGCATCCACGAGTGGATCGTTGTGCGCCATCAGACCTGTGCCACGAACCCAACCGATCAGTGCGTGCACCAGAGTGACCCGGTCGGCCCAGCTGCGTTCGGCCTTCCATTTGGCCACGATCGCATCCAAGGCTGCCTTCGACTCGCCGTAGGCGCCGTCGCCGCCGAACAGGCCGCGATTGGGTGAACCGGGAAGCACCACGTGTAATGTCGTGTCGCTATCGCGTCTCTGTACCAGGTTCGACAGC
This sequence comes from Nocardia amamiensis NBRC 102102, assembly GCF_001612745.1. GTDB lineage: Bacteria > Actinomycetota > Actinomycetes > Mycobacteriales > Mycobacteriaceae > Nocardia > Nocardia amamiensis. Next base: position 33,748 of record NZ_BDBA01000125.1, on the reverse strand, counting down.
CCGCCGATCAACCGCTCGATCGACCACAGCAGCACACGCATGTCCAGCTCGGCGCGCGCACCCGCGTCGGCGAGTTCGCCGCGAACGCGCGGTGCCGCGAAGGGAAACAGCAGCGTCGGAGTGACAGCTGCGCGGATCAGCGTGTTGACGCCGGCGACCGTCTCGACATGGTCGGTACCGATCCACTCGATGAGCGCGTCGATATCGCGATAGGACGCCAGATTTGTCGGCACCACCCAAAGAGCCGCTCCGGGACGGGCGCTGTCGCGGTACAGGTTTCGATAGAAGGCCAGGCGCTCGTCGTCCAAACGAGAGGTGGTGACGAAAACCGTCGCACCGCCGCCGAGCAGCTTGCCGGTGATCGCAGCCGCGATCGAGTCCTTGCTCGCACCGGTAACGACGGCAACGTCGTCTGCCCACTCTCCGCCATCCTTGGGATGCGCCGCGTCCTCGGCGATCTCGCGGTATCGCAGCGCGAGGTCGCGCCGTCCTTGCCGCTCGGCCCGCTGCTGCCACCACCGTGCCTGTGCGGCTACGGCAGCGCCCGCGTCGGCGAAAATGGCGCGCTGCAACGAATCCGGGTCGAGCCACAGCCGAGCCAGATCCTCGCGTGCACTCGCCCACCGATCGTCGATCAAGACGGCGCGTTCGGCGTCGAATGCGGGGGCGACCATACGCGGCCAGTCCGAGCCCAACTCCGCCGACACCAGCTCGATCAGAGACGAATCCGGGGCTTCCGCTGGCTGTGGTTGCTCGTCCAATCCGAGGTCGTCGAGGATGTGCCGCGCGGCCGATGCGAGTACACCGTCGGGCCCCGTCAAGCGCTGGTCGAGCTCACGCAGCGCGACGGAATCGACTGTGCCGGACGGGTCTTCTGCCGTCGATGGCGGGACTACTGCGACGCCGTACCGTGCTGCGACGCGCTGTACGGAGGCATCGATGGCCGTATCCACCCCGGCTGCGTCGATCGGTGCGGCGGGCAATAGCTCGCCGAGGTCGCCGCCGCGCATGCTGATGCCATCACGGGTCCCGAGCACCACCTCCGCGGTCACATGCGACGCCCAACCCGCGCCCAGCTGCCACACCGTACGGACCCGATCGGCGATGGCCGGCGGGCGCTTGCCAGACGGGCCGAGCACCTTGCGTAGATGGTCGGCCGTGGCATCCGACAGTACCGAGCCGAATGGCCGATAGGTGCGTGCGAGTTTGCGCACTGTGCCGCCCAACGTGGTCATATCCGCCTCGGCGGCACCGTCGATTGCACCGAGCGAGAGCTCGGCGGCCAAGTCGACGAGCAGTTGATTTCGTCGTGAAGACACCCCGTCGCACAGCTCCTCGATGGTGTCGGTGGGACGGATTTGGTCGAGCCGCAGTTTGGTCCACAACGCGATGAGCATCGCCGTGGCATCCGCGGCAGTGAACGCGATATCGTCGGGCGTGCGGTTCGGCGCCGGACTTGCCACCGTCGCAGCGGCTGGCGGTGCGACAGGGGTCTCCTCGGTGACGTATTCCTCCGGGACCGATTCCGGATCGAGGTTGGTGCCACAGACAATCGCCGCGTCACGCTCGAGATTGAGCACGTCTACGGCGGCACCCTGGAAATCAGCCAGCTTCAACGTCTGGCTTGCCAGGTTCGCCAGCGTCGGGGTAGCGGCCAAACCTACCTCGACGAAACGTTCGACACCCAGTCCGCCGTGCATCGGATCGGCGAACAGCAGATCCTGCGTCTCGATCCAGCGAACCGGACTGGCGAATTGCCAAGCGAGCAATTCGATGAGCACGATCCGGCACAACTCGGCGGGCCGCTCGATCCAATGGTCATAGTCGGCGAGCACTGTGGTCAACGGGCCGGACGGGACGAGGTCGGCGATCTCCTGGAGGAACGTCCGTTCCAGCGAGAACAACCTGGGCACCAGGTTCGGGATATAACGTCCCACCAGTACTTCCGGATGCAGATCCTTGGGTATCAGCTCCTCGAGCCGACGCCGGAACTCGGGCACTCCCGTGCGCAGCACACTCGAATGAAACGGCACATCTACGCCCGGGATCAGGATGAAGGCTCGCTTGCCGCCGAATTCCGCTCGGCGGCCGTTGATTTCGGCCTCCAACGCCGTTAGTCCATCCACGGTGCCGGCGATGGCGTACTGCGAGCCGCGCAGATTGAGGTTCACCACCTCGAGGAATTCGCCTGTGCGCGCACTGATGGACTCGATGAAATCGATGACCTCGTCGTCGGGCAACCCGATCTGCGACGGACGTATCGCCGCCATGCGATAGTTGCTGCGCCCTTCGGCATTGCGTGGCACCAATCCGTGCATCGCGGCACCGCGTTGAAACACGATATCCAACAACGATTCCAGCGAGATAGCTGCTGAGATGGCGGCCAGCGCGTTGTACTCACCGACCGAATGGCCGGCCAGCAATGCTTCCTCGACGAATGCTCCCGACTCGCGCAACTCGGCGATCTGCGCGACGCCGAGCGTTGCCATCGCGACCTGAGTGAACTGTGTCAGATGCAGAACTCCGTCCGGATGCCGATGGTCGACACCGCGAACTCGTAGGTAGGTGGGGTTGTCGCGGACCACGGCCAGAATGGAGAAGCCCAGTGCGTCGCGGGTGTGCTTATCCGCACGGTCCCAGACCTGCTTGGCGGCTTTGGAACGATCGCGGGCGTCCAGGCCCATGCCGGTGCGCTGGATTCCTTGACCGGGAAAAGCGTAGATCGTCCTCGGCGCTGCGATCTGTCCGGTGGCGATCATCACCAGGTCGGTGCCGACCCGGCAGGAGATCTCGACGAGTTCGGCGCCCCGGTGGATACCGACGCGGTCGATATGCACGTCGACCCGATCACCGGGCCGCACCATGGCGAGGAACCGCGCGGTCCAGGCGGTGATCGCCCGTGCCGATGTAGGTGCGGCCGGATCCGACGCGGACACCGCTTGCTGCACGGCGGCCGACAGCCACATGCCGTGCACGACAGGACCGTCGAGGCCGGCGAGCAACGCTGCGGCAGCACAGGTGTGGATCGGGTTGTGGTCACCGGAGACCCCGGCGAAGGCGTCCATGCTCGACGGTGCCGTCATGGTCAGATCGCGTATTCGCTTCCGTGGGGTATCGGTGGCGGACGCGATATCCGAACCGCCTGCGCGTGGCGGTTCCGACGCCTCGACGTCGCCGGTTCGTCCGCGAATCACGAAGCGCTCCACCAAACTCGCTACGGTCGACGAGCTGGATGTGTCGCCGATGGCGACTCGTACTTCGACTACCCTGCCGAGATCGGTGTCGAGGACATCGGATGCCTCCGCCCGGATCATGAGTGCGCCCGGGGTGGTGGGCAGTTTCCCGTCCAGCAGCACCTGATGGTCGAGATGGACCAGGTCGAGCAGGCCCTCGATCACCCGTTGCCCGCCGGGCGTGCGGGTGGCGGCCAGAACGGCGAAGACAGCGGGCCAGCATGCGCCGACCAGGACGTCGGGCACACCACGGCGGATCGGTTCCAGTGTCTCGGGCAAGCCCGAGCTGGTTACGCCAGTGTGATCCGCGGCCAAGTCGGGAGAATAGGAGAAGATGAGTTCTGCACTGCCCTCGACAATCTCCGGTAGCTGCGCTCCGGCAGCGACACCGACCAGTGCTGTCATCGCCGTTTCAGCGTCGGCGGAGGTGATGATCGGCGCACCGCCGTCGACCGCATCCGGCGGCGCCGTGATCCGTATTCGTAACGACTCGGCGCCGCGAAGTGGGACAACGAGCTCGACCAGGTCGGTATCCAAAGCTCTCAGAGCGGAGCCGGTCGGGGGGTGGATCGCAGTGTTGCCCGCTATGGTCCATTCGGCGATCGGACCGAGGCGAGCGACGGGGCTCCGAGTGGTGCGACCCGCCCAGCACACATCGGGTGCCGCAAGCACGACATCGACCGATCCCGCCGCGATACCCGCGTGCCTGCGTCCCGGAACCGGGATCGGCGTGATGCCGGACCTGAGCAGGGCGTCGGTGGTGGCCTGTTCGAACCGGTCGAGCAATGCACCTACCGGCTCGTCGACCCGGGTGATGCCCGCGACAGACACGGGGCCGGGGATGACGCACACTTGGTCGGCGGAGTAGCGCGGGTTGTGTGCCTGCCATAGCGAGTCCGAACGCCACCAGCGACGGACTTCACCGTCGAGCACCGGCACGAAATTGACCGGCTTGCCAGGTGTTCGGCACAGCGATACGAAATACGGCACATCGGCGGGGTGAAGCAGGGCGGTGTCAGCGTCCGGATATTCCCTGCGTAGGACGTCAATTGCCTTGGTCGGGTCTTCGAGAAACTCGGTGCTGGCGAACAGGGCTGGGATGGGTCCGCGGTCAATCGGATCCAGCCGGGCCTGCGCGCGGGCCAGCATGGCGCCGAAGCGGTCGCGCCAGGTATCGTCCAGCCAGATCGAATCGGCTGTGCCAGCAGCAGGTGCGGCGCCAACCGCCAATTCTACGTATCGGCACAACCATTCGGTATACGTCATCGTCGCGGCATCGCCGAAGTACGGTTTGGCGGTCTGGTCCAGCGCGGCAATGATTTCGGTGCGTCGCCGGTCGACTGCCTCGGCATCGCCAGCGACCTCGTCGAGCATCTTGCCGGTCCGTGAGGCCGAATTGTCGATTTCGTGAAGGTCGGCGCCCAATTGACTTCGGCCCGAGGCCATACCACCGGTGGCAGTGCCGGCGCCAACCCAATCCGCAGTACCGGGTGTATCGACGAGTAGCTGCTTTACCTGCGGCGAGGTCGTCGCCTCCAGCGCCGCCATGGCCGCCGTTCCCACCAACACGCCGTCCACCGGCATCACAGGATGCCCGTGTCCCGCCGACCACTGCCCGGTCAGGTACTGGGCGGCGCGCTCAGGTGTCCCGATACCGCCGCCGACACACACGATCACGTTTCGGCGCGACCTCAATTCGGGATAGGTATCCAGCAGCAGGTCATCGAGGTCTTCCCACGAGTGGTGGCCGCCAGCCCGGCCACCCTCGATATGTACGATCACCGGCAGCTGCGGCACCTCGTTGGCGATGCGGATGACCGCGCGGATCTGCTCGACCGTGCCGGGTTTGAACACGATATGCGCGATCCCGGCCTCGGACAGTTCCTCGATCAATGTCAGGGCCGCGTCGAGTTCGGGGATTCCGGCCGAGACGACTACGCCGTCGAAGGGAGCGCCAGCCGCGCGTGCTCGCTGCACCAGCCGTTTGCCGCCGAGTTGGAGCTTCCACAGATAGGGGTCGAGGAGTAGTGCATTGAACTGTACGGCACGGCCTGGGGCGAGCAGGGTGCGTAACTCGGCGACGCGGTCTGCGAAGATCTGCTCGGTCACCTGTCCTCCGCCGGCCAGTTCGGCCCAGTGCCCAGCATTCGCCGCGGCAGCGACGATTCCGGCATCGACGGTGGTGGGAGTCATGCCCGCCAACAGAATCGGTGAGCGCCCGGTGAGTGCGGTGAACGCTGTCTGGACTACGACGCGACCATCGGGTAGCGACACCGGCCGCGGCGCGAACGTGGACCAAGCGGGAGTAGGTTCAGAAGCGGCACCAGGTGTTACCAGGTTGCGGTGGCCGGCGCGCGTTGCGGCAGGAACGATGCCGACGCCGGTGCCTCGGGTGACGGAGGAGGTCATCCTGGTCAACAGATCGCCTGGTCCCAGGTCGAGAATCCAGCGGGCGCCGGCGTCCACCACCCGGTCCACGGCGGCGACCCAGTCGACGGGCGAGACCAGAATCTTGTCGGCCATCTCGCAGGCGAATGCGACATCCAATCCGCACTGTTCGGCCCACCTTCCGACCATGTCGATCGCCTCGGCCAGTGCCGGATGATGAAATCCGACCTGCACGTCGACCGGTTCGAAGACCGGCGCGAAGACCGCGCCGCCGCGGGTGCGTGCATCGCGCTCGCCACGCTGCTGTCGGGTGATCTCTTCGCAGTGCCGACGAAGTCGCGCGAGATGCCCGGCTCCGCCTGAGACCACAACACGACGGCGGCCATTGCGTACCGAGACGACAGGTGCGTCGGGTGCCGCGATCTGCGCGGCGAATTCATCGACGACAGCTCGAAGCCGATCCGGAGCGACGCCCGCCACCGACACCATCGGGGGATAGGTCGCGGAGCCGACCATGCCCCGCCGGCGCCCCACCAGGACGGCGGCTGCCCCGAGTAGCTGCGCGAGCGCCAACAACTCGACATCCCGGGTGTTGTTGTTCGCCAATGCCGATGCACCGAGCAAGCCTTGCGAGTGCCCGATCAGTGCCATGGGCGGTGTGTGCCCCGGATCCAGCCCGAGCAGCGAGAGAACGCGGATCATCGTCAGCTGACCCAGCAGTACGCCAGGGAACGACATCGGCGGGGTGGCGGCTACCGCGTCGCAGGAAGGATTCGGCTCGAGGATCCATCGCAACGGATCGAAGGCCTCCGGACGCACGAGTGCCAGCTCGCGCTCGACCGGCTGTACCAACCGAGCCGCTTCATCCACCAACTCCGCGGCGTCGAACTCGAGATCAGTGTCAGCGAGCAGTTCGGCCAGTGGATTCAGCCAACGAGCGCCTTGACCCCCGAACGCCAGAGCGAATGCTTCGCCACCCCTGAGTCGATCGACCAGCGCGGTGCTCGGCGTGTCGCGGGCACCACTGGTCGAATCCATATCCGAACGTGGCTCACGCCACGATTGTTCATCGATGGTCATGGACAATTCCTTCGCTGATCAAGTAGCGATTTGATTTCCCACCCAAAACAGCCGCAGCTCAACGCGTGCGGACCCCGTGACGGAATCCCGCAACTCACGGGAATCTGTCAGCAACCGCGCCATCACGGGGCGGACAGTAGTGGTCCAGTTACTCCGCTACGAAGGCCAATTCTGGTGATGGCTCGAGTAAACGTCAGATGAATCCGAACCGTCGGGAGCATTGCTGCGCCTTTCTGATCCGGGCAAGTCTGCGAACATGTCGCTATCCCCATGTGTTCCTGCAGGTCCGACCCCGCGGGAACTGATCAGTCACTTTCGATGGACTTGCTGTGACGCTACCAGCGTTCGAATGGGCTGACAATGGCTGGAATCGGATGCGATGGCAGTCGCGTCGAACATTGACCGAAGTGGTTGCGCGACGCCGGAGCTGGGTGGTGCGCGAGCCGGCCCGCCGGTGCGTTCAGCGGTCAGCTCCGTTGGGCGCCAAGGGCCATCGTGGATCACGGCCATCGGCACGCGGTGTCGTATGCTCCTGGAATCACTGCTTGTAACAGTTGTAAGAGTGTTGATGGGCTGCTACAGTCGGGCTCGGTAGGTTGGGGCACGGGGGTTCGAAGGGGAATCCCGAACTGGTAGCGAGTTCTATTATCTCCGATGATAATCGGCTCGCGCTGTCGAACATTGTGTAAATCTGCTCGATGCCGCTCGGGTGCCGGGGTAACAATTCTTGGCAATTCTCGGCGCAAGCGAGTCAGAGCGCTGTTCGTAGCTCTCATCGCTTTATTGGGGGATTCCTTAGATGACATCTGAGAAGTTTGCTGAGCCCACGCTCGCGCATTTGCTCATCGCTCGTGCGCAGGCATATCGAGACAAACTCGCGTTCGCCTATCTTCCCGACGGTGAGTCGGTATCCGAGCAATGGACCTATGGTGAGCTCGAGGAGCGCGCCGAAACGGTTGCCGAATGGCTGCGCCGCGAAGGTGCCCGCGGGGAGCGGGTCCTGCTGCTGCACGAGAACGATCTACATTTCATCGCGGGTTTGTTCGGCTGCCTGCTCGCCGGCGCGGTCGCGGTGCCTGCCTATTCGCCGGTGGGCAAGAAGCAGGTCACTCGCATCGGCAAGATCGTCAACGATTCCGGCGCGAGTTTCGCGCTCACTTCCACCGAGTCCCTGCCGGAGACCCGCGCGGCGATCGAGTCGTTCGAGCTCGCGCAGAGTTTGCGCTGGTGCGGATCCGATGCTCTACACGTTCATCCGCATCGCGACCGGCCAGATCGCACGCCGGTGCTGCCTGCGCCCGACGACCTGGCCCTTATCCAGTACACCTCCGGATCCACCAGCGATCCGAAAGGTGTGATGCTCACGCACCGCAACTTCATGGACAACGTGGAGAGCATCCGGGGAGCACTCGGGTCACCCGATCTGGACGACGATCTGTTCGGCGTATTCTGGCTTCCGCTGCATCACGACATGGGCTTGGTCGGCGCGGTGTTGACCACGGTGTATGTGGCCGGTAGTTCCGAGCTCATGTCGCCGGTGTCGTTTGTGCTGCGCCCGATTCGGTGGCTGGAACGTATTTCCGGTCGGCAGCGCGTCATTACGACGGCACCGAACTTTGCCCATGAACTGTGTGTCAACACGACGACTCCCGAAGAGCGGGCGCGACTCGATCTGAGCGGATGGCGGACCGCACTGTGTGGCGCGGAATTCGTTCGCGTGGAGACGATGGAGCGTTTCGCCGAGGCATTCGCTCCCGTGGGCTTCGATCCCGCGGCAGCGCAACCGGTTTACGGACTAGCCGAGAATACGTTGCTGGTGACGGGGTCTCCTCGCCCGGACGGGCCGCTGGTCAAGTACCTGTCGAGGAGTTCACTGCACGAGCGCCGTGTCGTCGATGTAGATCCTGGCCGGGACGGCTCCACCGCCATGGTCGGTTGCGGCCGCGTGCAGAATGGGCTGCAGCTGGTCATTGTCGATCCCGATACTCGACAGCCCTGCCCGCCTGAGCAAGTCGGTGAGATATGGATCTCGAGTATGTCCGTCGCGCAGGGCTATTGGCGTCAGCTCGAGCCTACCGCTACTACCTTCTACGCCGAACTCGTCGATCCAGGTGACCATCCTGCCGGACCGTATCTGCGTACGGGTGATCTGGGCTTCGTCAGCGATCATGAGCTTTTCGTCGCAGGCCGCCTGAAGGATCTGATCATCGTGCGGGGGCGAAATCTGTACCCCGATGATCTGGAGGGCTCCGTCCAGGACGCCGATGCCGTGCTGCTGCGCGGTCGCGGCGCTGCTTTCGCCCTGGACGCCGGTGCAGGCGAGCAGCTCATCGTCGTACAGGAGATCGAACGAGATGTATTGCCCGACACCGACTTCGACGGCATATGCGCGCGAGTAGCGGCCGTCGTCGCCCAAGAGTACGAGGTTGCGGTCTCGTCGGTGGTTCTGGTTCGCCCCTACAGCTTGCCCAGTACCTCCAGTGGCAAGGTACAGCGCTTCGCGTGCCGGGAGAAGTTCGCCAGCGGAGCCCTCAAGACCGTTGCGCACTGGTCCCCGCTGCCCGCACGCAAGCCGCCTTCGTCGTCGGAGGAATCGTCGGGTGGACCTGCGGCAAATCGATCGGTGCGGGAGGTGTCGGAGTGGCTGGTCGATCACCTTGCCCGGGACCTGGGAGTCGCGCAGGAGGAGATCGATCCTCGTCGGCCGTTCTCCTACTACGGTCTGGATTCGGTGCGGGCGGTCAAGCTCGCCAGCGCGATAGGTCTGTCCTTCGGTGTGGAGCTGCGCCCGACCGTCGCCTACGAATACCCGACCATCGCCGAACTGGCCGAGTACTTGGCGAACCCGCACACCTCTCGGGCGGCATCGGCATCGGCATCGGCATCGCAGCAGGCATCCAGCAATCCGGTGGATACAGCATCGGGCGAGCCGCTGGCCATCGTCGGGATCGGCTGCCGGTTTCCCGGTGCGGACGGCACCACCGCATTCTGGGATCTGCTCCGCGAGGGCGTTGACGCGATCTCGGAGGTCCCCGACGATCGCTGGACCCGCGACGACGTGCGCTGGGGTGGATTTCTGGACGACGTGCGCTCCTTCGACGCCGAGTTCTTCGGTATCTCGCCGCGCGAAGCCGAGCACATCGATCCGCAGCAGCGGCTCGTACTCGAACTCACCGGGGAAGCACTGGAAGACGCGGGCTTGGTGGCGGCGGAGCTGGCCGGAGAGCCGGTCGGTGTCTTCCTCGGGATATCCACCAACGACTACGGTCGGCTCTTCTATACCGCCGAGGATCGGATCGACGCGTATACCGGCACCGGTAACGCCATGAGCGTTGCGGCGAACCGGATTTCGTACTGCTTCGATTTCCGCGGTCCCAGCATCGCGGTCGACACGGCGTGCTCGTCATCGCTGGTCGCGCTGCACGAGGCATGCGCGTCGCTCCGCTCTGGTGAAAGCACGCTGGCGGTAGTCGGCGGGGTCAACCTGATCCTGTCGCCCGCAATATCGATCAATATGACCAAAGCCGGTGTCATGGCCGCGGACGGGCGGTGCAAGACCTTCGACGCCGCCGCCGACGGATACGTGCGTAGCGAAGGCGCGGGCGTGGTGCTGCTGGAGCCGCTGTCGCGGGCAGAGGCTGCCGGCCATTCGATCTACGCGGTCATCCGCGGCAGTGCGACCAATCACGATGGCCGCACGAATGGAATGATGGCCCCCAGCAAGCGATCTCAGGCCGCACTGCTGCGTCGAGCCTATGCCTGTGCGGGTGTGGTGCCGGGGGACGCGGTGTACGTCGAAGCGCACGGCACCGGCACCCTGCTCGGTGATGCCATCGAGGCGAACGCGCTCGCAGAAGTGCTTGCCGAGGGAAGGCGGCCGGGGGAGACCTGCGCGATCGGCTCGGTAAAGTCGAACATCGGTCATCTCGAAGCAGCCGCAGGTATCGCCGGAGTCATCAAAGTGGCGTTGGCATTGCGGCACCGGATGATTCCACCGACACTGCACTACCGCGAAGTCAACCCCGGCATTGACTTGGCAAAGGCGCCGATCCGGATCGCGGACAGCCTCGAAGCGTGGCCAGCGGGGTTCGGAGTTGCGGGGGTGAGTTCCTTCGGGTTCGGCGGGACGAATGCCCATGTCGTATTGGCTGCCGCGCCCGAGGCAGCGTCGGGGACGACGCCGGACGTGCAGCGTCCCGCGTTGTTGGCGATCAGCGCGCACGGTTCGAACGCGCTGCGCGAGCTGGCCGGTCGGTACCGGTCGCTGCTACAAGCCGAGCACGCGAACTGGACCGACATCGCGTACTCTGCGGCGGCGCATCGCAGCCACCACGACAATCGCCTTGCGCTCGTCGCGCATACCTCGGCCGAGGCGGCCGATCAGCTCGCGGCATTCCTGCGTGGCGACGGCCGACCGGGTATGTCGGCCGGGTGCGCACGGCCGGGCCGGCCAGCGCGGGTCGCTTTCGTGTTCTCCGGACAGGGCTCGCAATGGCTCGGCATGGGCCGTGCCTTGTTCGTGGACGAGCCCGCCTTCCGTGAGGCGTTGATCAGGTGTGACCGCGAGATCCGTCGGATCACCGGCTGGTCGGTGATCGATGAACTGCACGCCACCGCGGAACGCTCCCGTCTGGCCGAGGTCGACGTTGTGCAGCCGACGCTGTTCGCCGTGCAGGTCGCGCTGGCTGCCCTGTGGGATTCGTGGGGCGTGACACCCGATGCGGTGGTCGGACACAGCATGGGCGAGGTGGCGGCGGCCCACGTCGCCGGAGTGCTCGATCTGGCCGATGCTGCGTTGGTCATCGCGCACCGTTCCCGGTTGCTGCGGCAGGTCTCCGGCCGAGGTGCAATGGCGGTGGTGGAGCTCGGGCCCGAGCAGGTCGAGCGCAGGATTGCCGACTACAGCGATCTCGTCGCGATCGCGGCGCGCAACAGCCCGCGTTCGACGATCCTTTCCGGCGATCCCGCCGCACTGGACGAGGTGCTCACGACGCTGCAGCGCGACGAGATCTTCTGCCGGTTGATCAAGGTGGACGTCGCCTCGCACGGACCCCAAATGGATCCGCTGCGGCCCGAACTGGTGACCGCGCTGGCCGACATCACTCCCCGCGAGGGTGTTGTGGGGGTGTATTCCACGGTCACCGGCGCACTCGAGGGCTCCGATCGGTTCACCGCCGAGTACTGGGGCGACAATCTCCGGAAGACCGTCCGCTTCGGTCCGACGGTCGACCGGATGATCGGCGACGGATACGAAACCTTCGTCGAGATCGCTCCGCATCCGGTGCTGACGGCCGCGATCACACAGATACGGGAGACAGAGAGCGCGACGGTGGTCCCGTCCGGGGCTCGCGACGGCGACGAATATGGCACGCTGCTGGCCTCCTTGGGCGCGCTCTACTGTGTGGGTTACCCAGTGAAGTGGCGGGCGCTGCACCGCGACGGCGCGGTGTTCGTGCGCACGCCGGCCTATCCGTGGCAGCGGCAGACCTATTGGATCGGTGGCCCGGGTCCCTCCGCGGAGCAGTCGTCCGAACGCGGTTCCAGTCGGACGACTGCGCGCATCGATTCCTCGATCCATCCCGGAACGGCCTTCTGGCAGTGGGATATCTCACTCGACTCGATGGAATTCCTGCGCGACCACCGCGTGCAATCGACACCGACCGCACCGGCCGCACTGCACATGGCGGTACTGAATGCAGCCGCTGGCGAGAAGTTCGATGGCTGTGCGTACGAACTGCTCGATGTCACGTTCGACAGTCCACTATTGCTCGCGGACGACGCGGAGTGCAGGATCCAGCTCGCCCTGGTGGACAGCGCGCCGGGGTCGGCGACCTTCCGCAGTCTGACGACATCGGTCGATACCGCCACCACCTCATGGGAACAGCTTTCGCGTGGCACAGTTCGCTCGATCAGCCGCGATGCCGTCGCTCCTTCGCCCTGGCATCCGGCCACAGACCTGGATGGATGGAACGATGACATCGCCGGTGCCGACTTCTACCATGCGCTCGCTGACGTCGGGCTCCAGTACGGTCCCGCATTCCAACGGATCACGCAGGTGTGGCGACGTGACGCCGAGGCACTTGCGCATCTGTCGGAAGAATCCGTCGCGCCGCGGGGCTTCCGCACGGTGCTCGCCACGACGGTGCAACTCGATGCCGCCTTCCAGGTGTTGGCCGCAACGGTGACCGAGACCGATGCTCGTGAAGACAGCCTTTTCCTGCCGGTGGGGCTCGGCTGCCTACGCGTCTTCGGTGATATCGCGACGGCGCGGTGGTGTCATATGGTCAGCTCTAGGCGGCCCGTATCGGACGCGGACACGCTGGAAGGTGACTTCCAGTTGCTGGCCGAGGACGGGCGTGTGCTCGCCGACTGCACAGGCCTACGGGTGAGGCGACTATCAGTTGATGTTGCGGAGTCGGACTCGGCAATACCCGATCGCTGGTTTTACCAGCTGTCATGGCAGGAGTCGGCACCACCGAAGGCGCGGGCTACCGAGTCGGCGGACCGCCGATGGATCGTCGTCGGCGTCGACCCGATGGCCGACCTGGTGGCCGAGCTGCTCACAGCCAGGGGATTGTCGGTTTTGCGGTCTGGCACTGGTCGTACCGCAGCTGATTTCGAGGGCGAAACGATCGAGGCGATCGTGTACCTCGGCGGACAGGCCGAGTCCGAAGACAGTCTCGTCAGCACCGCGGGCTCGGCCGCGCTCGAGTTCCTCCACATGATGCAGGCCGTGGCAAGACACGAATGGGCAGGCCGACCACCGCGGATGTTTGTCGTCACCAACGGAACGCAGTCGGCCGGAACACCCGACGTGCCAGATGCCGCAGGGATCGCCGCGGCACCGCTGTGGGGTATGTCGCGGACGCTCGAACATGAGTTACCGGAATTTCGCTGCACCAGAATCGATATCAGTCGCCATCCGGATGCGCGCGAGCTCGACACCCTATCGCGGGAGCTGTGGTCGGACGACGCGGAAACTGAAATCGCGCTACGCGGTGATACGCGATTCGTGGCGCGCCTGGTCCGCACTTCGGTCCCGGCCGCGATCAGACGCCCCGCTTACCCGGCCGAGGGGTTCGCGGTCACCCAGCGGGCGCCGGGCCTGCTCGAAGATCTCGAACTGCGCCAGACCGGGCGCCGCGAACCCGATGCCGGTGAGGTGGAAATCCGAGTTCTGGCAGCCGGACTCAACTTCCACGACGTCGCCGTGGCGGCAGGTGTGATCCCACCCGAGGACGACGAACGCGTTCTGCTCGGCGCCGAATGTGTCGGCAGGGTGATCTCCGTCGGCCCCGAGGTCGAGGGCATCGAACCCGGTGACGTCGTGGCCGCCATCGCCTCGCCGGCATTTGGCTCGTATGTGACCACGTCATCGACTCTCGTTGTCCCGATTACCGAATCACTGGATCCGGTGGCCGCCACCACGGTACCGATCGCCTTCACGACCGCGTACTACGCGCTGCACGAACTGGCTCGGCTGCGACGCGGCGAGCGGGTACTGATCCATTCCGCTACCGGAGGAGTCGGGCTGGCCGCGATTGCCCTCGCCCGGCGCGCCGGTGCGGAAATCTATGCGACAGCGGGTAGTCCGGAGAAGCGCGACTATCTGCGTGCGTTGGGTGTCGAGCATGTGATGAATTCTCGATCGTTGAGTTTCGCGGAGGAGATCATGCGCGACACCGACGGTGAAGGTGTCGATGTTATCCTGAATTCGCTATCGGGGGAGGCGATTCCACGCGGTCTCGGCGTGCTCCGGACCTTCGGGCGGTTCGTCGAGATCGGTAAGCGTGACATCGTCGAGAAGCGCACGATCGATCTGTGGCAGTTGCGTCGCAACGTATCGCATTTCACTGTCGATATCGCGGCGATGGTCCTGGAACGCCCCAATGAGGTGGGCGCGACGCTGCGCACGGTTATGGGACTGATCGCCGATGGCGAGTTGACCCCGCTGCCCGCCACAGTGTTTCGGATCTCGCAGGCCGAAGAAGCCTTCCGATACATGGCGAAGGCGCGGCATATCGGCAAGGTGGTCCTCACCACCGAGGAAATCCCGGACATCAACGTGACCATGCCGCGTTTGCGCAGTGACGGACAGTATCTGGTCACCGGTGGCCTCGGTGGTCTCGGCATCGAGGTGGCCGATTGGCTGGTGCACCGTGGCGCCAGAAACCTGGTGCTGACCGGACGCCGCGGCCCCGACGAACGTGCCGGGTCGGTAATCGAGCGACTTCGTGCCGCAGGGGTAGGGGTGACCGTGACCAGCACCGATATCAGCCAGGAGGCCGATGTCGCCGCGCTGATGACCACAATCGAATCGCAGGGATTGCCGCTGCGTGGAATCGTGCACGCGGCAGGGACTTTGGCCGATGCGGTCTTCGATCGGCAGGACGAACAGTCGCTGTCGGAGGTGTTCGCACCTAAGGTGGCCGGAGCGTGGCATCTGCACACCGCGACCCGCGATATCGCGTTGGATTTCATGATCTACTTTTCCTCCGCGGCAGGTGTCCTCGGTTCGCCGGGCCAAAGCAACTACGCCGGTGCCAACGCGTTCCTCGACGCCTTGGCCCAGCACCGCCGTAGCATCGGTCTGGCCGGGACGAGTATCGCCTGGGGGCCATGGAGCGAGGTCGGGCTGGCCAGCCAGGACCATCGCAGTGCCCACGTGAGCAACCTCGGCATCGGTGCGATCTCCCCGGCGGCGGGGCTGTCCATCCTGGACCGGATTCTGGTCTCGAACCTGATCCACTCTATTGTCCTGCCACTGGACCGGTCGGCTTGGCAGTCGGTACTGGCGGGAATCGCGCAACTTCCGCGCTTTGCGGAATTGCTTCCGGCGCACGACGCTGCGGAGGAGTCCCCGCCGAGTGCACTCATCGAGGAGTTGCGCGCGGCAACTGCGGCCGAACGCGGCACTATCCTGCATGCCTACCTGGCCGCGGTAGTAGCCACTCGGCTCGGCATCGATATCGACGCCCTCGACCACGACCGGCCGCTGCGGTACATGGGCTTGGATTCGATCGGTGCGATGGAGTTGCGCACGCGTATCGAGCGCGACCTACCCGTCACTGTGCCGGTGATCAAACTCCTGGAAGGGCCCAGCGTCACTGAATTCGCCGCGTGGCTGGTAAGTCAACTCGACCTCGAGCACACATCAGCCGCCGCACCAGTCGCTGCGCACCCCCAGAACCCGCGTAGCTCGCGCAATGTCGACGATCAGCAGGCCGCCGAACTGCTTGCCGATCTGGCGGAGCTGTCAGACAAAGCCGTCGACGAGCTACTGGCCGAACTGCTCGCCTCAGAAGGAGAAGCCGGATGACCGATCAGAGGCACGCCATGACCGAACTCGATCCCGACGAGAAGCGCCTTCTGCTCGAACGTTTGCTGCGAGCAAGGGCTGAGCGGGAACTCTCGCCCGGCGAACGGGGCCTGTGGTTGCATTCCAAGCTTGCCCCCCAGAGCGCCTCCTACAACCTGCTGTACGTGGGCCGGAGACAAGGGACCCTCGACATCGCGCGACTGGAAGTCGCGCTCGCGAACCTCGTCCGTCGTCACGAGCTGCTCGGAACCACCTTCCGGATGTCTGGGGACCGCCCGGTGGCGGTTCCCGACCCGGACAGCCGGATTCCGGTGCACACCCTCGACGCTACGAACTGGTCCCAGCAGCGGGTGGACGGATGGCTCGACAGCAAACTCGGCGAGCCGATCGATCTGGAGAAAGGACCGGTACTGCAGGTCACCGTCATCCAGCGCGCATCGGCGGAGTACCTGTTGACGCTGGCGATGCCACACATCGCGGTCGACTTCTGGTCGCTGGACCTGGTTCTGAGCGAACTGTCCGCGCTGTACCGCGATCCAGCGGTGGAGCTACCCGAATTGCCCGCGCGATACGCCGATTACGTGCGGTGGCAATCCCAATTGTTGAACAGCGAACGTGGCGAGAAGTTGTGGAGCTACTGGAAGCAGCAGCTCGCCGGCGACCTACCGCATCTCGAATTACCCAGCCGGCGGCCGAGGTCGGCGAACCAGACTTTCGTCGGAGCGACGCACGCCTTCGACATCGGCCAGCCACAGACCCGGGAGCTGCGCGAGCTCGCGCGTACCCACGGCGTCACGTTGCAGGTGGCGGTACTCTCCGCGTTTTTCGCTGTGCTGCAACGCTATTCCCGCCTCGATGACATTATCATCGGTTCGCCGATCGCCGGCCGCGAGATGCCGGGATCGGAAGGCATCGTGGGATACTTTGTGAATTCGGTCGCGCTGAGGTGCGATCTCAGCGACAACCCGACCTATGCCACGTTGCTCGAGCGAGTCCGTCGTACGGTGCTGGATGCGATAGAGCACCAGGAATTTCCCTTCGCGCTGGTCGCCGAACGGCTCGTACCGGTGCGTGATCCGGCCTACGCACCGGTGTTCCAGGTCTTCTTCGCCTGGGAGACCTCACGCACGACACTCGCCGCCTCGGCGGGCTCGGAGCAAGGTGGTCAGATAGTCGAATCGCTGTCACTGCGGCAAGGTGGCGCTCCGGTGGATCTGATGCTGATGGTGGCAGAGCGGGAGAACACCCTGTCAGCGGTGCTGCAGTACAACAGCGACCTGTTCGACACCGCAATGATCGGCCGGTTGGCCGACCACCTGCGGGAATTCCTCGCGATGGCGGCGGTGAACCCGGACGAGCTGATCGGCCGACTCCCGCTGCTCACTCGCGACGAAGTGTCTGAGCGGGCCGGTTGGAACGACACCGCCGTGCCGGGCTTTCAGGGCCGGCGGTTGCACGATCTAGTGCTTGAACAGGTCCGACGGACGCCGGAGGCGGTCGCGGTGAGCTACCGCGATCACGACATCTCCTACCGCGAATTGCACCGCCGCGCTGCTGAGGTCGCCGCCCGGCTGTATGCGGCCGGAGCCAGGCCCGGCGATGCGGTCGGAATAGCGCTCGAACGCTCGGAAATGTCAGTGATCTGCCCGCTGGGCGCACTCCTGGCCGGTTGCGCCTTCCTGCCGGTGGACCCACGGCATCCGGCGGAGCGCCTGCGTGCGATCAGCGAAGAATCGTCGCCCGCGGTGTGGATCACCGACAGTCGGCTCCGGCATCGGCTGCCCAAGGATGTTCCGGTGGTGTGTGTGGATATCCCCACCCCCGATGCCGTACCGGGGTTCGTCTCCGAGACCGACATGATCACACCGGATTCCATCGCGTACATCATGTTCACCTCAGGTACGACCGGTCTGCCAAAGGGCGCGCGGAACACGCACCGCGGCATCAGCAATCGGCTGCTGTGGATGCAGCAGGCTTATCCGTTGACCGACCGGGATGTGGTGCTGCACAAGACACCCGCCAACTTCGATGTGTCCGTGTGGGAGCTGTTCTGGGCGTTGCTGGTGGGCGCTCGAATCGTCGTCGCCGAGCCGGAACGTCACCGTGACAGCGGCTACCTCGTACAGACGATCATCGAGCATCAGGTCACCGTGGCTCATTTCGTGCCGTCCATGCTGCGAGCGTTTCTCGCCGATCCAGGCGCGGAGCGCTGCGTGAGCCTTCGCGAAGTCATCACCAGCGGCGAAGCGCTGACCGCGGACCTGCGCGACCGCTTCTTCGCCACCGTTCCGGCGCGGCTGCACAACCTGTACGGTCCCACCGAAGCAGCAATCGACGTCACATTCTACGACTGTGTGCGCGGCGATACCGATCCGATCATTCCAATCGGGCGGCCGATCGCGAACACCCACATCCACGTCGTCGACCGGTTTCTGAATCCGGTCCCGGTTGGAGTTGTCGGTGAGATCTACATCGGGGGTATAGGTGTCGCGCAGGGTTATCTCAACCGTCCCGAGCTGACGGCGGAGCGCTTCGTAGAAGGTTTGCCGGGGCCGGGTGGAAAATCGGGGCTCGCGTACCCCAACGGTCTGATGTACCGCACCGGGGATCTGGCCAGATACCGGCCGGACGGAAACATCGAGTACCTCGGTCGCGCCGACAATCAGGTCAAGATTCGCGGGGTCAGAATCGAACTGGGTGAGATCGAAAGCGCACTGGCCGAAATCCCGCAGGTGCGTGAAGCAGCCGTCGTGGTCCGTGGCGAGCGCACCGAGACACCACGTCTGGTGGCCTATGTTGTCGCGGCGGAATCGAGCGCATCGCCGAGCGCCGGTGACCTGCGTGGATTCCTGCGGCACACCCTCCCGGACGCGATGATCCCGGCGCAATTCGTGATGCTGGAGCGGATCCCGACCACTCCGACGGGAAAACGTGACGACCGAGCGCTTCCGGACCCAGAGGCCAGTAGGCCGGACATCTCGTCGGGGTACCGGCCACCGCGCACCGGAACCGAGCGCACCCTCGCAGGTCTCTGGCAGGAGGTGCTTGGGATCGATACGGTCGGCGTCTTCGACGACTTCTTCGAGTTGGGTGGTGCCTCGACTCAGGTCATGCAGATATGTACTGGAGCACGGGATCTAGGCATTGTTCTGACGCCGGAACTAGTCTTCCGGCATCGGACTGTTGCAGGACTTGCCGCGTCCGCTGAATCGACCGACGCACCGACCACGGTCGAACCGGTCACCGCATCGGAACGATTCGACACCATCCTGGAGAAGTCGCCGGACCCCGATCGACAGCCGTCCGCTGCCGTCGGCAACACGATCATCGAGAGCATCGGTGTCTATCTGCCCGACACCGTCGTGCACACCGCCGAAGTTCTGGCCGGATGCGACCAGCCGATCGAGATCCCGCTGGAACAACTCACCGGGATCAAAACTCGGCGCGTGGTCGGGCCGGGTGAATTCACGATCGACCTGGCGCGAAGGGCAGCCGAACAATGCCTCGCCGGTTCGGCCCATACGGCAGCGACCATCGATCTGCTCATCTGCACGAATATCTCCAACACCGAAGGACCTGACCGCCGGCTGATCTCCGAGCCGAGCATCTCGATGCGGTTGCGCCGGATGCTGGGCCTGCACAACGCTTTGAGCTTCGACGTCTCCAACGCCTGCGCGGGGATGTTCACCGGTATCGCCGTCGCCGACCAGTTCCTAGCGACTGGACGGGTCCGCACCGCCATGGTGGTCAGCGGTGAATACGTCTCCCACATCATCGGTACCGCTCAGCAGGAGATCACCGATTTCCTCGACGACCGGCTGGCCTGCCTCACCGTGGGCGACGCGGGTGCGGCGGTCATCCTGGAGCGCGGGACCACCAACGGTGTCGGGTTCCATGATCTGCGGTTGCATACGCTGAGCCGCTACAGCGACCTGTGCATCGGGAAGCGTACCGATCAACCACATGGCGGCGCGATCATGCGCACGAAAGCGGTGGAGCAGACCGCCGTCGCGGTCCGCAAATCCGTGCCGTTCGCCATGCAGATGCTCGAGCACAACGGCTGGCAGCCCGAGGCAGTGGATCGGATACTCATGCACCAGACCTCGCAGGCCTCCATCAATGACGCGATGACAACGATCAATCGGTTGATCGGACGTACAGCTGCCCATCCCGGCAACACGGTGTCCAATCTGGAGCACCGCGGAAATACCGCGTCCACTACGCATTTTGTAGCGATCAACGATCTGGTGCAGCAGGGCGAGGTGCAGGCGGGTGACCGAATCCTGTTCAGCGTCACCGGTTCCGGTCAAACCATCGGTGCGGCGTTGTATACCTTCGACGACCTGCCGGATCGGATGCGCACCGGAAGCAGATCCGGGCGACCCAGCGCTCAGGGCACCGGACCGGCACGATCGGTCGGCTCACCGTCGGTGCGGATCGAGTCTGTCGCGCTGGCATCACCCGTCGGTGAGGATCGGGCGGTCGACCTGGCGACGCGGGCAGCCAGGCAGTGCCTCGGGGAGTCCGGCACTGCCGCGGACGATCTCGGCCTGGTGCTTTATGCCGGCGTGTTCCGGGACGAGTACACCGTCGAGCCCGCGACGGCGACTTTCGTCGCCGATCGATTGAAGATCAACGACGATCCGAGCGACCCGTTCACCCGTGCCACGCTGGCCTTCGACCTATGCGATGGCGGTACAGGATTCCTCAAGGCTTGCTACGTGGCTGCGACGGCCATCGATGCGGGCAAGACCTCAGCGGCGCTGGTCGTCGCCGCGGAGGCGGATCCGGACGTACCGAGTATGTCGGTGGCCCGGCGCGGGATCGGACATATGGGGTCGGCTGCCGTGCTGGCTGCCTCCGAGGGTGACGGCACCGGTTTCGGCGCATTTCATTTCGCCTGCTATCCGGAGCATCTCTACGCTCTGACCGCCTTCACCCGGATACATGGTGATACCGGTCTCGAGTTCGAGCAGCATTCCGGCATCGAGGATATCTATCTGAAGTTGATCCACGAGTCGCTGGAAGAGATTCTGAATACCACTGAAACAGGGCTTTCGGATATAGGAGTCGTGCTGGCACCGCAGATTTCCTCGGACTTTCTGGACGTGCTTGCGGATCGGATCGACATCCCGCGTGATCGCATTGTCGACGTTGCCGGAGATGGCCCGGATCTGTACACATCCTCGGTGTCGGCGGCGATGCGGTACTGCCATGACAACGCCGTGGTGCGTCGCGGTGACATCGGGATCATCATCGCGGTCGGGGCGGGAATACAAGTCGGCTGCGCGCTCTACCACTTCTGATGCCCTCAAATTGAATTCACGACAACTATACCGGTGGCGAAATGACTATATGGGCCCGATGGATTACCAACCGAGCGCGACTGGTGTTAGCGCTGTCGATCTCGATGTTCCTGCTCAGCGGCATCTGGGGCATCGGGGTCCTGCAGAACCTGAATCTCGCCGGCTACGCCGACCCCGCGAGCAAATCGACGGAGGCCGAGAAGCTGATCAACGAGACACCGGGCGGACGCCGTCCGGATATCGTGGTGATCTACACTGTCCCAGTCGGTAAAACGTTGGGCGACATCGGACCTCAGGTCCTCGAACGGCTCGCCTCGGTCGATCCTGATCTGCTGGCCCAGCCGATCGAGTCGTACTGGACTGCGGAGGGCATTCGCCAGATTGCCATGCGCTCCACCGATCAAACCAGAGGTCTGGCCGCGCTTGCTCTCGCAGGCACCGAAAGCGATCGACTCCGAAATTATGCCGACCTGGTGGAGCAGTTGACCGTGGACGGAGTCCAGACACAGTTCTCCGGGTACACCGCCCTGACCGCCGCCTACAACACCAAATCGAAAACCGATGTGGTGATCGCCGAATCAGTGGCGATTCCGTTGATGCTCGGTCTGCTCGTGGTGATTTTCGGTGGGCTTGTCGCGGCCTCGGCCCCGGTAGTCGTCGGTGGATTGGCAGTATTCGGCTCATTGGGTGCACTACGGGTGATCAGCATCTTTACCGATGTCAGCGCGTTTTCACTGAATATCGCCTCGATCATCGGGCTCGGCCTGGCCATCGACTACAGTCTGTTCATCGTCAGTCGGTTCCGCGAGGAGCTCGGCGCCGGAAGTTCGCCCGCCGAGGCGACGCGGCGCACTGTCGAAACCGCCGGACGCACGATTGTATTCTCAGCGCTGCTACTGATATGCGCCTTCGCCGGATCGCTGGTCTTTCCGATCTCAATGCTGCGTTCGCTCGGGTATGGCGCGATCGCCGCGATCGGTATCGCGGCGACGCTATCGCTGACCGCGCTACCGGCCGCCCTCACCTTGCTCGGCGAGCGCATCGACGCGGTGCCCTGGCGGCGTGGTGCGGTACAGCGGGGCGAGGCTCGAGCCCAACGGTTTTGGGCCGGACTCGCGGTCTGGGTGATGCGCCGGCCGGTCGCGGTCACCGGAGTGATCGTTCTCGTGCTGCTGGCCTTGAGCCTGCCCCTACTCGGTATCAAGACCGGCGGCGTCAACCCCAACGGCCTGCCCTCAGACAATCCGGCCCGCCAGGCACAGGCGACGGTTGCCGCCAACTTTCCCAACGCCACCGACGGAGCGACGCTGGTGATACGCGGCGAGAGCGGCGCGCCGCCGTCGGACAGGGCCGTTCAGCAGGTCATCACCGAGGCTGGGCAGGTCAGCGGTGTTCGAGTGGCCCTGAGGCTGGCCGAGGACGAGGACTGGGTCCTGGTGCGAGTACTGCTGACTCATCCGGATTTCTCGCCAGCCGCCGAGGATTGCGTACGAGCGCTGCAGCAGATGCCGAATCCGTCCGGCACCACCGTACTGGTCGGCGGCATGAACGCCCAACGCGTGGACAGCTACAACGCCATTGTGGGCTCGATTCCGGCGGCAGTGCTGATCGTGCTTGCCGCGACACTCCTGCTGATGTGTGTCGGCTTCCGCTCGATTATGTTGCCGCTCAAGGCAGTTGCTATGGCCACGTTCAGCCTTGGCGCCACCTTCGGCCTGCTGACCTGGGTGTTCGTCGATGGACACGGATCGGCCCTGCTCGGCGTGGACCCGGGGCCACTTCCGTTGCCCGCGCTCGTCGTGGTCACCATGGCGGTGTTCGGATTGTCTACGGACTACGAGGTGTTCCTCATGTCCCGGATGGTCGAAGCTCATGAACAGGGAGCGAGCACGGAGGAGGCCGTGACATCCGGTGTGTCGCGTACCGGGCGGGTAATCACCGCCGCAGCAACATTGTTCATTATCGTCGCCGGTGCGGCGGCGCTGTCGGACGTAGCCCTGATCAAGGTCGCGGCGCTCGGTATGGCGATCGCGATCCTGATCGATGCCACCGTGGTCCGCATGCTCCTGGTGCCCGCCATCGTCAAGCTGATGGGAAGCGCCAACTGGTGGATGCCATTCCGTCGTCCCCCCGCTAGCGCGGCTGGTTCCGCACCGGTCGAGGATCGTGCGGAGATGGGAGGGCGCACCGGATCGGCATGAGAAGACGGGCCTGCCACCGCGGAACGCGCGTGATTCCGGGGCGGGTTCGCCTCGTACGCGTCCCGGTTCACGCACGGCATCATTGCGGGCGTCGGGGGAGCGATGCTACCCTTTGGAGGATCTTGCAATCATTGCAAGACGGGTTACGGGAGAGAATCCATGTCGATCCGTTCCACCCAGACGTCGTCGCGGCCCCTGCGCCCGTTCCAACAGCAGCCCTTCTCTCAGGTGCCGGAACAACCGACTCGGCCGCACCTGTACTACCAGTCCGCGCCCTACGATCTCGAAATGGAATCGACCGGGCTCGGACGACTGCGCATCCACTATCGTGCCTACGGCAGTGGCGAACCCCTTCTGCTCGTTCATGGCCTGATGACCAGTAGCTATTCCTGGCGCTATGTGCTGGAAGGTTTGGGGGCGCACTACCAGTTGATCATGCCGGACTTGCCGGGTAACGGCCGCAGTAGCGCACCGGCGGTCCGTCTTTCGGCGCCGAAGCTGGCTGCGTGGATTGGTGAGTTCCAGGCTGCCCTCGGTCTACGGGGCTGCCTGGCTGTCGGTAACTCACTGGGCGGATATCTGGTTATGCGACAGGCCTTGGCCGATCCGGGTGCGTTTACGCGACTGGTCAATATCCACGCGCCGGTCTTTCCGCAGCTGCGGTTGCATGCGTTGCATACCGTGCTGTCAGTGCCGGGCGCCGAGGATGTGCTCGGCTGGTGGATTCGGCGCGACACCGACCGCTGGGCCCATCGGATCGTTCACTACTACGATGACACGCTCAAATCGCTCGAGGAATCCCGTGAGTACGGTGGCCCGCTCAAGGCCGTCGAGGGCACCCGTGCGTTCACCAGCTACCTACGAGACGTGATGCGGCCGGCCGACCACGCTGAATTCATCGCGGCGCTGGAGCGTCTCGAGCGGGACGGGAAGCCGTTCCCGATGCCCATACAGCTCATCTACTCTCGCCTAGATCCGCTCGTGTCGCCCAGCGTCGGCGAGAGATTGGCCGCGCTCATCCCGGATGCCCAACTCAACTGGGTGGATCGCTCCTCGCACTTTGCTCAAGTCGACAGCCCTGCCGAAGTCACCGCGCTGATATTGGGATTCATGGGCGCCGACCAGTCGCGGTGACGCCCGGCGCTGCTACCACGGCCGGGACGTACTCGATCCCAGTTGAGGCCCGATTCTAGTTGCGCGGCAACCGAAACCAACATTCGCTCGGAACAAGTGGACCCATCAGCTGGGCTGCGAACGGCAAACCATCATCGGTGAAACCCGCGGGGACATTCACGCTCGGCCAGCCGAGAACGTTCCAGGAAACTGGATTGGATTGTCCCGATCACGACCCGGTCTGTCGCGCGGCCGTCGAGTCCATCGACAGGGGCGGGCACGCAGTCGGCGCACCGCCTCACCGTCGGTCGACTTCGGTGTGTACTCACCACCGCAACCGAACGAGGTCTGCTCGCCCGCGATATCGGTGTCGTCTTTGATAGCGATCGGCACGCCGAGCAGCGGCAGTCGCTCCGGCGGCAATCCGCCGATCGGCCGCTAGCGCCACGGTCAACGCCCGCTCACGCCGAATCACGCGGAACGCGTTGAGTGTCGGCTGGCTGGCGTCAATCCGATCGAGTGCGGTGTTGACCGCCATGCGGGAGCTCAGATCGCCGTAAGCGAGTGCAGTCGAGAGCTCCCGGAGACTGCGGCATCGACTCTTTCATGAGACGGGCTGCGAGCTGCTGCGGGGCAGCAGCCGCGATCGAAGGAAGGTGCCGAGACCCGTTCCGGTGCTGACCTCCCTGGTCGGCGGCTCTCCGCGTCGAGGCAGGAGGGTGCGCCTCGGCGCAGGGCATACCGCGAGGACCGCGACCCGAGATCGCCGTGCGAGTTCGTCCGGGAGCGTGCCTAATCGGCGGGCGACCGCGGAGTTCGGACCGCGGCGGGTGACGACCACGAGATCAGCGTCTGTTTCGGCTGCGATGGACAACAATGCGTTGACCGGTGACCCGGGAACAGCGCGCCGGACGACGTCGATGGCGCCGCAGGCGGCCGCGTTCTCCGCCGCGGAGCGGAGGATGTCGTCGGCGGGGTACGACCCGCGAATCAGGTGTGCGTCGCGCTTGAGAATGTCTGCCATGGCGTCGACCTCGCCGCGCATAGCGGTATAGGCGCACACCAGAATCAGCTGTGCGCTGGCGATCGCGGCGATGCTCGCCGCCGCTTCGACAGCGATGTCGGAGGCTTCTGAGCCGTCGGTGTCAACGACGATTGTGCGGTAACGGTGCATCGGACTCTCCTGGCAAGGCTGAGTCAGGGCGTGGAGTTCCCCCAGCCGTGGAATCAACGTCTCCCGCAAGGCACGATCCGGTGGCCGAATGTCGCGGATGCGAGGAAGAATCCACTCTTCCAATGGTTGCAAGATCTTGTGGAGTACACTAGCAACTCCGACGAGTTCTTGCAATGAATGCAAAAGGTGGAGTGTGGACGTACGGAAGCAGCGCACCATCGATGCCCTGTTGCGCGCGACGGAGGAGGTTCTCCAGGAACGTCCGATGGACCGCTGGACGGTTGAGGAAATCGCTGACCGGGCAGGGGTCGCGGTCGGCTCCATATACAACCACTTCGGTTCGAAGGCCGGGCTGCACGCGGCGGTCGTCGAGCGCGCGCTCGCCGTCGACCGGGCATTCATGGACTTGGCGTTCACGCCGGACCGGACGCCTGCCGAGCAACTGTATGCGGTAGCCGAGCAATATCTTCAGTTCTACCTGCAGTATCCGGAGTACTTCCGTATGCTCGCCTTTCCCGCCGACCCGGGCCAGTACACCGCGGGACGCGAGTTGGCCGAGCGGATGGCGCGGCAAATCAAGGAGCAGAACGACCGGATGGTCGCCGCCATCCGTTTGGGGATCGAAGCTGGTATCGCCCGGCCGGTAGATCCGGAGAAGGTTGCCATCGCCCTGCTCGCCGCATGGAACGGCATCATCAGCCTCAACTGGCGTCCGGACCAGTTACACCGCAACGAAACCGAGCTGCGCGACCTGCTCGAAGCGGCTGCTGACGTGATCGCCCACGGTCTGCTGCGCTGAACGTGAGCGCTGGGGAGCAGGGCTGCTCGACGGATTTGTGCCAGCTTGTCGTGACCGCAAACTGTTGGACGAGCACCCTGCCGCAGCCAACGGCAGGTTCCTGCCAGCAGAGGCGATATCGTTCCATATGACGGCTCGGGCCCGTTCCAGATCACCAGCTTGTGCAAGCGCTACGGCTGCGCCGCGGGCTGTCGGACCCTTGCGTCGCACGCCTGATGGTCTGGCACGGACTCACCGGCGGCTCCGCACCCGCCTCGGTCGACGAGACCGCCGCGGCCGACCTTGCCAGTCTGGCACAGGAGCGCGGCGAAATCGCCGCCGAACTCGATCCTGCGTTCGTGCGAATCGCGCTGATGTCCCTGGTAATGGCTCCCGTCACGCTTCCCCGCCCGGTACTCGGCTCGACCGGAAAAAACCAGGCTCACCTGAATTCGACGAATACTTCCGCGAACAACTGCGCACCCTCCTGCAGCGCCTCGCCTAGGTTCGGCGCGCGGCTTCGTGACGAACTCGACGTTCGCTGCGGTCATCCGCGTGTATGCCTCATCGAAGTCCCTGAGCACGAGCCCGCCGCCGCCCTTGGCGATATTGGTAGCTCAGTTCGACCGTCCCCGCGGCATGTGCAGGTCGTACTGCGCAATCTTGCCGACCCGGCTCTTGTGGCAGGCTGGACCCAACAAGTTCAACGCGAACGCCAGGCCACAGCGGCCCAGCTCGCCACGCTGGAAGCCGGGCAACGTGGGAATCACCCCATGACCCGGAAGGAGATCCACCAACTCGTGGCGTCACTGGGCGGGCTGGTCCACATACTGAAGGCGGCTGACCCCACCGACAAACTCGATGTCTACCGGCAACTCGGCCTGAAGCTCACCTACGACCACGAAAAACGGGTGGTCGTGGCAGAAACTGCTCCACAACCACCCGTGTGCGTGGTGTCTGTGTCCGGAGGGGGATACATGCGCTAATCACAGAGATCGACCTGCGGAAAAGCTGACATCGACCTCGAGTACGGCCTCGACGTTGAGGACCACCCGAATCCCATCCGCGGCAACGGCTTCGGCGAGTATCAGATTGGGCACCGTCAGCGGATAACCGACCGGGCGGCGTGATCGATCAGATCAACCAGTCTTCGGCGGGCTGCCCAAGCGCCGGGCAGCTCCTGGCGGACAGCAGCCGAGGCGAATCGGAGCCCGAGCGGACATCAGCCCAGAAGACCGAAAAGCGGGAGCAGGCTGTGCAGCCGCCGGTTGTTGTACCACTCGACCCCTTCCATCGTGGCGAATTCCACGTCGTCGAGCGTGCGTGGCGGACTGGTGGGAAACGAGCCGCCCACAGCGACGGCCTCGGTCTCGAACAACCAATGCTGCGTAGTTCACACCGCACGGTCATCGATCCTGACCGACACGACCCAGCCGACTGAAACTCCCAGAGCCTCCCGAGCGACATCCCAGGCCGTCACCGTCGATCGGCGACCCAGCAGTTCCGGTCGACGCGACCGGTGACCGCCGTCTCAGAACCTGGGCGGCCAGCACCACAACGGCGACAACGGCCGCGGTAGTGATGATCGGAAAGATCATCGTGCCGCCCCGGTCCGCGGCACGGGCGATCGGGTTGGCGAAACCGAGTCGATCGAACGCCCAGCCGAGGGCGGCGATGATCACCAGGAGTGAGCCGCCGACGCGAAGGACTGGCTGAGCTCGGGTGGTGGCCAGGACCAGTAGTGGCGGCATTGCGAGCGCGACCAGCAGCAACTGAATGGCCTCGATGCCGAGATTGAACCCGAGCAGACTGAGCGCCAGTTGGCTGGTGGACAACTTCAGTTCGGCCAGGGTGAAGGAGAACGCCATACCGTGGATAAGCCCGAATGTCCCGGCGACGACGGCTTCTCGGCCCGGGAACAGCGGCCGGATGGCGTGTGCGCCGCCCACCAGGATTGTCACGGCGATGAGTGTTTCGATCGGGCGCGCAGGGATCTCCAGCCGACTCAGGGCGCTGACCACGAGCGCAGCGGAGTGCCCCACGGTGAATGCGATGGTGACAGTCAGGATGTGCCGGAAGGCGCGACGCGGGCGGTTGTCCGGGTGCCAACGACCAGCCTTGGCTACCAGCACAGCTGGTAGTAGGAGGGTGAACAGGAACAGGAGGTGGTCAGTGCCCTCGAGAATGTGATGACCACCGAGTATCACCATTGCGACGAATCCCCGCCACGCGCTGGCATCATTCAGATCCACCGATAGGGGTGGCACGGTCATGGACTCGGCGTCCGTGCGTACGACGCCGACCTGTCTGGCGTCATTATCGGCATCGACTTGCCCGGCTCGCCAGTCCTGGCGGACCGAGATGATGGCGATGTGCGTGACAACCTTGTGGATGACGGCGTCGTAGCTCAATACGAATCGGCGCATGTCGACGCCCGGCGGCGGGGTCAACACTGCATGGACGACGAGTTCTTTGTAAGAACCGGTGGCCGTCTGGTCTGCGTAGTCCAGACGCATGTCGCTGATCTGGACGGTCCACGGCACGCCGTCCGGCGTTGCGGGCCGCAAATGGTCGCGCAAATAGCTCGCCAGTCCGGCGGAGTCCTCGGCCGACAGGCGCGTGCGCAAGCCGACATCGATGCCGCTGGCCTCCGCGAGATTGGCTGTGGGTATCAACAATTCTGCGTTGATCGCCGTCTCGCGCACATCGAGCAGAACCTTCGTGCCCGGCATCGGATGCGCTGGTGCGGCAATCGGGTTGTACAGCAATACGATAACTGCACAACCCAGCACGACCAGCGCTCTTCGTAGCGTTCGTGTCACAGGCCGATGATGCACGTTCCACGGGTACGCCTGAATCGGTCGATCTACCTATCTTCGCGACGGCCTGCAAGGCCCGCATGCCGATAGCCCCTTGGGCGCAGACCTTCATTCTGCGGTCTCCGGCCAAAACGAAAGTCGCACCATGGACTCCGAACCCCCGACGTGACAGACCTTGGTGTCGGTCTGGATCCGAGATGGGTCGGCAGAAGTCACGGCATGCACTTCGGCAACGCCGTGCTCAGTCAGGTCGGGCGATAGGTATTGCCTGCTCGACATCAGGTTGGGGTGTTTCCTGTTCGGGTGTGGGTCCAGGCGTCGCGTTCGGCGGCGAACGGGTCGTCGACAACGGCCCATTCGTCGTCGATGAGCTGCGTGGTGCGCCGGTCGGGGCGGTATTCGGGCCAGCCGGGTGTACCGATGGTGACGAAGTCGACCCAGGCGCGATGTACTCGCGCGGCCAGCGGGGCAGGCGCAGGTGAACGCGTCCCGGACCGCGGCCAGCCAGAACACGCCCTCACCGGTAGGATGCGCGTGGCATCGGCGACCCAGAGTTTGTTCGGGGCATCGGCGGTGAAGTCGCGTTCGACCAGATCTGGCGCCGGGTGCTGCGGATGCTGTTCGATGAACCGCACGATCACCTCCGGTCTGGTCGAGCTCAGAGGCGAAATACGCACTCGCAGAACGCAACACCGCGTTGACCCGCTCGAGCTCGGCGACCTTCTTCCGCAGCTGTTTGTTCTCCTCGGCCATGTCCGTGGTCGGCCGATCGGCCCGCTCACCAGCATCGGCCTCGGCCTGGCGGATCCAGTTCCGGGACCAACGCCTCGTGATGCACCCCCAACTGCTCGGCGAGCTTGCGGATCGTCGGCTTGGGATCCGACTCCCGGTACAACCGGACCGCGCGAGCCCTCAACTCGTCGGGGTACTTCCTCGGTGCTGCCACAGATGACTCCTTCCGGCCCTATCGGACCACACATCGGAGCCCTCCGGAAAACGGGGGAATCTCAACCACACAACCACCCGCGCCGCCGCCCAGGTCACCGCGACCTGGACCCGCTACGCCGCGGGTCCCCGGATACGGAGGCCTTCTGGTTGGGAACCCACAACTGGAGACAGTTGATTATCCGATGAACACTATGGCGTGGTCGCTGTCGATGCTCTGCCGGCATGCTTCGTGCAATGCCAGCCACGCCATCCACTCGTAGGTGAATTCTCCGCTGTCGGTCTGGATTAGTTCGTCGATGCGCTGCGCTTCGGTGTCCGACAACTCCGGCAGCTCGTTTGCGTTGGTAGTAAGCGCGCCCGGCGGTGTCGCGGCGGATCTGGGTGATCGCGATGACATGCAGCGCGTAGTTGAGCTGGCGGTCGCCGGCGCGGGAGAGCCGATGCCGGCGAGTGTCTGCTGAGGACACCTCGATCGGGGCCACACCGCAGTAGGAGGCGAACGTGGCGGCAGACCGGAACCGGCGTATATCGCTGGTGTGTGCGAGGATCTTGGCCGCCACTACAGTGCCGACACCATGGATGGTGGGGAGCTGGGTGCGGGACTCGGTGGCGGCAACGTCGAGCGAGTTGGTTGCGCTGTCGATGCGGCGATCGAGCCGGCGAAGCTCGCCGATGAGGTCCACGGCGATCTGCCGCAGCGTGCGGCGGCAGTGTTCGCGTGGGCGCACGGACCGAAGCAGCTGCGAGGCAGCCTCAGCGGTGAGTCGTTTCGGCAGCCCAGCTGGCACCAACCGGGCCAGCATGCCGTGCAACCGGTTGGCGGTCTGGGTTCGGGTACGGATCAGATCGTCGCGGTACTCGGTGAGCGTGCGCAACACCTGCGCCGTCTCGTCGATATGCACCGATCGCAGTCCGGTGCTGTTGAGCGCGGCGATGCCGACCGACAGCGCGTCGGCTTCGTCGTTCTTGCGGCCGTGCCCGGTGGAAAGCATTCGCACACGGTGGGCGAGTTTCGCTGGCACATCGAGACATTCGATTCCGTCGTCGGCCAGCTTCTGGGCCAGAGGGGCGCCGAGACCGCGGGCTCCTTCGATCGCCCAGACCGCCTGGGGCCAGCCTTGGGCGAATCGGCGTAGCCGCCGATAGCCCGCGCGGTTGACCTCGACGCGCAGCGAACCCAGCGACTGGCATTGTTGATCCACGATGACGGCCGTCCACGACGCTTTGTGGGGGTCGATAGCGATAGCTCCAGATTGGGCGGTTGTTGGTTGTGGATTGGGTTCCGCCTGGTCTGTATCCCAGCGACGGGGTGATGCTGGTGTATGACGGTGGACTGCTGAGCGCCGATCAGACTGCGGCGATAACCCTTCAGGAAGAAGAGCTTCGACGCTGGGCCTGGTGCGACGAGGTCGAGGCTGAGAAGCGGCTGCCGGAGGTGCTGGCTCGGCGGGTGGCAGCAGCGTGCCGAGCTCGCGTCGAGGGCGCGACGGTATATCTGGAAGATGGCCGCGCTGTCGCGTGACATCGACGACCTGCATCGACGCGTCAGCATGGGCCGATGACCTGCTGCCTGGCTGGGAGTCGGGCGATGTTCGTGTTCGGGCCTGCGGCGGCGCGGAGCCGGAGGATTTCTTCGTGCTGGGCGGCGAGGCGGGCCAGGGCCTGGTTTCGGAACTCGGTGAGCTTCTGGATTGTCGAGCTGCTTGGGCAAGAGCGTTTTTCAGCTTCTCGACCTCGGCCTCGAGTCGTTGGATTTGCGCCGCTTGGGGCCGGGGTTTCCCGGCTTGCTGGAGCTGCTGGAGTCGGTACTCGAATTCGGCGCGCAGGAACTCCATGCCGCCGACGACTTCCTGTCGGCGAAAGATGGTCTGGGACCTGGATGTGACGTGCGTCGGACAACCTGTCCGATTGGGCACCGTCACGGCGCCGACTTGTTACGGCGCGACGGCTCTGGTCAAAATGCGGGGATGGCGCATGCTGATCTGGCCGCTGTGCGGTGGCGGGAGCTGTCCGACGAATCGGCAATGAGAGTTGCACGTGCGGTGGCCCGCGAGAACGATGCGGAGTTGGTTGCGGTCTATCACCACGAGTACGCGGGCCGACAGCAGCGTGTTGCCCTGTTCGAGCGGGCGGGTGTGCGGTTCTCGTTGGTCCCGGCCGACCGTGTGCGACTCGGTTACGGCGGGGACAGGTTCGTCCCGTCACCACATCAGGCAGCCAGCTATGCCGATAGCGTCGAGGAGTACGGTCTGCCCGCGATCGCAGAGTTCGTCGATGCGATGACTTCGCCGGATCGGGTGGTGGAGCTTCCCGCAATGTTCGTCGGGGTCGAGGCACTGGAACCGTGCCTCGAGAGTGCGCGGACCGATGATCCTCGGGTCCAGAAGCTGGTCGCCGAGTCCGGTCCTCGCCCTGGTGGCACGGTGGTGTGGTCGGGTCCCGACGGTGGTCTGAAGGTCGAGTTCGACGAGCTGGGACAAGTGCATCGCGCCCAGGTGGTCGAACAGATCTCCTACGAGCAGGCGCTGGGCAAGGCGTCTGCTTTGGGCGTGCGGGCGAGCACTCCGGACGAGTGGGAATACGCCTGCGGTGCTGGGGCCAGCACTCTGTTTCGATGGGGCGACGACAGCCCGGACGATGGCTATCCGTTCGACCACCGGACAGGCCCGCACCGGAAGTCGAACCTGTGGGATCTGAAGATCGGTCAGGATCCATATCGACACGAGTTCACCACGGAGCCGACCATCGTCTGCGGCGGTGACGGAGGCGGCGCCACGTGCGGCGGAAGCGGATTCTTCCTGGGGTGGCTCACGCTGGCCACCGCCTACCGCGACAAGGATTTCGGGGCCTGGCTCGAGTCGGACAACCGGTACATCACCGAACTGCTCATCCGGCCGGTCGCCGAGATGGCCTGAAAGGTTGTTCGAAGAAACTCAGGTGTCCTGGTCGGTGGGATGGGCGAGGCGTCGGGTGAGGGTGTGGATGGCGGCGAGGTAGCGTTTGCGTCCTTTGATCTTCTTTCCTGCGTCGTGCCCCGGAATCCTGACAGGGCATCCGAGAACTCGGTGGCTGGTCGGCGTGTGATGCCTGGTTGGTAGAGGGACTCCCGGTACGACTGGGGTTACTACACCGTCCTGTCGTGATCCGAGAGTCCCTGTGCCAGTGTCGCCTACCTGTTCGTGTTCATCGTGCCCAGCCCACGGCGAGTCACCGAAGTGCCCGGTCTATCCATCCTCGTCGCTGACCGACACCGAGTGGGCGCTGCTCGAGCCACTGCTGCTGCCGCCGCCGGGCAGCGCCGCAGGCCGTGGCGGGCGGCCGGAGAAGTGGCCGCGGCGGCTGGTGTGCGACGCGATCTTCTACCTGTCCCGCGGCGGGATCGCCCGGGC
>NZ_BDBA01000124.1 GCF_001612745.1 Nocardia amamiensis NBRC 102102 | reverse complement strand
GGGATGCGGCTGCTGGTGCTGGCGCAGCCGGTGCGGTGGTGATGGGTGCTCAGATGGCCGCAGACATGGCGCAGCGCGGTGTGTCGGCGATCGACAGCCAGACCCGTGATGCGACCGAGGGTGTGTTGGATCCGGACGCGTTGGGGCCCGGGGAGGTCCGGCGATGACCGCGCGCATGTACGGCCGCTGGGAACGCCCCCGTTCGGCCGGGTTCTTCGGGCTGACCTGGGGTGTGTCGATGCTCGGGTTGGCGCTGATCGTCATGGTGATGGTCGGGTTCATGCTCACCCGATCGCTGTCGATCGCCGCCGGTTTGGTCGTGGCTGCCGCGCTGGTGTTCACGCCCTTGGCGATCACCCGCAATGGCCGCACCGGCTGGGAACTCGTATTGCTGCGGGCGCAGTTCGCTGCCGCCCGCGCTCGGGGTGAGCACGTCTACCAGGCGGGTCGCTTCTCCAAGATTCCCGGCCTGGCCAAACTGCCTGGGCTGCTGGCTGATTCGCGACTGTCGGAGTATGAGACCGCGGGTGGGAAGCGGTTCGCGATGATCCACATCCGCCGCAGCGACCACTACACCGTCGTACTACGGGTCATTCCGCGCGGCAAAGAGCTGGTCGACCAAGCCCAGATCGACGCCTGGGTCGAGGGATACGGCCAATTCTTGGCCACCCGGAGCCGCGGTGGGGAAGTGGTCGCGGTGACCTCGGTCCTGGAGAACGTGGTCGAAACCCGCCTCAAACAGGCCCGGGAAGTCGCCCGCCTGGTCCGCCCCGACGCCCCCGGCTATGCGCAGGCGGTGATGCGCGAAGCCGCCGCCGACATCGGCGGGGTCGGGGTACGCATCGAAGCCCGCATCGCGCTCACCTACCGCGCCATCGGCAAAGGCCGCATTAGGAGGGATGAGGCCGAGCAGGCCCGCGAGATCGGGCAACGCCTGCAAGGCGTGCTGTCTCAGCTCGCCCGCGCGGGGCTTCCGGCGACACCGCTGCAGGCATGGGAAGTGCTCGGGCTGGTGCGCACCCGCTACGACCTCGCCTCCCAACGCGATGTCGAAGCCGCGGGCCCGGACATCACCCGCACGCAGTCGTGGGACTCGGTGGGGCCGATCGCGCACCAGGACCGTTGGGATCACTACGTCCACGACGGCGCCCGCTCGATCACCTGGGAAATGGACGCCGCACCCCGCGGCGCGGTGATGGAAACCGTGCTCGAGGAGCTGCTGCGCCCGCGCGCGGACGTGCCTCGTAAGCGGGTGGCGATCGTGTACCGATTGCACTCCGCGGCCGAGGCCACCACGCTGGTGGACTCCGACTTCCGTGACGCGGTCGCCGCCGAGCAAACCGAACGCGGCATCGCCTCGGCCGCCGCGCGGATCCGGGTCGCCAACACCCAAGCCTCCCGCGAGGAGCAGGCACGCGGTGCGGGTTTGACCCGGTTCGGGGCGCTGGTCACGGTGACCGATCACCTCGACGGGGACCTGCCGGGGATCGAGGCGTCGGTCCAGGGGATGGCCGCCGCGTCCCGGCTTGGGGTGCGCCGCTGCTACGGCACCCAAGCCGCGGCTTTTGCCGCCTCGCTGGGGATCGGGTTGATCCTGCCCGAGCACACCTCCATCTCCAAGCGGGTGTCGGCATGACCGCGCGCAGCCGGAAGTCGTCGCGGCCTGCGCGCACCGAAACGGTCGCTGGTGTGCGGGTGCTCACCCCGCGGGCGCGCGCCGCGACCGAGGCGGCCGCCGCCCAGCCCGGTCTGCGTGGTTGGCGGGCACGGCTGGCGATATCGAGCGATGATCATCGCCGGACCACCGCCGAAGGCCGCGCGGAGGATCGGGTCGGCGACGGCTTCGACCGATCGCTGCTGCCGTTGACCGACCGCGGCTATCGCGGGCTCGGCGGCGGCCGCGCCTCGGTGGTGCCCAGCACACCGGAATGGCGGGCGACCACCGTGCAAGTCGCCGGCCTGTGGCCATTCGCCGTGGGTGCCAGCGCCCCCACGGTCGGCACCCCGGTCGGCGCGCACTACATCACCGGCGCCCCCGTGCATTTCGATCCGATGTCCTGGTTCCTGCGCGGGTTCATCACCGCACCGAGCGCGTTCGTGCTGGGCCTCAATGGTTTCGGCAAATCCAGCCTGATCCGGCGGATGGTGACCGGTGCGGTCGCGGCCGGGGAAACCGTGCTGTGCATGGGCGACACCAAACCCGACTACCGCGACCTCGTCGAACGCCTCGGTGGCCACGTGGTTGATGTCGGCTACGGGCACGGCACCATCAACCCCCTCGATGTCGGCGCGCTCGGCGCGGTCGTCGAGCGACTGACAGACCCGGATCAGCGCCGCCAGGTCGCCGCGCGGGTTGAGGCCGGGCAGGTCAATATCGTCGCCGGGCTTATCGAACTCGTGCGGGGATCGAGGGTGGCGGATTTCGAGGAAGTCCTGCTCGCCGCCGGGCTGCGCGAGCTCTACAGCCCGACAGGCGGATTCACCTATGAACAGCCGCCGCTGCTGTCGAACCTGCTCGAGGTCATCTCCGGCGGCGGCGACCAACTACGCCAGTTCGCCGAGGAAGACGACGACGCAACCTATCGGGCCAGCACAAAAACCCTGCGCCGTTCGCTGCGCGCGCTGGTAGAGGGGCCATTCGGCGCGATCTTCAACGGGCCCACCACCACCCGTCTGGATCTCGCGAGTCCGGCGGTGTGTGTGGATGTCTCTCGCATCCCCGAAGGCGACACCAAACTGCTAGCCGCGGTGCTGATGGTCTGCTGGAGCGAAGGTTTCGGCGCTGTCGCTGCTGCGCACGCCCTCACCGACGCCGGGCTCGCGCCGCCACGCACGTTCGAGGTCGTCATGGACGAGATCTGGCGCGTCCTGGGCGTCGGGGAGTTCATGGTCGACCGCGTCGACGCCCTCACCCGCTTACAACGCGGTCTGGGCACGGGGCTGATCATGTGCAGCCACACCATTAAAGACCTCGCAGCCTTCGATTCCCCCGCGGCCCAAGCGAAAGCGATCGGCTTCTTCGAACGCGCCCGCGCGAAACTCATCGGCCCGGTCGGCCCGGACGAAATCAATCGTCTCCGCGCCGCGGTCGGGATCACCGACACCGAGAAACTGCTCGTCACCTCGTGGGCTGCGCCGCGCCCACCCAGCGACGACGACCTGGACCCCACGCGACGTGAAACACCGCCCGGCACAGGCTGCTTTCTGTTGAAGACCGGCGAGGCCCACGAGCCGGGAATTCCATTCCGGCTGGTATTTACACCGACGGAGCGTGCCGGGGATGTGCACAACACGAACCGGCGCTTTGATGACCTGCCCGGTGCGGGGGAGGCGAGCAGGTGATTGCTGATGTGCAGGTTCCCATGACTGATTGCGCTTTCCCAAGCATTGTGCGCCAACCTTGCGGTTCCGCACGATCAGTGGAACATCACCGGCGAAATCTCCAGGTCATCGTAACAGGCGATGACGGCATAGATCGGTTGTGGGACACAGAGAGTCTCCGCCACTCACAGAATGCGCACTTCCCGCGGGAAGACCCGCGGAAGGTCAACGGACACCTCAGCCAAAGCCGGTTCAGGC
This sequence comes from Nocardia amamiensis NBRC 102102, assembly GCF_001612745.1. Classification (GTDB taxonomy): domain Bacteria; phylum Actinomycetota; class Actinomycetes; order Mycobacteriales; family Mycobacteriaceae; genus Nocardia; species Nocardia amamiensis. The sequence goes on along the minus strand of NZ_BDBA01000124.1, from coordinate 24,928 downwards.
GGCAGCAGCGCGCAAAGTCCGACCGGAACCTCCATCAAGCGCTGGAGGTTCGCGTGTTCGATTGCGGTTTTGTCAGTTCCGCGTGCTTCGTGCGGCTGCACCAAGGGCTGGCTGTGGTGACCGACTGGCTACTCGGCCCCACGTCCGAACAATGCAGCCGCCGAGACGACCGGCACACTGCTGCCTCCCATACGCGCACCAGCGAGTCTCGCATGACGCGACAGAAGCTGAGACGGCGCACCCAGAACTACGCCACGGAGGTTGGGTCATGACAGCGCCGAGGCAGCCGTGGGAGGTGTTGCCGCCGTGGAAGGTGCGGCTGCTGGAAAGCATTCAGGACCTCTCGGCGGAGGGCACACGACTGCTGCGTCACGGATATCCGAGTTACATCCGTTCCCACGGCAATAGTGAGATCCCGGTCCAGAACTGGCGAAGTCAACTGCGGGCACTCGAGGCTGTGCGGGGCGAGATCGAGATCCGTGCCCGCGGATGCTGCGTGCCGCTGCCGTTGATCGACGCGGCCCGGGAACTCGGGCAGCAGGGGCTGCGGTGGGCTGATCGCGATCCCGCGCCTCCGCAGCCGCCGCGCGGACGAGAGGCGATGCGGGCGACGATCATCGAGGCACTCGCCGAGGATGTGTGGCAGCTCGAACACATGACCGCCATCACCGCCGCGCGCCGCGACCGGCTCGCTGCCCACGGCACCCATTCCGACCCGGATCCCGTCGTGTCCAGCCAGTTCCAGACCAATCTGGGCGCAGTGTGGGAACACGCATGTGAGCTTGTGGCGGCGGCGGATCTCACCGATCGGGAACGTGTGCAGCTATGGAGAAGGGGCGCGCGGGGGTGGGGTGCCCTATTCGCCGCGACGGTCCACACCTACGACGAGCATGCGCTCGAGCAGCGGTGGCGCGCTTACGCCTGGCCGGGCATCGAGCACGAAGCGCGCCGACTCGTGCAGACCCTGCGCGAGACCAGAGACCTCGACCACGTCCTGGATGCCGACGCGTTACCGCCGCGGCCACAGGAATTGATCCAGCACGCCATGCACCACCTGTGGATGAGCGGCACCGCAGGCGATGGCATCGAGTACGGCGGACGCGGAGACCAAGCCGGTGCAGCCATCATCGCCGCGCTCCCCGAGGACATCGATCTGAGCTGGGCCGCCCAGCCCGCCGACGAACCCGATCCCGGTCCACCCGCACCACCGCACCACCCAGGACGTGAGCCAGGAGGGCCATCATGACCGAACCCCCGCCTGCCATGCCCTCAACCGGCACATCACCGATCTCCGTGCCGCGCACCGGGTGTCGGCGTGAGCACCGCGACCTTCCTCGCCGCGGTCGTGGCGGTCGCCGCGCTGTGCGCAGGAAACGCCGCGAACACACTGCTACCGCGCATGAGCACAGCCGACTGGCTGACACGACGTCCAGAAACCGACGCGGAGCGAGCCGACCGCGCACGCACCGACCAACGCCGCACCTACCACCGCTTCACCCCAGACGGACACCGCGACGCCCCGCCGAGCAACACCAAGACCCCTACCGAAAGCGCAAAGCCGATGAGACAACCCATGATTCGCCCACGCCGTCACGACCCCGGCCGCAAACAACACCGAGAACCTGCACCGGCGACGGGACAGACAGAGGAACGGATCCGATGAGCGGTGGCAACGAGCGCTGGCGGGCCACGACCCAGCTCACGACCATCGCCGAGGTCATCGACCGCTACAGGCGGCTGAATTCGCTCAGCGAAGCGATGGATATGACCGCAATGGACCCGTCCGACGAGCGGGACCAGGCACGGCATATCTACATGTGGGGGGTGCGGCACCTGCTGGCCGGGATGGTAGGGCATGTGCCTGCCTCCGACAGCGACCGACGACAGGCGCTGGAGAACGTCTTGGGCGAACCCGATACCAGTGCCTGTTACGGGCAGTCGATGGACACGCTCAGTAGGTATTGGAACAAAACCCGCCAGGATCTCGACCACGACATCGCCGATATTGCCGGAGTCCCACTGCTGCTGGGAATGGTACGCGCTCGTGACGACGTCATTGCCGACCTCGAGGATCAGCTCGCCGATCTCCGCGATGAGATCACCGACCGCATCGCTGACATCAACGAACGCGACCGGCAACTGGCTCAGCCCGACAGCGACCGGTTGATCACTGCGGCAGGGCTGGCTGGGAGTCTGCGTGCAGATGCCGAGCCCGGCGCCGAGGCGGACCCGGCGACCGACGCCGTCGCGACGCCGCACCTACCGGAGACCGGCCTATGACCGATCAACGACTCACTCCATCGACGGGCGGTGCACGGATACCAAGCAAGCCCAAGGCGCGGGGAAAGCGCACAAGCAATGAGACACCAACGCCGCGAAGTCGACGCGACGACCGATGGTTCGCGCCGGTCGTGATGACCACGGACGCAAGGAATACCGAGAACCTCCATGGACACCTCCTCGCAAGCGGTGGCCGCGACCGCTCTTGGTCTCCCCGTGGCGCTGCTTCTGCTGTTGCTGATGGTCATCGGCGCCGACCCGGCGCTGACCTGCACAAGCCCACTCTCAGCGGGCGGGGCGGCCGGAGTTGGGGGCACGACCGGTCAGTCGGTGGCGGGCCTGTCGGAGCGGCAGTTGCAGTTGGCGCGCAATGGCGTGGCGATCGGCAAACAGCGCGGGATGCCGGAGTCGGTGATCATCGCCGAGGTAGCGGCCCAGGCCACCGAGAGCACGTTCCGGAATCTGGCCAACCCGGCGGTGCCGGAGTCGTTGAACTACGCCAACGACGGGCTCGGGTACGACCACGATTCGGTCGGCCCACATCAAATGCGCGCCAGCATCTGGGGATCGGTCGGCATCGCCACGCTCATGGATCCGGTGTATCAGATCAACTGGTTCTACGACCACGCCGCACAACTCGGTGCCACCGCGGAGCGTATGTCGCCGGCCGAGCTCGCGCAGGCGATCGAACAGTCGGCACCGAACGCCTACGCCGGGCAACTGGAGTTGGCGCGGCGGCTGTATGTCTTGTTCGCCGATATCGACGTCGCCTCGATGCCCCGCGCGCCGGGCGGATCACCCGCGGCGGGATGCGGGCCGACTGGGTCCGGCACACCGTTGCCGGCGGGGGCGAGTGCGTTCGGGCGGGCGGTGATCGAGCACGGCTCCCGCTGGATCGGCACACCCTATGTGTGGGGCGGCGGCGACACCCAAGGTCCGACCGGCGGCGGGTTCGACTGTTCCGGGCTGACGCTGTACGCGGTCTACCACGCCTCCGGTGGCCGGATCCGTTTGCCGCACTACACCCAAGCCCAACAGGACCACCCGACCGCGCAACCGGTGCCCTTCGCCGATCGGGCACCAGGGGATCTGATCTTCTTCACCGCCCCCGGCGATACGGATTCCCATCACGTCGGCATCTACTACGGCCGCGACGAGCAGGGACGCGACCTGCTCCTGCACGCCCCACAGACCGGGCAAACCGTCACCCTCACCCCGCTGAGCGCGTGGAAGGGCGAACGCATGGACGTGCGCCGCTACAGCAGCCCCACCACCACCTCCGCACCAACCCCCGACACCACCCCGGGAGGTCGAGCATGAAAACCCTACCAAATCCTACGGGCCGGCAGCCGGGCGTCACACCGGAGATGGTCGTGCGTGTACGCGTGCTCGAGTTGCACGGGTTCACCAGTACGCGCCAGTTCGATCGCGTGGCGGCCGAGCACGGGTTCACCGACGCGTGCAGCTTCGAGCGGTATCTGACCGCGTTGCTGGTCGAAGCTGGGATCGACTACGAAGGACTCCGGCAAACCGAGGCCTCACGCCGCAGCATGCACCAGCGACTGGTGGCGATGGCGGCGCGAGGGCCACGGTTGACGTTGTGGTCGGCCGCCACCATGACCACCTTCACCATCTGCCGCGCCGACGGACAGGTCATCTGGCATGACCTCTTTCCCCGCAACACAGTGCTCCACACTGGTGCGGCCGCTGCGGAAGCTTCAGCACGACAGGCGATCTGGCTTGCCGGGCAAGCCCGCGTCGGTTGGGGAGCCGAAGCCGCAACCCTGCACCTGATCCTGGCCCGCAGCCGCCGCGTCAACCTCGAGAACCTCCACCACGCCGCCGCGACCGCCGACCTGGTACTGGACGTGGTCACTGACCCGGTGCACAACCCTGCCGCCGAACAATGCACCCGCCGCGACGCCGTCGACTGGCATAGCAGCGACCTCGGCTGCCTGCTGCACGCACACCGGGAGTCGGTATGACCCAACCGACACTCCTCACCACAGTGATCACTCTGGCGGCCCTGACCGCCGGATGCGCGACGAATATGCCCACACCCAGCGATGAACAGCGCTGCCGGGCAGCAGATTTCGCGCCACCGTTTGGCGAGGTGGACCCGTGCTCGGCCGACGCTGTGCTGACCGCGGCAGTGACGACGGTGTTTGGCTATCGGCCCAGCGAGCACCCTGATCAGCGCGCGGCGTTCCGGGCGGCGCGCCCGTTGATGGATCCCGGGTTCGCGCAGCGCGCGGAGCCAGCGGCGCTGGTGTGGGCGCCGGTGAGCGCTACCCAGTGGCAGCAGTGGCGCACCGACGCCGCCACCATCGCGGCATCGGCTCGTGTGACCAGCGACGACCATCCCGCCGACACCGTCACCACCGCACACCGTGTGCTGGCCGTCGCGCTCGAAGCCCGTAACCAGCCGCCGATCAGGTGGGCGGTGTACGCCCACGCCACCCGCACCACGGCGGAATCAGCGTGGTTGCTGACCGGATTGGAGGTCTTGTCATGAGTGACGATCCGGTCGGGCAGGCCAGCCAGGAAATGCGCCAGGGATTCGTCCAAGCCTTGCAGACCGCGCACACCACCGCTGCCCTGATGCGGGGACGTGGTGGGGAATCACGATCGAGGGCGGAGTCCGAGCAGCGGATGCACCTGGCCGGCGCCAAAGATTGGCGCTCGTTCATCGAACACCGCCAGCGCGTGATCGACGCCGTGGATTCAGCGCGTCAAGCGCGGACTCTGAACACCGCCAAGGTAGAGGAAGTGCGTGCCCGCATCGAGCGCGGCGGTGAAATGCACGAGATGGAGCAGTGGATCAAGGAGCGGCAAGCCGAACGCGCCGATGCCGACCTGGACCGCCGCGACGACGCGGGCGAACTCGAGCGGGAACACAACATCGAAATCCACGACTGGAAGGTCGGCGCCTACATCAACCGGGAGGCCCGCGCAGAGCAGTTGCACGAGCTCGACGTCGAATACAAGCAGTTGCTCATCGACATCCGCCGCCGTTCAGCCGGTTTCAGCGACACTCTGACCTCGCACGGAGAATCCGGCGAAGCGATGGCCTCGGCTGCGGCGTTCGCTGCAGCCAAGGGCGCCGAGGGGTTGTCCGAGCAACGCGAAGACGACTTCGACGCCTACGCCGAGCGGTTCGTCGAGGACACCGGCAGCGACTACACCGACATCATCGACGCCGACATCATCGACGACTTCGACGACCCCGACGTGACGGTGGAACCGCGGAGCAGGTCATCGTCGGTGTCGATCGAGGATGTCGTCGGGCTCACCGAGGAACTGAGTTTCGCCACCCACCTCGCCCATGAGTTCGCTGATCTGGCTGGCGGACCGGACAGCGACCCAGCTGAGGGGGCGGTGATCGGGGATGCGGTCGATGCCGCCGGACTCACCGGCGACGGCGTGGCCGAAGCGATGGATTCCGAACCCGACATCGACCCGTCCTCGGTTCACGTGGCGTCGGTCCCTGATCTGGGCAGGCAGCCGTGACCACAGAACCGAGGACACCACCGGCGCGGAGTTTTGAGGCCAGGAGCCGGTGAGATGGATACACCGACTCCTCTGCAGGCGTATCTGCTCAAAGCCGTTCAGAACCTCGCCTACGACAACCACCAGACCTTTCAGCGCGCACGCTACGCCGGTCACACCAGCCCACCGCCGGAGGTAGTGGCGCACGTGGACATCAGCGACCGGTCTCGCGAACAGCTCGAGGAAGTGGGGCTGGCTGTGGGAGTGCCCAAGGCGTGGATCGACTACGTCCGCGCCGCCGGGGAACGCGGCACCTCGTGGCAGCCAGGGCAGGTGATGCTCGGGTCTGGACACGTCCAGCGCAGCGCACTCACCGCGGCACTGGGCCAGCAAGTCCGTCACTTGCAGGACATGGCTGGTGTCGCCGCAGCACACACCCGCTACACCGTGCTCGACAGCGATGAGGTGGCGCGGTTTCGGCGAGTCTTGGGGATGACCTGGCAGCGTCTCGGCGCGGTCGCCCACGCTCTGTCGTTGAGCGAAGAAGAACGCCACCAGGTGTGGCAGCGCGGCCACCAGCATTGGTCGACCGCGGTGGCCGGGCAGGTCCGCGATCACAGCGATCAGCAGCTGGCAGCGCGGTGGAATGAGGTCGCGAGCTCCGACTTCACCGCTGTCGCGATGCCAGTGATCGTGCTGCACGCCGCCGGAATCACCCACGACGACATCGCCGCGCAGATGCCCGCCTCCCCGGACCACATGGTCGAACTCGTCGTCGACGCTCTCACCGCCGCGGGCCGCGGCCGTGCCTGGCCCCCGATCACCGACCCGGCCCATACACCCGAAGCCGCCGGGATCAACGCCGCCGTCCAGGCCGCCGGCCTGGACGGCGACCCGCCCGCAGCTCTCGGGATTGCCGACAGCGGGACCGCACCAGAGCCCGCCGCCGCAAGCGCCGACGTCGACCACGGGCACGAGCCGTGAAGCCTGCGCCCGCAGCTGCATGGTCGCGCTCCGTGATCCGAAAACCACTGAACACCACTCCTTTCCAAGAAAGAGGCACAAAACAGATGAGTGAACCGATACCGGGGTTGGATTATCTGCCCAGCTGGAAGCTGCGGCTGCTCGAACGAATCCAAGACGCCTCCGTCGACCACGCTCGGCTGCTGTTTTCCAGCCACCCGAACTACGAGCCGCGCGACGGCGGCGGGGAAATCCCGATGCAATCGTGGCGCACACAGCTGCGCGCCCTCGCTGCTGCACGTCACGAGATCGAGATCCACGCCGTCGCAGTCGGTGTGCCGAGAGCAGCGATCGATCAGGCGCGCGCGGAAGGGGAGCGAGGAGTGCGGTGGGGCGACAGCGTGCACATCACGCGCACGATTCGAACCCGGGAAGATCCAGTGCGCGCCCACATGGTCGAAGGCATCGCCAATGATGTGTGGCAGCTCGAGCACATGGCCGCGATCAGCGTCGAACACCGGCTCCGCGGCATCGGTGACCGCTTCCCGCCCGACACGGTAGCGGTCGAGCAGTTCGACCGGAACATGTCCGCGCTGTGGGCACGGGCGAATAAGACCGCCCACGTCATCGGCCTGACGGGTGACGAGCGCGCCGAGTTGTGGGACCGCGACCAAGCCGGTTGGCGGCAGCTGGTGGTGGCGACTGTCCACCGTAATGGCGCCGCCCCCCTGCACGAACGCTGGCGCGCCTACGCCTGGCCCGGTATCGAACACGAAGCACGTCGCAGCATCGACACCCTCGCCGCGGGCGGAGTGACGGTGCACGAACCGGGTGCGGCGCCACCGACCCCGCACGTACTCATCGACCGCGCGACCGAAGCCCTCACGACCATCACACCCAGTGACGTGCTCGCCGCGGACGCGAGCATCGGCGCGGCGGTCGACGCCGCGCTGCCGCCGGACCTTACCGCGGTATGGGACAGCGAACCGGCCACCGAACCCGATGACCGCCCACCCGAACCGGGCCACTCAGCTGGGCACGAGCTGTGAAGGCGCGTAGACGATGACGACTCCGGAATCGGAATTCTCGACCCCGCAGACGGTGGTGCAGTGGCAATCCCAGCTGCTGATGCGCATCCGGCTGCTGGCCGCCGAGCACACCCGCATCCTGGACGCCGGGTGGGACAACTTCGAGGCCCTCAGCGGCGACAGCGATTCGCGGCGGGCGTGGCAAACGCATGTGGATGGGCTCGAGGCCCAACGTGAGCAGGCCGAACAGACCGCACTGACGGCAGGGATCGAACCGGCGTGGATCGAAGACGCTCGTGAGATCGGCATTCGCAGCACCCGTCCGCGCGTGGATGCCGGGGTCCGGCAGAACCCGTCGCGTGACAACGCTGCCCAGGATTTCTACTTGGACATGCTCCACCTGGATTTGTGGCATCTCGAACGGATGGCCGCTATCTCCGCCGCCCGCGCCGACCGTCTCGCCACCGGACGGTGGAGCTTCGGCACCAATCCCGCAGCGGCCGCACAGTTCGCGCGCAACATGCAGTTGCGCTACGAACGCGTCACCGCCCTGGCGCACGCCGCGCACATCACCGCGCACGAAGCCGACGGGCTGTGGGGGGCGAGCGCGGAAAGAGAACGGCGCGGGCATGCGATCCACCTGGAAACCTACGACGAACTGGCGCTGGTCAACGAATGGAACTCCTACGCGAAAGCCAGCGGCGAGCTCGCGGTACCGCCCTACATTCCCACCGACCCCGATACCGGCACCCCCATCGCTGGCGCCGAGGTCACCCCGCCGACACCGCAACAGATGATCGACACCGCCGCGGCCTCGCTGCGCGCGCAGTTCGTCGACGCCGCCCTGGAGCACACCGATGCAACAGATCCCGCCGCCGCGGCCGCCATCACCGACGCCGTCGACGCCGCGCTACCCGAAGGCGAGCACGCCTGGGACAGCGAACCCAACCACCCTGGCCAATTCGGCGATGCAGAGTCGCGGACCGACCTGGGCACCGACCCGTACTAGCAGCAGCCTCCAGGGAAAGGACCACGCCACCGACCACTGATCTCACCTGACGAACTCGTTCACGCGCTGATGTCGACGCACCGGTCACGGGTACTGACCGGGGCGCCGAAACCGCACTGCCAGGGGACATCCGAGAACACCGCCGCGCCAGCCGTCATGTGGCGGTTCACGGCAGACGCTTCCCTTACCGGAGGTCGACGATGTCCGACACCACACTCGATTCCGTTCTCCCGCGACGCCACCGGCCGTGGCGCGGCCGTGACAGTGATCGGCGGGTTCAGCGATGAGCTGGCCCGATCCGCGACACGGAACCACCGATCCCGCCTACTACCGAGACGCCGCGACCAGCGCCGAAGCCGAACTCCGGGCCGATTTCACCCGCTACTACCAGCTGCGGGAGATCGCGCCGCACGGCGAAACACCCGCCCAGCAGCGGGAATTCACCGCCCAAGCTGATGCGCTGGCCGCGCGATGGGGCCGCCACGAATCGCCCGAGCACCGCACCTTATGGGCGCAACTGCAAGCCGCGGTCGCCGGGTGGGAGGCACGCCCGGAATCCACCCGCGCTGCCTTCGACCGCATCACCCAAGCCAAAGCCGACGGAGACCTCGATGTCGACCCGGTGGTGTGGCGCAACCTACACCAAGCCGCCCAAATCACCGGCCATATCGAACCCGTCGTCAACGGCTCCGAACAGGACCGCGCCCGCTGGAGACCACCCGACCGCTCCCTTGCGCAGGAAGCCGACCGCGCGACCCTGCTCGACCGAGCCCTCGGCGGACACGCCCCGGGGCCGGCCAGCCTGGCCGAGGTCGACGCGATCATCGCCGAAACCGATCAGCTGCTCGAGGCCGAGGAAGCAGCCGGGGACCTCGACACCGGCCGTGACGAGCGCACCGCCCGCCAGCGCACGGCGCTGCGGCAGCTGCAGGACTCGACCGCCGAGCACACCCGCCTGGCGGAGGCGTGGCCCGGCTCACCTGAACAGGACCAAGCCCACATCGCGCGGCTGGAATCCCTGTTGGCCGCCGCCCGCACCGCCCGCATCGACGCCGCTGTGGCAGGGGTACCGGCCGCCGACATCGAAGCCGTCTACCGCGCCGGACGCGACGGCAGCTACTGGCATCAACATCCCGGCAACCCGCAGGCATACAGCACACCGTCGGGCGGGCCCGCCGCGACCGCGTACCAAGGGCTGGACCTGCCGCCGCCGCTCGGCGAGATGCCCCCGCCGGAACCGAGCACGGCTTCCGGCGGCGCCGAGATCGACGAGGCCATCGGCGCAGCCCTGCCCGAGGCCGACGTCGGCGACTGGAGCCCCACCGACGGCGGTGAGGAACCCCACGCGGCGCCAACGCCGGGCCTGGACCTCGACGCCGACATGTCGCGGTGAAAACCCGCCCCTCCCAACCTTTCCCACTCTCCTCGAAAGGGGTTGATCATGATCTCGACCAGAGAGACCCGTCGCCGCACCACACGTGGTGTGGGCGAGGAAACCACGCTGCTGCTGGCGTTTCTGGCGTTGGTGGCCTTCGCGGTGTCGCTGTGGGCGGCGTTGAGCCTGGGCAGCTGGTGGGCCGGACTGCCGGTCACCCGCCACCCGGTCACCGCGCTACTCGAAGTCGTCGCCGGCCAGCACCCCTGGCCCTGGCAGGCCAGCGTCCTGGCCGTCGCTTTCACTGCCGCCGGGGCCGGGTTCGTGGTCGCGTGCTGGCGAACGTTGTCCGCGGGCAGCGAGATCGACGCCGCCGCGCGCACCATGCAACGCCCGGCCCACATCCGGATGGCCCGCGCGAGGGACAACCTGTCCGCCAACCGGCGGCTGCTGCGCGACGCCGAACCCGAAATCCAAGCCTTCACAGGCCCACCACTCGGGAAAACAGTGATCGGTGGCGTGGGCCTGTTCGTGCCGGCCGAGCTCGGGGTGACGATCGCCGCGGGCACCCGCACCGGCAAAACGATGGCGTGGGCGATCCCGGCGGTGTTGTCGGCGTGGGGACCGTGCCTGGCTACCAGCAATAAGCCAGACCTGTACCGGCACACCGTCTACGGGCGCGAGCAGCGTGGCCGGGTCTGGTTGTGCGACTTGCAAGCAGTGACCGGCCGGGTGGAGTGCGGGTTCTGGGTCAACCTCCTCACCCAGGTCACCACCTTGCCTGCCGCCCGCAAGCTGGCCGGGTTCTTCGTCTCAGCCGCGTCGGGCTCCGCGTCCCAGGCGGCAAACGCTAAGGTGGACAGTTACTTCGACGGGGGCGCGCAAGAACTGTTGAGCTTGTATCTGTATGCCGCGGCCTGCGCGGGCGGGGATCTGCTGCATGTTGCTGAATGGCTCGGCAAAGATCAGGACCAGACCCCGGCGCTGATCCTGCGCCACTACGGCCACTATCGTCCCGCCGACCGCATCCTCGAATCCCAAGGGCTGTATGCGCGTCAGCGCGATGGTCTCTACGACATGGCGCGGCGGTTTTTGAACGTGCTCTCCGATGAGGGCTACGCCCGCATGATCACCCCACCCCAGCGTGTCCTGTTGGCGGTGCGCGAGGAAACCGACGCCAAGACTCGCAAGACCGGTGTCGTCATCGGCAAGACCGAACAAGACCGCACGCATGATCTTCCGCAGTTCGAACCCGCCGACTTCGTGACCTCCAGCGACACGCTGTATGCGCTGTCGATGGCCGGACCCGACGGCGCGACCCCACTGACGTCGGCGTTGGTCGGGCAGATCCTGGAAGCCGCGCTCGAGGCCGCCCGCGCCCGCCCGGACGGCCGGCTAGCGGTGCCGATGCTGGCGGTGCTCGATGAGGCCGCGAACTGCGCACGGATCTCGGAACTGCCGTCGTATTACACCTACGCCGGCGGCTGCGGAATCGTGTTGATGACGATCTTGCAGGTTCTCGAACAAGGCGAGGACCTGTGGGGCGTCAACGGACTCGCGACGATGCGCGCCCAAAGCATCGAAGTCTACGGCGGCGGCATCGCGGCGACCGACTATTTGGAGCATTGGTCGGCGATGACCGGCCCGCACGATGTGGCCGACCGCTCCCGCAGCCGCGGCGCCCAAGGAGTCAACAGATCCCTGTCCTGGCGCGCGGAACCCATCCTCGATGTCGCCCTGCTGGCCGCCCTTCCGAAAGAGCGGGCGCTGGTGCGGCTGCCGAACCACGGGCCGGTGGTGGTCCGCAAGATCTGGTGGCAGCACACCGGATACGCGCCGCTGATCCGGAAGTCCCTGGCGCGGTTCGAGAAAGCCGCCAACCAGATTCCGCTGCCCGCCAGCGACGTCGACAACGGCCCGGCGGGCGGTGAGCAGTCGTGACCGCGCCGAGTGCGGCGGGCAAGAAGCCGCCGATGCCGCCGAGCTACACGCATTTCACCGAATTCGCCGAGCGGTGGTTGTTGCCGTTCATCACGGTGCGGCTGGCCGAAGCCAACCGGGAGAACACCTACACCTGGTGCAACAAGTGGTGGGCGCATCGCCCGGTCGCGGTGCGGATCGCGCATTTGCATGCCGCGTTCGAAGCGCAACGCCGTGCACGCACCGGCAACGGGTTCAGCACGTTCGTGCTGTCCCACGTCGACGCCCACGTCAAAACCATCCTCGATGCCGCCAACGGACCCTTACACCGCTGCACCCGCACCGTCCACATCGCCACACCCACGCTGCCGTTCGACCCGGTCCCCGTCGGCTGGTTCACACCCGCCTCCCAGCCAGCCGGTACCGCACCCGGGGCAGCCGGCACGGAAGGGGCCAAGAAGGGGCCGCCGCCACGGTTCGCCCATTACAGCGATTTCGTGCAGGAGTGGCTGTTGCCGGTCACCGCGGTGCGGATCGCGGGCAACAACCGTGAAGGCCAATACACCTGGTGCCGCCAATGGTGGGCCCACCACGGTGTGACCGTCCGGTTCGCCGGGCTGCACAAGGTGTTCGAAGCCGCCCGCCGCGCCGAGGACAAGACCGCGATGAGCAGCCTGTTCACCCGGCACATCGACCCACACCTGCGCCACATCCTCGACGCCGCCAACGGCCCCCTGCACCGCTGCACTCCCGATCAGCACATCGACACCCCCGGCCTGCCCACCGCACCGATCCCGGCCGCCTGGTTCGGCGCCCCCGGCGCGAAAACCCCCATCGAACGCCTCGGGTTCGGACCCGACTTCCGAGCCCTCGCCAACGCGACGGCGGAAGGACCCGGATCATGACGGCGCCGACACGCCCGCAGGTGAAGGTGCTCAAGTCGCTGCAGAACCAGACCCTGTTCCTGAACCGCATGCTGGCCACCGCCACCGAGCGCCAGCAGCGGACCGGTCAACGCCCGCCGCAGTCCTGGTATGAGGACTTCCACGGCCGCGCGATCCTGCGCGAGGAACTGACCAACGCCGCCCACGCCGGTGGGGTGCCCCGCGCGTGGATCGATCACGTCAGTGAACGCGGCGCCCGCGGCATCCACTGGCGCGCCGACCTCTACCTGCGCGCCCCCGAACCACGCGACTGGGACCAGATCCTGGGGGGCCTCGACGCGGACGTGCAGCGGCTACGCGAGTGGACCGCCCTGCACGCGGCCTACCGCCAGATCAACCCCGCTGTCGAAACCGGCGTCGCCACCGACTTCGACCGCACTCTGCAGGCCCTGCGGACGCGGACCGCGGGGGTGGCGAACCTTCTCGGGCTCACCGCCGACCAGGGCCAGGAATTGTGGGGCACCACCTCTGATTGGCTGCAGGCCGGGCACACCACCCTCGATGGTGTTCCCGCCGAGCGGCTGGTGCAGCGCCGGCAGGCGGCCGCGCACACCGACAACAGCGCCTACGCCCTGCAAGCCACAGCCCTGGCCACTGCCGGCATCACGATCGACACCGCGGCAGCCTTACCCGACCATGACGATCTGGCATCCGGTATCGGTGCCGCGCTCACCCTCCCGCAGCCGCTGTTCCGGTCCGCCGCCACTGGTGCCGACATCGACACCGCGATCAGCGCCGCGAACCTCACCAGCAGCCCCGGCATCGACTCACTCCTGGGGCCAGCGGAATTCAGCGACGCACCCACCATCGACGCCTCCAGCTACGACACCGCCGCAGACCTCGACCTGCACCCGCCGGAATTTCTGTCGCCCATCGACGGGATCGACCCATGACCGGGCCGCAACCGGCACTACACGTCCGGGATATCGCGCCCGCACACGCGACGCTACTGCGCCGGGTCCACCAACTGGCCGCCGCCGCCACCCGCCTGCACCAGACCAACCGCACCACGGACCCCGACGCCACGCCCAGCAGGCGGGTCCTCGCGCAGATCGCCGCGATCGACCGCGACCGCGACCTGACCGAAATCCAGGCCCGCGCCAACGGTATGCCAGCGAGCTGGGTCGATCTCGCTCGCCGCCTCGGGCACACCGGCCAGGCATGGACCGACGACCACCTACTCCCGACACCGCGGCCGATGGCGGGCCGCCGAAACACCCAACGGGTCCTCGACGACACCCGCCACCTGGCCGACATGGCCGCGATCACCGTCGTCCGCCAGCACCTACTCGCCACGAGCGGGATCGCCGATGAGCCCGACCCTATTGCGGCGCAGCAACTCCGGCGAAACATGCAAGCGCTCTGGACCCGCGCCACCGCCACTGCCACCTCGATCCGCATGAGCCGCACCGACCGCGCCGACGCATTCGCAGCCGCCACCAGGGACATCGACACGAACGTCGAACGCTACCGGCACTACAGCCTCGATGACCTCGACGCACAGTGGCGCACCTACACCACACCGGCCATCGCCGATGGCGTGCGGCGCTCACTGAAAAGCCTGCGCCGCACCGACCGCGCCACCAACACCACCACCACCGGCAGAAGCGATGCCGAGAGCGAGACACCCCCGACACCGAGCGTCCTGCTCGACCACGCCCGCCACGCCCTCGACACGGCCAGCACCGATCGATCCGAGGCAGGAGCCTCGATCGACGCAGCGGTCACCGACGCGATGCCCGATGCGGCGACCCATCGCTGGGACACCGGCACCGACGTCCGCGACAGCGAATCCACAGGAGTCGAGGCATACCCGGACGCCGGACCCGATCCCTAGCCGACCAGGAACCGAACATGTTGCCCCCCTTCAATTCTCACCCGAGAAGACGCCATGCACGCACCCGACACCGGCGGCCCCGCCGACACCGCTCCACAGCACGCGAAGACCGCGTCGACCCGCACGCTGCCGCCATGACCCGCCCGCCCGGCCGTCGAGATTCGGCCCGGCCGAACGACCACCGCCGGGTAGGTCACCGACGCACTATCCGGCGCAGACCAGCGACCATTCCGCCCTCGAGATCAGGAGACCGATCCATGACCCTCAGCCTCGACCACTACACCCGCCCCGCCGCCACCCACCGACACCAGCTCGGCGACCACCACCGCATCACCTATCTCCCCGACGGCGTCGCGCTGCTCGAACCCCAAGCCTGGCTGCCCGGCTCCGACAACCAGACCTGGGCCGAGCACCCCCACCTGATCAACGCCGACGGCTACCTGGTCACCAGCGTCGGTGCGCTGCTGGTCGAATACGGCAACCGCGCCCTGCTCATCGACACCGGAGTCGGGCCACTGGCCGTCCCCACACCATTCGGGCTCCTGCGCGGCGGGCAACTGCTCGACAGCCTCGCCGCAACAGGCAAAAGCCTCACCGATATCGAACTCGTCGCCCTCACCCACCTACATCTCGACCACATCGGCTGGCTCTGGCAAGCCCCGCCCGGCACCTCGAGCAGCCCGTTCGCCGACACCCCGGTCCTGGTCGGGGACACCGAATGGGAACAGCGTGACCTCGCCTTCGCCGACGGCGCCAGTCCCGAGATGATCGACGTGTTCGCCGCGCAAGTCCGCACCATCGGCGACGGGCAGGAAATCTTCCCCGGCGTCCACGCCGTGGCCACACCCGGTCACAGCCTCGGCCACCTCGCCTACACCATCACCTCGCCCGGCCACCGGCTGATCGTCTTCGGCGACGCCATGCAAACCCCGCTGCAGATCACCCACCCCGAGCTCACCGGTGCCATGGATGACGACCCCGTCGAATCCCTCGCCACCTGTCACCGACTGATCAACGAACTCGCAACTCCTGGCGTCCTCGGCTTCGGCCTGCACTTCGCCGACGTCCAACTCGGCCGAGTCACCATCCACCCCGATGGCCACCGGACGTGGCAGCCGCAATAACCACGCGCCCAACGGCATTCGACGCCTCACACCAGGACTCCAAGACCGTCCACACCCCCAAAAACACTAAGGACAGCTATGCAACCCGCCCCCCGATCCGCCGGACTCACCGTTCAGATCCGCCCTGCCAGCAGCCGCGCCGAGCTACGCGAGTTCACTCGATGGCATCATCTCGCCGGTGTGCCGCAAGCACGCCGAGCCGGACGCAACCTCGTCGATGTCAGCGATGCGGGGATCCTCTCCACCGGGCTGACACGCAGCTACGCAGTGTCGGTGCAGAACGCCACCAGCACGCCAGGCAGCGTGCCGACGGTGCTGGCCGCGCGAACGATGGCGCTGGTCGCCCTCGCCCATGGCCGCCCGGTCGGCGGCCTGTCCGCTGGCCCCTCGTTCTTCCTGTGCGCGCAGATCGCGGCCCTCGGACCCGCAGTGATCTTGCAAGCCGCGCTGACGACGATCAAAATCCACGCACTCGCAGTCCAGCCCGGCTACCAGCGGCTCGGCATCGGCACCGCGTTGCTGCGTCAGGCGATGACCACCGCCCGCAATGCCGGAGCACGGATCGTGTACGGCCAATTCGACAGCAGCTCTGCGCCACTGGCTGCGTTCTACCGCCACTGCGGTGTGAACCTGTCCGAACCCGGCGCACCACTGGACCTGGATACGCTCATCGACCTGCCCGCGATTGTCGCGTCTCTACCGGGGGAGACTCTGTTTCATCAGGTGGTGAACCAGTGACCGGCGCATCAGATCGCCCGCTACAGGCGAACGGCCACCAACCGTTACACCGCTTTCCGATTTCCCGATCTTCAGGTGGATCGGGATCGGTGGGATCGGCCTGGGTGTGGCGCTGCGGCGGGCGCGTCGACCGGCCGCTGGTAGCTTGACTCGGTTTCACGCGGCCCTTGGGCGCCGGCACCTGATGCCGGTCTTTCTCGACGGCGTTGGATGCTAACGCGGTTACCGCTGGGACGGTGGGCCATACTGTCCGCCGTGTCGATGACATTGGCCGAAGTGGCCGAGCACGTTCGCCGCAGCGGTGGTAACACCGTCACGCTCGACGCTGCGACGGTGCGCTACCGCAGCGTGAACACCTGCGAGTACGACGCATGCCTGGATTGGTGCGCGCAGCTGTGGATGAGCGTTGAGGATCTCGACGGCTACGAACTATGTGTCGGCTGCGCTGATTTTCTGACCATTCGGTTGGGCCGTGAGCTGGTGGCCGCCAACGTGCTGGACTCGTATTCCCGAGCTGCGGTGGAATTCTCGCCACTCTTCGATGGTGAGTGGCTCAATGACGCGGTGCAGGATCAATTCGATGCGACACCGATCAACGACGTCGTCGTGGTGCTGCCAGCAGAGCTGGCGCCCCCAGTGCGCGGACATCAATTCGGCGCGTGGATGATCAGCGAGATCAGCGATCGGATGTTGTCCTCCCACGACGGCGTGGTCGTGCTGACACCCGTTGCCGAGCACACCGATCCGATTTGCACGCCGGATCAGCTGGCGACTGCACGGCTTTCCCGCTACTGGCGCACGTGCGGGCTGGTCCCGATCACCGCTTACCCGGAATTCCTCGCCCAGTCCAGCGCCTACACCCACCTCGAGGACGCACGCACGGCCCTCGCCGACGTCGCCCGACGCGACATCACCATCGCCGTCACAGACCTGGCCCGCTGGTCCGAGCCATACGCCAGCCACGACGAATGGACCTGAACGTGTCGCGCCCACGCCGTCGGCCAATCCAGAGGCACAGGTGAGCGGGCAGTTTCGGCTGCGAGATAGGTCAGTCTGTGGCGGGAGTTCCGCTCATTTCGCCAGCAGACTGCGCCAGGTACCGCTCGCGCACCGAAGGTGGACTCAACGCCAGCGCAGCGGAGATCCAGGCGCGATCTTCCCGCGCCGGGTCCTGTTCGTCGAAGGGACTGGCCAGCGGGCGAACTGCGGTGCCCGCCGGGTCGCTGTCGTAGGGATACGCTCCCCATGTGGCTGCTTCGCGCCATGAGGGATGACACCAGAACTCGGCCATGAGTTCGTAGATGAGCGGTCGCAGATCCTCGCTCGGCAGTTTGGTCAGCTGCTCGGTGAAGGTGTAGAGCGTCGCGCGGTAGGTATGGAGTCCCCACGCCTGGGCCGCGGGATTGTCGGGGGTTTGCAGGACTGGTTCGATCTGTCCTGCTGGGGTTTTGCGGTAGCCGGTGACGATTCCGTGGTCGCCCATGCAGAACGTTTCGACGAGAAACGGCGCGTCTGGCACCCGCCAGTGCAGGCCGTCGCCGGTGGCGGTGTTGTACATGTAGCCGGCAACCCGGTCGAGGTTGGCCGGGTCGACTGTGCGCGGCTCATAGCCCCACAGCAGCACATGCGGCCGTTGCGGTCTGGTGGTGTGGCAGGCGCGCAATAGGGAGTCGATCATGCGGCCGGTCCATCCGGCATCCACCAACCCGGTTCGTGGGTCGATGAGAAGGTGTTCGGTGGCGTAATCGACGAGCATGCGGCGGGTTTCGGTGATGCGGTCGCCGACGGCATCCCTGATCTGGGGTGTGCGCAGGAACCGTCGCATGGCGTCGGCTTGCCGAGGCTGGTCGGCGCGGGTGTCGGGATGCAGAGACACCCCGGCAGCGACCAGCATTGGTGTGTAGTCGTCGAGCCGGAGGCCCAGCCGCGCGCACAGGTCGGCGGCGTTGGATTTCATGAAGCTGTTGAACAGCCACGCTTCCTCGTCGAGCCGCGTGGGGCTGCTGGCGGCCAGGCTCCAGGTCAGGCGGCTGCTGTAGACATACTCCACCTCGATATCCACGCCGAGGACAGGGGAGAGGCGTCGGGTGAGTTCGTAGAAGATCTGCCCGTCGCGGGATAGAAACCGCAGCCGCGCCAGGCCGCGTCGATCGGCTTCGCGCAGCATCCATACGACGGCACCGACCAGCGCCGGTGCCGCAACCCCGGCCGCGACATCCCGGATCACCCGCTGGTGTTCGCTGGCTGCCGCAACGAGCGAGCGCGCTGCCCGACTGGCGTCGCAGAACAGCGCGGCCGTGTCGCCGGGGTGTCGGGAGTGGTCGAGCATGATCTGCTCGTAGCGGGTTGGACTGGTGGCGGGTTCGGGCATTGTCACCATTCTTTCAGCACCAACTCGATGCTGTCGGGGTCGGTGATTCCGTGGCGGTGACAGATCGCGAGTGCTTCTTTCACTTCCGGTTCCGGGTCCTCGCCGCATCGCTGTTTCAGATGGGCGAGGCTGGCGTGGACTCGGGCGATCCACAGGTCGTCGCCCAGGGTGGTGAACAGGCCGTGGGCGTCGACCAGAGCGGTGGTGGCGGTGTCGTAGTCACCGCAATCGCGGCAGAGCATACCGAGTTGGCGTTGCGCGCGTGCCTGGGCGGGACGGTCGCCGCTGGTGCGGTAGATGATGTCGAAGGCGATGTCGAGGTGCTGGTGTGCCTGGCTGTAGCCGCTGGTGGCGCGGTGGAGGTCGGCCAGACTGAGATGGCAGCGGGCGATCCAGCGGTGATCAGCGATGGATTCGAAGATCTCCAGACTACCGGTGAGGTCGGCTTCCGCGTGTGCGCGGTTGTCGGCGAGGCGATAGGCATCGCCTCTGTTGCGCAGGGTGACCGCGATGCCGCGGCGATCGGCGAGCCGATCGAACAGCGACAGCGCATCGCCGAATACCCGCAGGGCGTGGTCGAGATTGCCGGTGTTGCGGTGGACGACCGCGATATGCCGCAGGGTGCGCGCCTGCCACCGCTGGTCGTCGAACTCCTCGAACACTGTGAGTGCTTGCTCGAACATGCCCAGTGCTCGAGTGTTGTCCCATTGGTCGCGGTGCACCAATCCGTAGCGAACCCGGGTGCGAGCGTGGTCGAGTTCGTCACCGAGGTGGCGGTAGAGCGCGAGGCTTTCGTCGAAGTAGCGGCCGGCTTCGGTGAAGCGGGACAGGCCGCGGCTGGCGTCGCCGAGGCCGTTGAGGATTCCGGCGACGGATCGATCGTCGGACTCGCCTTGCGCGGTCAGCAGTGAGGCGGAGAAGGCGTCGAGGGCGTCGTCGAGGCGGCCCTGGTAGCGGCGGGTGTCGCCGATGAGTTTCATGGTCGCGGCCCATCGGCGATGGTCGCTGAGACGACGGAAGATTGCGGCGGCTCGGGTCAGCATCGTGGCGGCTTCTTCGAACCGGCCGTGTTCCCGGTGGAGCGCACCGAGACTGCGCAGGATGACTGCTTCGGCATAGCCTTCGGCGGCGACAGCGCGGGCGGCGTCCAAGGCCAGCTCGTGGGTGTGTGCCCACGCCTGCCAGTCCGCGCGCCAATCGAACATCGCCGAGAGCGCGGCGGCGAGCTGCCAGGTCTGCTCCCACAACCCGAAGTGATGCGCAACATCCACGGCGGCAACGAGATTGGCCTGTTCGACGGTGAACCATCGCCGCGGGTTAGTGCGGGCGAGATCGACTGCGGCGGCGGCACGGTCGGTGTCGTCGGGGTCGAGGTCGCTGAGTTCGGGGTCGGTTCCTGGGTGCAGGATCGAGGCCGCGGTTTGCACGGCGGTGGTGTAGTCGCTGATGAGTCGTCGCGCGGCGTGGCGGCGCGCCTCGTCGGTGTCGTGACGGGCGGAGCATTCGCGGGCGAAGACGCGGATCAGATCGTGCAGGCGGTAGCGAACCGTGCCGGTGGCATCGAGTCCGGCGATCTCGACCAGTTGGGCATCGACGAGGTTTTCTAGCAGCTGCTCGGCCGTGCTGAGGTCGGTGTCGAGCAGAGCGACGAGGTTCCACGCCGGGAAGCTCGCGGCGGTCAACGCCAGCATCCGGAACGCGGACTGTTCCTCGTCGCTGCGGCTGTGATAGCTCAACCCGAACGAGGCACGTACTTCCAGATCACCCAGGGCGAGCAGATCGAGGCGGCGGCTCTCATCGGCCAGACGCTCGGCGAACCATGACACTGTCCAGCTCCGGCGCGACATCAGCCGGGCGCCCGCGATCCGCAGCGCCAGCGGAAGCCCGCCGCACAGCCGCGCCACCCTGCGTACCGCGTCCGGTTCGGCGTCTGCGCGGCCGGCTCCGATGAGCGCCGAGAGCAATCCGATGGCCTCGGCGTCGGGCAGAACATCGACAGGCACGTGCATACCTCCCAGCGTGGCGATGGGTATGCGGCTGGTGACCAGGACAGCGCACCCGGCGGTGCCGGGAAGCAAAGGCCGCAGCTGAGTTTCGTCGGCCGCGTTGTCCAGCACGACCAACACCCGACGCCCCGCCAGACACCCACGGTACTTGCGGGCGCGCTCGTCGAGACCTTCAGGAATGTCGGCGCCCTCGACACCGAACTCGCGCAGGAACCCTGCGAGAACCTCGGCCGCATTGGCCGGGCTGGGGTTGGTACCGGCGAGGTCGACATACAGTTGCCCGTCGGGATACACCTGATGGACCTGGTGGGCGACGTGGACGGCCAGCGCGGTCTTGCCCACACCGGCGGTGCCGGACACCGCAGCGATCGTGACCGCGGTGGTGGACGGACTCTCCAGCAGACCCGTCAGCCGAGCGACCTCGTCATCGTGTCCGGTGAACACGTCGGTGGCCGGCGGCAGGTGCATCAGCGTCCGAGCGAAAGGCAGGTCATTTGCGGATGGTTGTGGTGTGGCGGGGGCGTAGTCGGGGGCCCAGCCGAGGGTGACGGGGTTGGTGGAGAACAGCCGTGACAGCAGGTCTTGGTAGTCCCAGCTGGGCCGTGCCCCGGCCTCCCATTCCATCCACGAGCGTGCGACCAGGCCGCGGGGTTTGAGGTTGTTGCGTCGACACATCTGGTGGAACTCCTCCACCGCCTGCGCGACAGTCCATCCCCAGGCGAGTCGATGAGACTTGAATGCTGAATGTCCGCAGTGGCTGGCGATTTCGCTGGCGATCGTATGCAGCGATTCGATGGGCGGCTGCTGCCCGTCAGCCAGCTGCCCCGCAGCTGTGTCACGGATGCGCTTGGCGCACGTCGGCGCGCACAATCGAGACCTGTTGTCGCCCATCTCTCATCCGCCCCTGCCACGTACCCGGTGAACAAACCCACGGTAATCCGACTCTGACGAGCACACCGGCTAATCCCGGTACGCGGTGATCATTTCGTGTGCCGGATTTCAAGATGAGAGCCTGCCTCCGCCACCGCAACGGCCTGTGCCCAAAACCCGCTGGGCCAGCGGCGATGCGCGGGAGCGCCGCCCCATATCCGTGCGGCGTCCTCTCATCTGTCGCTGATCGCGTCTGCCCGAGACGCTGGTTGTCACCACCGTTCTGCGGTGTCGAAGCAGCAGGAGGGAGGAGGGAAATGGCGGCGGAACTCGGCGACGAATTGCCCCTCATCCGGACCGATATCCCGCAGTCGGCGCGGATCTGGAACTACTGGATGGGCGGCAAGGACTTCTACGAGATCGATCGCATCGCCGGCGACGTCGGCATCGAAGTCGACCCCGATATCACCACCATGGCCGTGCAGTCACGGCAGTTCCTCATCCGCGCGGTCGGCTACCTCGCCCGCGAGGCCGGGGTGCGGCAGTTCCTCGACATCGGCTGCGGGTTGCCGACGATGCACAACACCCACGAGGTCGCCCAAGCCGTCTGCCCGGAGTCGCGGATCGTCTATGTGGACAACGACCCTTTGGTGCTCACGCACGCGTGGGCGCTGCTCACTTCGACCACTCCGGAGGGCTTGGTCGCCTATATCGACGCCGACTACCACGATTCCGAGCGGATCATCGCCGACGCCAAGAACGTCCTGAACTTCCACGAGCCGATCGCGGTGATGTTCATGGGGGTGCTCGGCCACGCCAAGACCTACGACGAGCTGCTGCGGATCGTGCGCACCGTCATGGACGCCGTGCCGCCGGGCAGCTATCTGGCGATGTGGGACGGCACCGACGACAGCACGGCGTACGTCACCTTGTGGGAGAACTACACCCGCACCGGCGGCACGCCGTATACCCCTCGCCCGCAAGCGCAGATCAAAGCCGTCTTCGACGAGTTGGAGATGGTCGAGCCCGGCTTCGTGTCCATCACCCAATGGCGCTCCGGCGACACCGCGGTAGGTGAGATCCGCCCGATCTCCGCCTACGGCGCGACCGCCCGCAAGCCGTAGCTGGATCAGGACGAGGCAACTCATGTCGCATGACCGCAACCGGATCGGCGTCGTCACGAACGCGTCTGCCGGTGACCCCGGGATGCTGTCCGGCCACCTGCGGGAGGCGCGCGTGAACACCGTTGTGGACAGAGATCTGTGTCTTGCCAAGCACCGCGACTACGCCGCAGATGACCCGCAGTTCCAGTCGATCACCGAAGCCCGGTTGATCCTGGTGATCCACTCCGGCCACGGTCCGCTGTTTTTGCCGGTATCTCGCGGCCGCGGCCTACAGCGCAGGCCAACAGGCGCAAGAAGACCCGGACGCCTAGTCGCCCAAGTGTGCACACGGGCGCAAGGCACACAACCCAATCACGATGAAAGGCAACGCCAGTGACCACCGGGAAGTCTGCCGTACCGCCACATCCGCCGGTCGACCTCGCCCGACTGCCGGTGCCGATATGGGGGCCGGGGTTCGCCGCCGACCCGCGCAGCGCCTACCAGGCTATGCGCGCCGACCACGGGCCGCTGGTCACCGTTGAGATCGCACCGGGCGTGACAGCGGTACTGGTCCTCGACCATGACATCGCGCGACGGATCCTGCCCGATGACGACCATTTTCCGGCCGATCCCCGCGGCTGGCAGCACATTGTCGCGTCCGACTGTCCCGCGCTGCCGTTGTTGAGCTGGCGCCCTGATGCCTTGCGGTCCGATGGCGCCGAGCACGCCCCCTACCGGGTGCGGTGACCGACAGCCTCGAGTGCATCGAGCAACGAGCGTAACGGGCGGCATGGGATGCCGTGGAGAGGTAAAGGGGTGACATTTCGCTGCTGCGTGACTCAGGATGTCATGTGATCGGAGCCCAGAACCGGTACTACTCAACAAGTTCCGAGGTCCAATGCCCTTCGGGACAGCTATGAAAAAGCGGAGCAGAGAAGGGTTGCTCGATGGTGGGTGACGCAGTCGTCATCACTACAGGCGGAACCATAGCCGCGACCGGATCAACACATCTCGACGGTGCTGACTTGGTGCACGCACTGGGTTTGGCCCATCCAGTCCGGACCCGTGCAGTCTGCTCGCTCGGCTCATGGGAGATGGACTCTGCAGACTGGCTAACTATCGCGGACGCGGCTGTGGACGAGCTCCGAGCCGGTAGCCGTGTGGTCGTCACGACAGGCACCGCGACTCTCGAGGAGCTGGCCTATTTCCTGCTGGAGGTCACAGGGAACGCGGACCTGGTTGTGACCGGCGCAACTCGGCCACGATGGTCACCCAGCGCGGACGGCGAGGCGAACTTGAAAGCGGCACTGATGGTGTCGACCTCGACTGAGGGGCTGGGCACGGTTGTCGCCATCGGCTCGATGGTCTATTCGGCCCTGGACTGCTATAAGGAGAACGCCAATCGAGCGGATGGGTTCGCCGCACGACACGGAGGGGCGGTCGCCACTATCACTGGCGGCGCAGTGGTGCGGCACGGGCATCGCCGTGTTCACATGGACGCTTCCGGTGTTCCCTCTTGCCTTCCGCTGGCTAGGGTTGCCACCTTCGCCCTGGGAACTGAACCGTACCTGGCTGACTTCGATGACTTCCGCGCGGATGCGCTTGTCGCGGAAGCACCCGGACTGGCGATGGTGCCGCCGACCGCCAGGAAGTATCTGTGCCACATTGCCGCCTCGAAACCCGTTGTCGTGGTAGCGCGGCCACCGCGAGGACTCGGCATAGATCGCGTCCACTACCCGGACATGTGGGACGACCTCGAGTGCGCAGGTGTGATCGTCGAGCCGGTGTTGGACTTGCACAAGGCGCGGATACGGATGGCGCTCCTGCTCGGGCACGGCCTGTCGCGTTACCTGCCGGTGGCTCTATGACCC
>NZ_BDBA01000123.1 GCF_001612745.1 Nocardia amamiensis NBRC 102102 | reverse complement strand
TACAGACCAACTGATCAACGTTCTGGCCTGTCACGCGGTGGGCGCTGTGCCGGTACTCGTGTCGCCCCGGCTCCCGTCGGTGCGGCGGGAGCAGATCCTGCGATCGGAATTGCCAGGCGCACCGCTGATCACTGACGTGTGGAGCAACGAGACGTCGTCCGTCATAGATCCGCGCCTGGATATGCACGAGGACTATGGGTGGAACCTTGAGCAGCGCACGAGCCCACAGCTTGACGACGTCGCCTACGTGATCTACACCTCCGGTTCGACCGGCCAGCCCAAGGGCGTCGAGTGCACGCACGCCGGCCTCAACCAGCTCGTCGATGCCCTCGTCCGCGCATACGACATCCGGTCGACTGATCGAGTCCTGTCGATTGCCAATACGTCCTTCGACGTCTTTCTTGAGGAGACGCTGCCGACCGCGGCGGCGGGCGGGGTGATCGTCAGGGTCGACCGAGCAGAACTGGCGGCCGAGCCCCTGGTCGCGACCGTGGAACGACATCGCTGTACCGCAGTCAACATTCCCACCGCAGTCTGGCTGCACTTGGTCGCGGCGAGCGAACGGGGCGAGGTTCGGCTGCCGGAGTGCGCACGCCTGGTCGTGGTGGGTAGCGAGCCTGTGCCTATCCTGGCTGCCCACACTTGGAGACAGGTCCGCCCGCCGGGGGCACGGACGGTATTCGCATATGGCCTCACCGAGGCAACGATCACCAGTTCCTTGCTCGAGGAGCAGGATATTCCCGATCCCGACCTGGATCTGACCCACGTACCGCTCGGCACCTGTATCGGGGATGCACGTTTGCACCTGTTGGATGCGGCGATGAAGCCCGTCGGTGTGGGAGTGCCTGGCGAGCTGTTCGTTGCCGGAGCCGGGGTGGCTCGCGGTTACCTGGGGCGGACTCGGTTGACGGCGGAACGGTTTGTTCCCGACCCCTTCGGGCGGGTTCCCGGTGCCCGGTTGTATCGCACGGGGGATCGCGCCCGTTCATTGCCCGACGGCACCTTCGAATTCTTGGGACGGGTCGATGATCAGGTCAAGATTCGTGGTTACCGCGTGGAGCTCGGGGAGGTCGAGGCGTGTTTGGCGGCAGTGTCCGGGGTGACCGGGTGCGCGGTGACCGCCCGCGATGACGGCCGCGGTGGGCATCGGCTGGTCGGCTACTACGTTGCCGATGAAACTGCCGTTCCACCAACTACAATCACCGCCGCTGGGCCTACTGGTCGTGTGGATGCTGGCTACCTCCGCGCTCAGCTGGCAGCACTGTTGCCCAACTACGCGGTGCCGTCGGTGCTGATCGAACTGGATGTCCTCCCGTTGACCCCGAACGGGAAGATCGACCGCTCGGCTCTGCCCGCCCCGCAGGACTATTGTTCCCGCCGCGCACGCTACGTCGAGCCCGCTACCGAACCCGAAAAGCTCTTGGCCCGAATCTGGGCCGAGGTCCTCGACGTCGATGACGTCGGTGCCGAGGACTCCTTTGTCGAGCTCGGCGGTGACTCGCTGGCCGCGATGGCGGTCGGTGCCCGTACTGGCGCAGTGTTCGGCGCGCGAATCGATTGGAACGACCTGATCGTGGGCGACGTGACTCTTCGACACATTGCCGCGCGCCTGACAGACCCCGCTTCCGCACGAGTGAGCCCGGGATTGTCGAGCCATGGTCGGGGTGGGGCTCCGGTGGTGTCGTTCGCGCAGGAGCGGATGTGGTTTCTGGATCAGTTGGGGGCGGGTTCGGCGTATGTGGTGCCGTTGGCGCTCCGTGTGACCGGCGCCGTGCACATAGATGCTGTGCGTGGCGCTATTCGCGCGGTGGTGAACCGCAATCACGTGCTGCGGACGGTGCTGCGCTTCCGCGACAGTCGACTGACATCTCTGCCGAGCACGATCGATCCTGGTGAGCTGCACGTTAGGCGCGCAGTGGGGGAGACAGGCCAGGACCGGTGGGCGTGGGCTGTGCGGTGGGTGCAGGAGTTTGCCAGTGAGCCGTTCGATCTGGGGGAGGGGCCGTTGTGTCGGTTCGGCTGGGTCGAACTCGACCCCGATGACGCAGTGCTGGTGATGTCATTTCACCACGCAGTTGTTGACGGCTCGTCGTTGGGCCTGCTGTGTCGGGAGCTGTCGTCCGCATATGCGAACTACGTCGGCGCGGCGGTCGCGGTGCCGGACTCCGCGGGAAGGCTCCAGTATTCGGATTTTGCTTCCTGGCAGCGCGAACGGCTTGAGTCATCACGGCAGCACGACGCAGCCTACTGGCGTCGGCAGCTGGCGACGTTGCCCACGACGGAGCTCCCAACCGACCGCCCGCGGCCGCAGGTTCAACAGTTTGCGGGCCGGACTCTTCGGGTGAGTGTGGATCCCGATCTGTCCCGGCAGGTAGCGGAGTGTGCCGGTCGGGAAGCGGTGACACCGTTCGTGTTTCTGCTGTCGACCTACTGCGCTGTGGTCGCCGCGCGAGCTGGTGCCATGGAGGTGGTGTTGGGCACGCCGGTGTCGGGGCGCGCGCGGCGGGAGTGGGAAGAGCTGGTCGGGTTGTTCGTCAACACTGTCGTACTGCGTGCCCGCGTGGATCCGCATGCCGCGTTTCGTGAGCTGTTGGTATCGGTGAAAGAAACTGTCCTGCAGGCGTTACGGCATCAGGAGTTGCCCTTCGAGGAACTGGTGCGGGAGCTTGATGTTGCCCGTGATCCCTCCCGCAACCCGCTGTTCGGGCTGATGTTCACCTTCCTGGGTGGAAAAGGCATCGACCCGGCCGGCCAACTCATGCTGGGGTCGAGTTCGGTCGCCGAACTCGAACTCGACGAGGGCGCCCAGGTCGATCTGAATCTCCAGATCTGGCTGGACACCATGGGTCGGCTCCAGCTGAAGTTCATCTATGCGACCGCGTTGTTTGAGCACGACACCATCGCGCGGCTCGCGGACCATTTCGTCACTTCGTTGCGTCGGGTGATCACCGATCCGGAGATAGATGTGCTTGCCCTGCAGGCACTTCCGAACTCCGAACGCGAGCTGGTGGTGCGCGCGTGGAATCGCACCACCGCTGCAGTCGGTGAGCGGACGGTGGTGGATCTGTTCCGGGGGCAGGTCGCGGCGACCCCGGCGGCCTGCGCGATCAGCACCGATAACTCCGGCTCGTTGACCTACACCGAACTCGACGAGCTCTCGGAGGTGCTAGCTCACGTCCTTCGATCGCGAGGTGTTGGCCGTGAGTCGATTGTCGGTATCTGCCTTGACCGAGGTGGGGCCATGGTGGTTGCACTGATGGCGGTGTTGAAGGCAGGTGCGGCGTATCTGCCGTTGGACCCGGACTACCCTATTGACAGGTTGGCGCTCATGTTGCGGGACTCCGCTGCTGTCCTGGTCGTGACAAACGCAAGTCTGCGGTCGCGGCTACCGCTGCCGTGGAGCGATGGCGCTGTCGACATCGACCGACTTGGGGTCACGGTCGCACCGGCTCGCATCGACCTGGCTCGGTACCGGCCTGGGCCGCAGGACGCTGCTTACGTCATCTACACCTCCGGTTCGACCGGTCAGCCCAAAGGTGTCGTCAATCACCACCAGGGGTTGGTGAATCGGTTGTTGTGGATGCGGGACTATTTCGGGCTGAACGCGACGGACGTGGTGTTGCAGAAGACGTCGTTCAGTTTCGACGTCTCGGTGTGGGAGATCCTGTGCCCGTTGCTGATCGGTGCTCGGTTGCACATGGCGCGGCCGGGTGGTCACCGCGATCCGCAGTACCTCGCACACACGCTGGTGTCCCAGCGGGTAACGACGGTGCACTTCGTGCCCACCATGTTGAAAGCGTTTCTTAGTCGGCGCACCGGGCCGGTTCCCACGCTGCGCCGTGTCGTCTGCAGTGGGGAAGCTTTGCCCGCCGCCCTCGCTGCCGCTGCGAACAGTCACTTCGGTGGCATCGTGCACAACCTGTACGGGCCGACCGAGGCGGCTATCGATGTAACCGCGCACTGGTGTGGGGACATCGAACACGATCCGGTGCCGATCGGCCGGCCGATCTGGAACACCACGACCTACGTGTTGAACCGCTCGATGGGTCCGGTCGGGGTGGGAGTGATCGGGGAACTGTTCCTGGGCGGGGTAGCAGTGGCCCGCGGCTACGTGGGTCGTCCCGGGTTGACTGCGGCACGGTTCGTTCCCGACCCGTTCGCCGCGAGACCCGGCGCCCGCCTATACCGCACGGGGGACCGGGTTCGGTACCTGCCCGACGGAACTCTTCAGTTCCTCGGGCGGGTGGATGATCAGGTCAAAATCCGCGGTCACCGAGTGGAGTTGGGGGAGGTGCAGGCCCACTTGGCCGCCGTACCCGGTGTCGATGCGTGCGTGGTGACCGTCCGCGGCAGCAGTCAGGATGGAAGGCGCCTGATCGGCTACTACGTCGCCGAACCACAGACCCCGGTGGTCGCGGACCCAGTCGCGGGCAGTGATGGTGGCGTCGATGGCCGGTATGTCCGCGCTCGGCTCGCGGCGGTGCTGCCCGACTACGCCGTGCCATCGGTTCTGCTCGAAGTCGACTCGATCCCGTTGACCGTCAACGGCAAGGTCGACTCTGCGGCGTTGCCCGCGCCCGAGGGCCGTTCCCAACTCGGAGTCGACTACGTCGCACCCGCCACCGAGCCCGAGAAACTGTTGGCCCGGATCTGGGCTGAGGTGCTGGACATCGGCGCCGTCGGCGCCGACGACAACTTTTTCGCGCTCGGCGGTGACTCGATCCTCATCGTCACCGTGGTGGAACGCGCCGCCCAGGCCGGGCTGAACCTTGAAGTCTCCGACATATTTCAGCACTCGACGCTGTCCCGGTTGGCGCATGCCGCATCCGTGGGTGGTGACCGGCTCAGCGAGCATCGCGACGTGAGTCGACAACGCGCGCGGCAACGCAGGCAGGCCAGGAGGCCCAGGAAGTGAACGCAGACAATCACATTGCTGTCGTGGGTCTCGGCGGCACGTTCCCCGGGGCTCCCGACATCGCCGCTTACTGGGACAACCTCATGGCGGGCACGGACTGCATCACACGGTGGGATGGTGACTGTGACCTGGCGACTGTCGCGGCGCGCGGGCGCCTTGGTCACCCGGTCGACATGTTCGACCCGCATCTGTTCCCCGCGCTGGCCCGGCAAGAACTTCGCCTACTCGACCCGCAGTTGCGGGTGCTGTTGCGGTCGACGTGGTCGGCCCTGGAGGACGCGGGCTTGGATCCGCGCTCGGGGCACCTCGCGTGCGGGGTGTTCGTGTCGGCGGGCAACAGCGACTACTACGAAAGGCTGAAGTTCGACCGCGACACCGTCCGCCGGTATGGCACCCAACTGATCTCCCTCAATTCCCAACGCGACTTCTTCCCCATGAAGGTGTCGCACCTGTTCGGGTTCACCGGCCCCAGCATGCTGATCCAGTCCGCCTGTTCCAGTTCGCTGACCGCGGTACACACCGCGGTCGGGTCGCTGCTGTCCTACGAGTGCGACGTCGCCGTTGCTGGCGGTGCCACAGTGGATCTCGACGAAACGGAGCCGTACTCCGCTGTGGACGGACTGATGTCCCGAACCGGGCACTGTCGTCCTTTCGACGCCGCCGCCGATGGCACTGTGCCCGGCAGCGGCGGCGGTGTCGTCGTCCTCAAACGGCTCCAATCGGCCCTCGATGACGGTGACCGCGTATACGCGGTCATCGTCGGCAGCGCGGTGAACAACGACGGGTCGCACCGCGCATCGTTCACCGCGCCCTCAGCCCAGGGCCAGTTCCGGGCCGTGACCGAGGCCCTCGAACTATCCGGGCTGAAAGCAAGCGACATCGAGTACGTCGAGACACATGGAACAGCCACCCGTGCCGGTGACCCGGTCGAGGCCCGGGTGCTGCGCGAGGTGTACGGCGACACCGACGGCCCGCCCTGCTACCTCGGCGCAGTGAAAGCCCACATCGGCCACCTCGACGCCGCCGCCGGCATCGCCGGGCTGATCAAGATCGTACTGGCCGTGTCAGCCGACCGGATCCCACCATCACACCACATCAACCACCTCAACCCCGACATCGACCTGGGGCCCAGACTGTGGTTCGCCGATACGTCACGACCCTTTGAACTTGCGACCCGGGCCGCCGCTGTCAGCTCCCTGGGCTTCGGCGGATCCAACTGCCACATCATCGTCGCGGCACCGCCACAGGACTACTCGGCGCTGTCCGGTTCTCCGGGTGCAACAGCCGAGCCAGGCACCTTGTATCTGTCGGGCAGTTCGGCTTCAGCGGTCGAGGCCACGGCGCGCCGGATCGGCGACCATCTGCAACGGCATCCAGATCACCTGCGCGCCTTGACCGATGCGTCCGCCTGGCTTCCCGCCTTGTCGTGTCGAGCAGCCGTCGCGACGTCTGCGGGACCGGTCGTCGACAGACTGCGTCGTGTACGTGCTCACTCGGTTGTCGCGGACGCGACGGACGTTGTGCTGATGTTCCCTGGACAAGGCTCGTTCGAGCCGAACGCAGGGCGAGAGTTGTATCGCGCCGACTCGGCATTCGGCTCCGAGGTCCGCGCCACTATCGGTTCGGCGAGCCATCCTGCCGCCGCTGTGTTGTCCGGCTACTTCGCTGATGATCGCGACCTGCCCGAATGCTACGAGCAAGCCGCTCTGTATCTCATCGGCATCGGCCTGGCTGCCACACTGCGTGCCCATAGTGTCGTTGCGTCGATGGTGGTCGGCCATAGTGTCGGCGAACTTGCCGCCATGACGACAGCTGGCGTGTTCGACGCCGCGACTGGTCTCGACTTCGTCTGCCGGCGAGGCGAACTCCTCGACGCGGTGGCACGGGGCGCCATGACCGCGGTTCTCGCTGACCTGCCGACAGCAGAGTCGATACTCGGCCCGGATCTCGACGTCGCCGCAGTGAACCGGCGCGGTCAGGTCGTGGTCTCAGGTCCGCTCCCGCAGGTCATCGATTTCGAAAAGGACGCCGAACGGCGAGGGATCCGGTGCGTACGGTTGCGATCTCCCTACGCGTTCCACTCCCGCGCAGTGGCCGCGGCAGGCCCGCAGTTGCTCGACGCGGCCTCTCCGCTCGGGATGCGCATCGGCGACATTGCGGTGGTCAGTAGCGTCGACGGCCAGGTCTACCGCTCGGGCGATCAGTTGCCGCCCGACTACTGGGCCCTGCACGCGCGGCACCCGGTGCGGTTCGACACCGTCATCGAACGCCTGTCGTCGGGTCCACCCGCGGTCGTGATCGAAGCCGGCCCCGGGCACACCCTCACCGATCTGCTCGGATCGGCTGCGGGCCCCGGCCTTCGCGTCGTCGCGCTAAACACCATGGTCCACGCCAGCGACGAAACCGCCGCCGTTGCTCAGGGGCTCGACAGGCTATGGGAGGCCGGCTTGATCGACAGACCGACCGCCCGTGACCACCGGCCCCCGTTTCCCCTTCCCGCGCGGTCCTTCGCCTGTGAACACCACTGGATCCAGACCCCGGACCTCACCGGTCACATCGCGGAACCGCACTCACCCGGGGACGTACCGAATGCGCCGGCACCCCGGCAACCGACGACATCGGCGCGCACCCGCGAGCGAACAGACGGTCTGCTGCCGCCGGGTCTTCGCTCGATCCTGCTGGATGTGCTTGATGCCGACCCGATCGACAGCGCCCAGAGCTTCACCGAGATGGGCGGCAACTCCCTGCTCGCGCTCCAGGTGACCAGCCGCGTGCGAGAACTGTTCGGTCGAGCACCACACGCAGGTCGCCTGTTCGAGGTGGACACCATCGCCGACTACGCCCGCGAGATCGAGGCAAACCACGAACACACCAGAGGGCCTGGCGAGCCCGAACCTGACAGGGCGGCCGTTAGTCCCGCCCACTCAGTCACAACGGCATTCCCGGCACCTCAGGAGACATCGGGCCTATTGGGCCAGGCGCTGACGGTGGTGTCCGTCGCGCAGGAACGCATGTGGTTCCTGGATCAGTTGGGTGCGGGTTCAGCGTACGTGGTGCCGTTGGCGTTGCGTGTGGCCGGAGCAGTGGACTTGAACGCTTTGCGGAGTGCTGTTCGCGCGGTGGTGGATCGGCACCACGTGCTGCGGACCGTGTTGCGCTCCGGTGACCACGGAGTCACGGCTCAGTTGCTGGACAGCGTCCCCACCGCCGACGTGCGCGTGGTCCGCGCAGTGGGCGAGACAGGGCAAGACCGGTGGTCCTGGGCTGTGCGGTGGGCGCAAGAGTTCGCCGGGCAGCCGTTCGAACTGGCCGACGGGCCGCTGTGTCGATTCGGCTGGATCGAGCTCCGACCCGGTGACGGCGTGCTGGTCATGTCGTTTCACCATGCGGTTACCGACGGCTGGTCAACCGCAGTGCTCTGCAGGGATCTCTCAACCGTCTACCAGCAATCCCTGCGCGGCGAGCACTCCCGCGCCGACACCTCGGCGATGTGGCAGTACACCGATTTCGCGTCCTGGCAACGCGAACAGTGGGCAGCCACGCGCGAGCACGACACCGCCTACTGGCGTGAGCAACTGGACGGCCTGGTGCCGACTGAACTACCGACCGATCATCGACGACCACGCATGCAGAGCAATGCAGGCCGTAGCCTTCGACTGAGCCTGGACGCCGACCTCACCGAACAGGCGCTGACCAGGGCACGACGGGAAGCGGTGACCCCGTTCGTGTTCTTGCTATCGATCTACTGCGCCGTGGTCGCCGCCCGCACCGGCGGCACGGAAGTCGTGTTGGGGACACCCGTGTCCGGCCGCGCCCGGCGGGAATGGGAAGACCTGGTCGGCCTGTTCGTCAACACCGTCGTCCTGCGCACCCAGGTCACGCCCGACAGGACCTTCCGAGAACTGTTGGGATCGGTGAAAGACACTGTCCTGCATGCATTGCGGCATCAAGACATGCCGTTCGAGGAATTGGTGAGTGCACTCGACGTCGCCCGGGATCCTTCCCGCAACCCGATCTTCCAATTGCTTTTCGCCTTCCTCGGAGGCCCTGAGACCGACCCCGCCGCCCAACTCGCCCTCGGCGCCGCCACAGTGGCCGAACTCGAACTCGATGAGGGCGCCCAAGTCGATCTGAATTTCCAGATTTGGCTCGACAGCGAGGGTCAGCTGCAGTTGAAGTTCGTCTACGCGACCGCATTGTTCGATCACGACACCATCGACCGACTTGCACAGCACTTCGTCACCGCTGTGCAGCGCGTAGCTGCCGACCCTGAGGTCAACCTCCGTGCGGTGCACGCACTTCCAGATCTAGAACGCGAACTTGTCCTGCGCATGTGGAACGGCCCCGCCGTCGCGGTCGATGACCGGACAGTGGTGGATCTGTTCCGGGCCCAGGTAGAAGCCACCCCGCAGGCGCGCGCGGTCAGCACCGACGAGTCGGGCTCGTTGACCTATGCCGAACTCGACGAGCGTTCGGAGACGCTGGCTCGACTTCTCCGGTCGCGGGGCGTCGACTGCGAATCGATCGTCGGGATCTGCCTCGATCGGAGTGCAGACATGGCGGTCGCGGTAATAGCGGTATTGAAAGCAGGCGGTGCCTACCTCCCGCTCGACCCGGCCTATCCGCCGGACCGGCTCGCGTTCATGCTGCGCGACACCGCGACACAACATGTCCTGACACACGAACCACTGCGATCGGTGCTGCCCGAACCCTGGTCGACCACGGCCGTCGCCATCGACAGCGACTGGCCCAGTCTCCTCGCCGCTGCCCGCATGGATCAGGTTCTGCAAGGACCTGGGCCGAGGGATTCGGCGTATGTCATCTACACGTCGGGTTCGAC
The DNA here is from genome assembly GCF_001612745.1 of Nocardia amamiensis NBRC 102102. GTDB lineage: Bacteria > Actinomycetota > Actinomycetes > Mycobacteriales > Mycobacteriaceae > Nocardia > Nocardia amamiensis. The sequence goes on along the minus strand of NZ_BDBA01000123.1, from coordinate 1,020 downwards.
CGGACGACCGAAAGGCGTCGTGAACGAGCATCGTGGCCTGTTGAACCGGTTGTTGTGGATGCGAGACCACTTCAGGTTGGACGCGACAGATGTGGTGTTGCAGAAGACATCGTTCGGTTTCGATGTCTCGGTGTGGGAAATCTTGGTGCCGTTGCTGGTCGGTGCTCGCATGCACATGGCCCGTCCTGGTGGGCAACGCGACCCGCACTACCTCGCCCGCACGATGGTCTCGCAGCGAATCACGACCGTGCACTTCGTGCCGACGATGCTGCACTCATTCCTCGACCACCAACCCCCGGCGGCCCCGACGTTACGGCGCGTTGTCTGCAGCGGCGAAGTCCTGCCGGCCGCGGTGGCGAACGCAGCCCGCACTCATTTCGGCGACATCGTGCACAACCTGTACGGGCCCACCGAGGCCGCCATCGATGTCACCGCACATCACTGCGGCGACACGGAACACGATCTGGTGCCGATCGGGCGTCCACTGTGGAACACCACCGTATATGTGTTGGACGAGTCAATGGAGCCGGTCGGGGTGGGGGTGATGGGCGAGCTGTATCTCGGTGGCACAGGGGTAGCTCGGGGCTATCTAGGGCGTCCCGAACTGACTGCGCGACACTTCGTTGCCGACCCGTTCACCGAGACTCGCGGCGCCCGTTTGTACCGCACGGGAGACTTAGCACGATATCGGCCCGACGGCGACCTCGAGTTCCTTGGCAGGGTAGACGATCAGGTCAAAATCCGTGGCCACCGCGTGGAATTGGGGGAGGTCGAGGCCCACCTGGCCGCCATACCCGGGGTCACCGACTGCGCAGTGACCGGTCAAGCCAACAGTCGCGACGGACTGCGCCTGGTCGGCTACTACGTCGCCGACACAGCTCGCCCGGTCACCGCAGCTATGTTGCGGGCCGACTTGTCCACCGATCTCCCCGATTACATGGTGCCGTCGGTGTTCATCGAGCTCGCTGCTATGCCTCTGACTGCGAACGGCAAGCTCGACCGTGCGGCCCTGCCTGCACT